>CANRKP010000008.1 GCA_947631245.1 uncultured Clostridia bacterium
CCATTGCGTTTTCCTCCGTTTTGGTTATTTTATTTTACACCATTTCTGAGGTTTACACAATATTCGGGATGGACTCGTATTTTGTGCTGCGCGTAATATAGAGGAGCCTCTTTTGCTTTTCTTCTGTAATAAGGCTTCCTACAAACAAAAACGAATGCAGAAGCAAAATAATGTCTGTCCACACATTTTCCATTGACGAGCACACCGCTTTCGACGGCGTCCATTTTATCCCGTCGGCAGATAACGCCCCGTGGTCGTCGGCGCTTTTTTGAAGATTTCGCGAGGCGAAGCTGTCCGCGTCTTGCGGCGCGAATATCGATATCCCGAAAAGCAGATCCTTTTGTCTTTGCACAGACTCGAGGTATTCGGAATAATTTGCGACCTGTTTTTCCTCCTCGTACATTTCGTTTACAAAAACGCTCTCAAGCTCAAGTGAAGACGTATATCTTAAATAGTCCCCGGCAGCATAGATATCGTAATACTTTTCAAATACACCGGGGCGTTCGGTCATTTCCTGCTCGGCAAAAAACTGCCCGACCTCGCTTTCCTGCATTGAAAGGATGCGAGCGACAAAGGACAAGCCGTCCGTTTTTTCTTTCAGACCGGATACAAATGCGTCCTTTTCTTCCTCCGTCATCTCTTTTATATCCTCTGTAAACATCTTATATGAGGAAAGCTCCGGCGCACTGCCGTTTCCGAGATTTGTATACCACAAAAAGAATATATTCAGCAAAAGCAGCAAACATAAGGAAAAACGAAAACCGCGTCTGCGATAGACCTTTTGAAGCTCAAAGGATGTCAGTCTCCACACTGTGCCCATCTTTCTCCTCCTCACAGAATAGCTGCATATAAACGTCCTCAAGCCCCGAAGCGTTATATTTCCCGCAAAGCTCTACAACGGGAGCTTGGTCTATAATCGTGCCGGATTTCAACAATATGATCTCTTTTGTTATGGATTCTATATCTGACACGACATGAGTCGAAATCAAAATGATTTTATCCCCCGCGAGCGTAGAAATCCGTTCACGGATCCGCACCCGCTCCTTTGGGTCAAGTCCGGCGGTCGGTTCGTCCAATATAATAAGGCGAGGGGTGCCGAGGATTGCCTGCGCGATAAGAATTCTCTGTTTCATTCCGCCGGAATAGGTGCCAATTGCCCTATCCGCCGCGTCGGTCATATTGACACACGAGAGGACCCTCGATATCTCGTCGCGCATATTCTTCTTCCGAATGCCCTTCAACGACGCCATATATGAAAGAAACCGGCGTCCTGTAAAGGAATCGTACATTCCCTGCTGCTGCGGGGCATATCCGAGAATGGAGCGATACGCGGAGCCAAGCTCGGAAATGCTTTTTCCATCCCACTTTACCTGCCCGCAGTCGGGCTTTAAATTGCCCGTTATAATATTCATTAGCGTTGACTTTCCCGCGCCGTTCGGGCCCAATAGACCGTATATTCCGTTATCAAGTCTCAGCGAAACGGACGCCAGCGCGACCTTGTCCCTGTATTTTTTTGAAATTTCGTAAAGCTCAAGCATCTTTAACGTCCGCTCCCTGTCATTTTTATAGGCGCAAAATTATCTCTGCCGGAAAAAAGGTCGTCCTTTTCTATAAGCGCGTATCTGTAGCCGTGGACGGTAAAAGAGCCGTCTTTTCTCGGCGTCACATCGCTGTCGTAAATCACAAGGACAAATTCACCCGCAGGCGCGACGATGTCAAGGCTCGAACCTGTAGATCTGTCAACAAGCCCGCAGTGGCTTATATCGCCTGTTTCGGTATCGATAAAATATAAGGTCTTGTCTTTATCGCTGCGTGTATAAAGCCTGCCGTCGATAATGCCCCAAAGTTGGGTATCGGGGACCGTGCAGAGCGTACTGCTCGCCCCCGTATTCAAATCTACGCTTATTATTTCGCCGTCCTTTCCAAGGTACAGTTTGTTTTTGTCGACCTCGACCTCATAGAGTAATTTTTTCTTCCGATATATCTCATGCCGAGTCCCGCTGTCAACGTCGACAGTTGCAAAAACACCCGATGAGCCTTCATATTTGGAGCTTTCCTCCGAATGCTTCTCCTCCTCCGACAACTCGCGTCCAAAATCTATACCGTAAAGGATCAGCCTTCGTCCAGAACAGCCGATGATGTCCCAGTCGATGTTGTCGCCGAAATTCATTGAGAAGAGCGCAGTCTCTTTTTTCTGAGCAAGGTCGAGATATACGAGCTTCCGTTCGGCGGAGGTCTGATATGTAAAACCTTCGCCCACCTCCGTTGTCACCTTTTTCGTAATAAAAAACAGCCCGTCGCCGTCTCCCGCGGCGATATCTTCAACGGTCACGGACGGATCGAACGTATAGAGCTTTTCTCTGCCCGTTCCGTCAAGATTCGCCCTGTAAAGAACAGTCGGTTCCACTTCGACGGCGGCGCCCGAACCGTCACCGAGAACGCCCATCACGGCGGAACCGTCATGGTCCTGCTCCTTACTAAGGATAAAGAGGCTGTCATTCATAACAAACAGCGCCGTTGAAAAGCCGAATTCATCGGTCGGAAAAACCGATGTGCAGTCAGCGGTATTATGACTGCACGACGCGTCGCTGCAAAGGTATATCTCCTGTCTTGCGGCAAAATCCATATACATCAGATGCCACGCTTCACGCCCGTCCGAAAGGCGCTCAGCTTCGAGCGTCAGATAGTAATACCCGTTTTCGGTAAAGCTTTCGGCGTACTGCCTCTGCATATGATATAGCAGCGACAGCTCTCCCTTTGATTCCGGCAAAATATCCTTGCCGCCCTCCGCAGGCGCAGACCCGTCCGCGTCATCGGGTCCTGCTGTCGGCACGCTCCCGTCAGTTTCCGTCGGCTCTGCTTTTGACACGGCATCCTTGCCGCAGGCGCAGATAAATAACAGCGCCGCAAGCGTAAGCAGCAGCATTGTGCAAATCCGTTTCTTCATAAAAAAAGACCTCCCCGTATCATCAAAAAATGATTTACAGGGAGATCATATAAAATATTGGTCAAGAAACGGTCAAACCGCAAAAATAATTTTTGTTACGGCGCCGTGCGGGATATTGTTCGACAACTCGAGCTTCCCTCCGTGCTTGCGGCAAAGTATCCTGCTTATCGTAAGTCCCATACCGCAATGCCCGTTCTCATCCGTCATGGGCAGCAAGAGCATATTTCGGCTGTTCAGTATCTCTTCCGGATACCCTATGCCGTCGTCCGAAACGGTAACTTCGAGCATACCGTCTTCCGAGGCGAAAGAAACCGACACAGTTTTCTTCGCAAATCTTAATGAATTGCCGACGATGTTCTCAATCACGCGGTATAAAACGGACGTATCTATAAAAATCGTTTCCGCCGCGGCAGTATCCGTTACGCGAAGCTCAATGCCGCACTCTGATGCCATAACTGACAAATCTTCCGTAATATCGGCAATAAGCTCGCTTTTAAAAACGGGCGCGCGGTGAATTTCAATATCGTCAAGCTGATCGATCTTTCTGACGGATTCCGTATATTGTTCGAGCCTTTTTGTGGCTTTTTCGATATTGTCAACGGTTTCTTCGATTTTTTCGGATGACATGCTCCCCGCCCGCAAATTAAGCTGCAAATACTCCGTATACCCTTCGATTATGGCGATAGGATTTCTCAGATCATGCGCGACAGACGCTTGAACGGCTCTTCTTTCCTCGATCATTTTCCACATCTCGCGGTTGTTTTCGTACAACGCCTGCCGCATTTTTTCAAACGAGCGGCACAGCTTCCCCATCTCATCTTCTGCGTCATACGACAGCTTAAAATCAAGATCGTTTCCCACGATCTGCTCTGTAGCATCGGAAAGGAGCTTTAACGGGCGGCAGAGCTTCCGGCGGTAGAAAGTAAAACCGCAAACGAGAACTCCGCATACGGATATGGCAAAAGGCAGGACAACCATCGCGGCGCCGCTGAGCCGATAGAGTATTTTCTTTTTCGGAGTAAGCGTTGAGAACGGATCTCTGAGCTTTCCGAGAGCCACGGCAACTGACGTCGGGTCGATAAAGTCCGGCACGGGCTCTCCGTTCTCATCTTTCTTTACTAGCATAGAAGGAAGTTTGCTGTTCTCTCCCATATGCATCGTAACCGTGTAATTCTTTGTCTCTCCGTCTGCATTTTTTGCCGTGATGGACACGTCTATCCTCCCGGGATCGGGTATAAGACTGTTCCTTATTGCAAGACAAGCGAACACCGCGAGAAGAGAGGCGGCAGTGACAAAGGCAAACGTTATAAATACAGTGAATATAAAGGACTGCAAAAGTCCCATGCTGCGGTATTTCTTCTTTAACCATTCCATTTGTACCCGACTCCCCACACCGTTTCAATGTATTCGCGTCCTGTCGCAAATCGCAGCTTTGAGCGGATCTTTCTGATATGCTCCTTTACAACATTGCTGTCGCCATCCGCGTCAACGCCCCATACCGATTCATAGATCCTCTCTTTATCAAATATCTGTCCTCTGTATGTCATCAGAAATTCCGTTATATCAAACTCCCTTTTCGAGAAAACGATCTCCTCAGTCCCGTAAAAAGCGCGGCGCTCGTTAAGATCCATGATAAGACCGTCGGCAGTCGTGAGGACAGCGGCCCTTTTCCTGCTTCGCTGTTCGCGCCGCAGATGGGCGTCTATCCTCGCCGTAAGCTCCTTTAGGCTGAACGGCTTTGTGATATAGTCGTCGCCTCCGAACCCGAATCCGTTTATTATATCCTGTTCCGCGATACGCGCCGTTAAGAAAATAATGGGGCACGCGACACGATCGCGTATGCTTCGGCACAATTCAAAGCCGTCGCCGCCGGGCATATTGATGTCAAGCAATATTAGATCGGGTCGTTTTTGCAGCTCTCTTAGGGCTTCACCGCTGTTGTTGGCCGCAAAAGCCTCATACCCGCAATCCCTCAGATGCTCCGACAAAAGATCGGTAAGCATTTTTTCGTCATCAACGATAAGAATTTTATGGCTCATTTTTATCCTCCGGGCACACTCTGTTTTATTATAACAGACAAAAGTCAAGAAGCGGTCAATTTTTTTGTCTCTTTTTGCTTTATTTTACCCTTCGGCTCATTTATACAAAGACAGCACAGAAAGATCATTCTCTCTGTGCTGCCTTTTTTCGTCAGCCGCGCTTTTGCGGCGATTTTTCAGTTTACGGTGAAGGTATACGTTCCCGAGCCGAGTTTTTCGGTCACTATAAGATATCTTCCGTCCTCTGTCATCTCGGTGTTGACATCCGCGCCGTCAAGCGCGACCGTCTGTCCCTCTCCGAGAACGGGAATATATACGTTTGCCTCGACGCCGACAGGCAGCGTCACGCTGAGCGTGAATTTGCCCGCCCCGGCGTCGCGCTCCCACGAAGACGTGACGCAGCCGTGCACCGTGTCGACGGTGCCGGAGACGCTCGTCAACCCGTCTATGACTGACGGCTTTACGTTTATGACGTCATATCCCGCCTCGGCGGCGCTGACGCCCGCGAGGTATTTTGTGAACCATTCCTTGACGTGCCCCATCATCGCATGGTTGCGGGAACGCGCAAGACCGTACCAAAGCTCTTCAAAATTCCAGTATTCGGGGAGCGTCGTCAGTCCCTTATCGATGAAATACTTGTAGCTTGGCATAGTATCATTCGTCACCATTTTGTAAATGACGTCGCTCCTGCCTCCCTCCGCGAGGGCGCAGAACACCTGACGCAGACCGACTTCGCCCGAGGTGAGGTGATAATCTGCCTTTTTTATTGCCGAAACGAGGCGCTCGAGCGCTTCTTCCCTGTTTTCCTCGAGCACGATGCCGCTGTAAAGCACACATCCGTAGCTTGACTGCGTGCCGTTGCCGTAGAGGTATTTCTCATTGCAGCACTCGGAGTTTTTGTGGAACGCGTCCTTTATTTTATCCGCAAGCGCAAGATAGCGCTCCGCATCCTCGCTCTCGCCTCTGACCTCCGCGATCTTCGCCATCGTCGCCGCCATGCGGTAGTATGCCGTCGTTTCGACGAGCACGACCGGCGTCGTCCCGTATGACGTCATCTCGCCCCATTCGCCCATGTTTCCCTGTGTGACAAGACCGTTTCTCGCGACGTTCTTTTCAAGGTAGTCCATGTATTTTTCCATTGCGGCGTAATTTGAGTCACTGAAGATCGCTTTATTTCCGTAGGTCTCATAATACTGCCATGCCGTAAAGATGACGGAGCCGTTCCAGTTGAGGTCCTCGGAAAGCCCGTTTATCGTGAAATACTCGGGCGCGATAGCGGCGATCCTGCCGTTTCTGTACTGAGCGTCCGTCATGTCGCGGACGAGCTTCGGTATCCATGAGCTTATGTCATATGTATGCGCCATCGAATAAAACATAAGTCCGGGCGTTTCGAGCCAACCGAGCTTTTCTATCTGCGGGCAGTCGGTGAACGTGCTGTACATATTGCTCTCGATCGAGCGCTCCGTCAGCGTATTTATTTCGTTCAGTATCTCGTCCGAAGATTTAAATGAGCCCGTCTTTTCGTTGTCTGTTCTGAGGATGTAGCCGACGAAATTCTCGTTTGTCAGCTTTATCTCCGACGGAACGACGACCTCAAGATATCTATATCCGTGGTAGCAGAACCTCGGATGCCAGCTCTCCTCTCCCGTCCCCTTTGTGATATATGTGTCATATATGAGGTCTCCGTTGATGCTCGCGCTCTGCGTGCACGACGCCTGATTGATATGCCCCGCAAACCCGTCAAACGTGTCGACCTCTGCGGGATACATTTTCACCGTCTGCCCCGCGGCGGTAGACTTGACCGTTATCTCCGGGAAGCCGGCGCCGTTTCTGCCCATGTCGACAAGATACGTCGATATGCCGTCCCGCTCGCTCTTTTTTGTCACCTTTATTTTATCGGAGCCGACCGTGTCATTCTCCTGTATCGCAATGGGCTCGAATTCACGTCCTACAAGCTCGCCCGCCGGTATCTCGTCCTCAGGTATCAAGGACGCATGTCCCCATTCCGAACGCGCGATCGCGGGGTCGATGTCGTTCCATCCCTCAATTTCGAGACCTGCGTTGTAATCCTCCCCGCCGTACCAGCTGTTTTCCGTTATCGGGCTTTCGACATACGCCCATGTACCGTCCGTTCCGATAATGTCGCGGCTGCCGTCCGAATAATTTATTACGACCTGCGCGATTCCCTTTGGCTCGCCGAACATCCCCTTCACCTCGGACTCGCCTCTTGCGTCGTCGGTCTTGTAATAACGACCGAACTGACGGTGGATGCGGTAGTTTGCGTACTGACCGTTGCCGAGCAGGAACGAAACGGCGTTTTTGCCTTCTTTCAGGATGTCGGTGATATCGTATGTGCAGTAATATACCGTGTCGCGCACGTCGCTCTCGCCCGGGTTGAAGAACGTGCCCTCACCGAGCACTTTTCCGTTTACATAAGCCTCGAACATCCCGAGCCCGCTTATGTAAAGTCTCGCGGATGAGACCTCTGCACCGTCCTTTGTCTCAAATTCACGGGAGAGTATCGGCGCGTTCGACGCAGAACCCGAAGTCCCGCTGACCGTAGGCGCGTTTGTGACTTCGATCATCTCCCCTATCGCCGTATACGACACACCATCGCCCGACGTTTCGTAATAATATTTTTTCGGATAGTTCGGGCAGACGTCCCCGTCGGTCGAGGCGCTGTCAGTGCGGCATACAAGGCGCACCTCGTCATACGTCACCGCCTCGCCGAAATCGAGCGTTATCTCTATAGGAGAGGCATATGAGGGGCGCGCAGACGTGTTTGAGGTATAACCCTGTGACGTGCTGCCGTCTATAAGATTTTTCTTGTCCCACTGGCTCCCGTATGAAAACGAATTTGCCGCGATGACTGCGGTTTTGTCAGGAAGCTCCACCTTTTTGCCGCCCCGATAAAGCTCGAGCTCCATTATCTGCACGCGGAATATGACGCCGCCGAGATTGCCATCGTTATATTCACCTATCGCCGCAGGACCTGACTCCGAGACGTTTATCTTCAAATACCTGCCCGTCGTCTCCCCCACCTTGTCGGAGAGGATATATCCCGCCGAGGTTTTCTCTTCGACCTTGTCGGGCATGAGAGATGCCAATACGCTTTCCGTGCCCGCGCCTATCCATTTGGCGCTCCAGTCGCTTTTTTCAAGAAGACCTGTCTCAAAATATGCCGCGTCCGAGAACGGGGTCTCCTCCCCGCTGCGATCCCATACCTTCACCTGCCAAAAAACGCCCTGCATAGATGAGAGCGGCTTGCCGCCGTACACGATGCCGTAGTTGTCTTCGCCCTCGACTTTGCCGGTATCCCATATGTCGTAGTCGCCGCTTTCGAGCTTTTCTCTCGTTGACGACGCCGCTATGCGGTACGCGGTCTGCTTCTGTCCGCGCACATCGGAGCCGAGCCTCCAGCTGAAGACGGGCTCCTTTGTATTTATCCCTATGGGGTCGACAAGATTTTGTGTCCGCAGACCTGATATCTCCATATCGGCGCTCTCCTTCCCGCTGTCGTCCGTGTCGGAAGTCTCGTCCCCGCCTCCGCCTTTTTTGCCGCACGCGGCAAAGCCAAGCAGCATAGAGAGCAGAAGCAGCGCGCTTATGCACCTTATTTTCGTATTCCGTTTCAAAGTCCCGCCTCCGAAAAGTTTAATCCTTATTAACAATATATCACTCGGCACACGAACTGTCACTGTTTGATTTCGGCAGACTTTATTTGCTTTATATGACCTTTTTTAACAACATAAAAAAGATCCCGCCCGCGGCGGGACCTTTTTATCGTTGGCGTTTCGCGGTTTTTTATATAATTCCGGTGCGTCGGAACTGCGCCGGTGTCATACCGTACCGCTCCCTGAAATTCCGATAAAACCTGCTCACGTCTCCGTAACCGACGGCGCAGCAGATCTCCTCTATCGGGACGTTTGAATTGCACAGCATAACGGCTGCCTGCCCGATACGCATTTCCCGCAGCAGAACGTTGAACGGCTGCCCCGTCTCTTGCCTGATGCGGCGGCTCAGATACCCCTCGCTGAAATGAAATCTCTCAGCCAAACGGGGCAGCGTGACGGTCGCTTTGTTTTCGTCTATGTACTTTATGATGTCCGCGATGCGGAAATCCTCTCTGTCTCTTTTCTCATCGTACCGTCTGTCTGCCTCATAATATCGGAGCATCTGTCCGAAAAAAAGCATGAGATAGCTTTTGAGCATGATATTGCTCGCTTTTTTCTCGAAATTGAGCTCGCGATAGATATGCAGCGCCTGCTCTGTAATGTCGTCGTCCAGCATTTTTTTGAAATAGATCACCCTGCCGCCGTTCTTTTTGTAGAGCATCTCCCAAAGGTAGTCGGAGAGCACCGACGCCTCTGATAGGAGGCTCGCAAAGCTCTTCTCGAACGTGCTGCGCTTTATTATGATATTTATGACGATGTCGCGGTCGTCATGGGAAAAGGTCGCGTTTAAAACTCCCGGCGGGACTATGCAGAGATTCCCCTCTCCGATATCGACCCTTTTACCCTCCGTGAAAAAGGTCGCGCTGCCCGAGACTACATAAACGACCTTTATGAATTCGAGCCTGTGCCAAAACGGGGGGCAGTATCGGTCGTTTTTCACTATCGCAACGTCTTCGTTCTCTTCGTTGAAGAAGAAATCCTCCGAAAGCCACGGCATGATGGGAGACGGCGCGTCGTCAAGCTCGCGCGCCGACACGCCGCCGTCCGAGAGTCTTTTTCTGAATTCTTCCCAGTTATAGATAGGCGTTTCAAACGCGCCGGGGCACGCGGCGTAAAGCTCTTTATATATGCGCTCCGCGGCAAAGAACTCCCTCATGTGCCCGAGCGTTTCGGTCCTCTCCTCGACACGCATCATGTCTGCCGACCTCTCCCCCGGTAGATTTTTGCCGAGGCTTTTATTTTATCTTTGCTCCGTCGGAGAAAGCATTGCCGACGCGTTCTCCGAGGACAAGATAGCCGTTGTTGACGGGATCGAACATAATGGGCCTGAGCTTTGCCGGGTCAACCTTTCCGTTCTCCCCGAGCACGGTCTCATCCGCGCTGACGTTGACTATCTCCCCTATGACGTTGCCGTCCTCGTTGAACTTTACGAGCCTGCATTCGAGCGTCATCGGCAGCTCGTTTATTATCGGTGCATCGACGTGCCCGCTTTTGGCAACCGTAAAGCCCGCCCTTGACAGTTTGTCGGGGACGTCGTTGCCGGAGACGATGCCGAGATAATCGCACGCCGCCGTGTGTGCTTCGTCTGCAAAGCTGACGGTGAACGCGCCTTTTGCCCTTATGTTTTTCGTCGTCTTGTGGTCCGCGCTGAGGCAGAGGACGACGGTGTCCGTGTCATAGATGCCTCCCCACGCTGCGTTCATCGCGTCGGCATTTCCGTTTTCATCGTATGTGCCGACTATGAGCACAGGAAGCGGGTACATCCACGTCTTTTTTCCGAAATCTTTTCTCATGTCATGCTCTCCTTATATAAAAATTATTCGCTGAATTTCATGTTTGCGAAAATGCGCTCCATCCTCTCGTCGGGAAAACGTCTGTCTATAAATTCGCCCACAACGCCGAACGGCTCGATCCCGCTGTCTCTTCTGACCCACCGCGTCAGCGCGGCGACTGTCATCAGCGAGTTGAAAACGAAGAATATTACGAGCGCCCATGTCACGACCTTTCCGACCTTATTCGGTATCATGAGTATAAGTCCTGCCATTATAGGGTATATACGCTTTATCCAAATAACGCCGAGGACGCCCCAAAACATGGAATAAAGCAGGCAGATGCGCCCGTTTAAGTTGAAGGGCATGTGGCTGTAATCCCACGACCGCGTGCCGAATATTGCCTCCTGAGCCCATGAGCAGACGTACTCGAGCACGCTCCCGACGAGCACGCCTCCGGCAAATGAAATAAACGAGCCGCGGTTGCGGAAATTATATAAAAACACGGTTATGATGACGGCGGCGACGCCGTAGAGAAGATTGAACGGACCGTAAACAAGCCCCGATCGGCTCTCTATATACCCGTTGTTCACGAGACACCACAGAAGCTCAAAGAGGACTCCCGCAAAGCTGCCTACAAAGCCGATGAGCATTATTTTATAGAAATTCAGCCCTTTGGCAAACGAGTTCGAAAGGCTCTCGGACATATCGACCGACGCGTTCGCGGGGAACGGGATATGAAACCTTCCCGACTTTTTCTGCTTTTTTATATCGCGCATGCGGGCGTGAAATTCGTCGCTTATGCCGAACATATCGACCTGCGCTCTCGCTATATTCGATGTCGCCCTTTTCAGCGAATCCGCCATTCCCTTCATTTCTTCGGAATTTGGGTCGTCTATCATACGCGGATAAATATCCGCCACTTCGCGCTCGGTAGAAGATACAGTCTCCATAAGACGGAGGCTTTCCTTTTCTATTTCGGAAACAACGCAGCTGTCCGGGGTCTTTTCCTTTGTATCCGTAAAAACCACCTCCCTTACATAAATCACTAATTATTTTTTCATGCCGGCAGAGCCGAAACAAATATTTAACGATATGATACTACATTTTGCTCCGGCTGTCAATCCGTACTGCGGCGTATGGCATGAGGCGGAGTTTTTAATGTCAGCGTCTGACTGTCAGCTTCTGACTGTCAGCTTTTGACGCCTCCCGCGTAGTTCACGTCTCCGTATTTTTCAATCAGCCTGTCATACTGTTCGTCTGTCAGCGTTATGACGTACCCATGGCGCGGAACAAAATCGAACGTGAAATCGCGCCCCTGGCGAAGCGTTTTGTATCTTTTGAAATCAGTCGTCGAAGACATGCAGAAGCCGTTGCCGAACGCGTTTCCGTCGGCGCAGAACATCCATGTGTCGACGCCGCCGCTGTCCTTCGGGAGCAGCTTATACATATTCGAGCCTTCAAGCGCGGGCGCGCTGTGCGCCTTCGCGTATGGCTCTGTGAGCTCTTTATACGGACCCTCTATGCTGTCCGCCTCGGCAATGTTGCGCCCATCGAAAAACATGAGCCACCGCCCATTGACGGTGTCTTTTATGATGTCCCCGTCGATCGCGCCGTTTATCTTTCCGTCGGCGCCGTTATATTTTCCCTCAGCCTCGCCAGATATCATCATCTTCGGGACCGTATATTTTGATGCGTCCATAAGATCAGTTGTGAAATTTTCATACATTATCGTACCGAGACCGTCGCCGAGCTCGAGCGCAAGATATATCATGTAAGCGCCGCGCGAGCCGTCATCGTTTTCATGTTCGGGGCTCCATATGACCTGCGGCGCCCACGCGCGTGTGCACCGCGCAAAACCGGGGAATTTTCTGTAATTGATGAGCACACCGTCCGTTATCTCAATTAAGTCGGGGGTCTTATATATGACTATTGTCGACTGACTGTTCCAGCCGAGCGCGGACTTCATGTCAGTCGCAACAATATAGAAAAACCCGTCCTCCCCCTCGAAAATAAAGGGGTCCCTCATGCATTTCGTCCCGAGATACGACGTAAAGACCGCATCTCCTCCGTTGAGCTTGCGGAAATTGCGCCCGTCGCGGCTCACCCCGTAGCAGAGGTCCTCCTGTTCGTTTCCTCTGAAATATGCGAAAAGATATGACGTTTTCATATTTTCTTTATCTTTATCTTCCTTCACGCCTTCGTCCGCCTCCGTCTGCTGCGCGCCGTCGGGCAGAGTTGAGCCGTCGGCGACCGCCGTTTCTCCGATGCCTGTCTCGAGTCCGCTGCCTCTCGCTCCCCCGCACGCCGCGGCGGAAATGATAAAAGCGAGCAAAAGCAGTAAAACGATAAACCTTCTCATTTTCCTCTCCGATAAGAGCCGATAAACTTGTTTTATCATACCATATTTTCAGGCATACGGCAAGACTTTGCGAGAAAACGGTGCGCCACGACAGTCCTTAGCGGCGGCTTGCCTTATATTTTTGCGGCGGTATTTCCGCCGCTTTTTTATCATATGCCATACTTTGTTTTGAGCCTGTCAAGCGTTTTTCCAATCGGCTTTGCAAAAATCAGCAGGAAAACGACGTTTGAGACCGCGTAAATCGCCGTAAAAGGCAGCGCGGACAAAAGGAGCGCGGCATAGCGCGACGCGTTGAAGGCGCCGTCCGCCCACAGCACGGTCCATACGTCCATGACGACGGAATATAGCGCGCCGGAGATGACGGCGTACACGGAGAGAAGAACTCGGCTGCGCTTAAGCTTTTCCGAAAGAAGTCCCGCGAAAAGTCCGAGAAGTCCCCAGCTCAGCATCTGAAACGGCGTCCATGGACCCTGACCGAAGTAGAAATTTGAGATGACAGCCGAAAGCGCGCCCGTCATAAATCCCGCCTCGGCTCCGAAATACATGGCGGTGATGACAGCCATTGCGGTCACCGGTTTGAAGCCGGGAATGGGAGTAAACAGAATTCTACCAAGCACAGACAGCGCCGTCATAACTGCTATAAGCACAAGGCGCTTCGTATCCGCCTCCCCGCGCTCGAAACGCAGGAAAAACGGAACGCAGGAGAGCGCCGTGACGCAGAGCGTTATAAACGCATACTGCTTTGCCGGGAAAATAAGCGCGCCGCACAGCACGACCGCGGGTATCAGGATCCAAAATATCGCGCGCGAGATCAGCTTTTTCATGTTTTTCCCCCCGCCGATAAGCAGCATTCTATGACCTGACCGCATGTCACCGCATTTGACCACAGCTCGCGCGCCATTCTGTTTGCGGCGGTTGTGTAGAAGCTGTTTTCCGCAAAGAATCTTTCGGGCGTGTCTTCCGAGATGAATTCTCCGTCAAAGAACAGCGCGCACCTGTCCGCCGCCTCGGCGGCAAATTCAATATCGTGCGTCACGCAGATTATTGTCAGCCCCCTATCTTTCAGTCCGTTCAGTATTTCCGAAAGCCCATGCTTTGCCCAGGCGTCGAGTCCCTTTGTCGGCTCGTCGAGCAAAAGGAGCTTCGGCTCCGATAAAATGACCTTCGCGAGCGCGCATTTCTGCATCTCGCCGCCGCTGAGGTCATACGGATGGCGGTCAAGCAGATGCGAAACCCCGAGCTCCCCTGCCGTTTTCTCTATCCTTTCATCTCTTTCCCGCTTCGGTATCTCCAAGGTCTCAAGAATCTCAAGCATATCGGCGCGCACATTATCATGCGCGAATACTGTCTCTGGGTCCTGCGGCAAAAATGCAAGATTCCGCCGGTATAGCTCCCCGCCCTTATATTCCTTTATCGGCTTCCCGCCTATATTGACGCGCCCGCGGTACGGCCTCTCAAGCCCCGCAATAACGTTCAGCGCCGTCGTTTTCCCGGCGCCGTTGCCGCCGAGGATGCAGAACAGCTCGCCGCGGTAAACCTTTGCCGAAACGCCGCGCAGTATGTCCGGCAGATCCCGACCGTACCGAAACCACACATTTTTCATCTCGACAAAGACGGCGTCGTCATGCTTATACTCGGGCAGAGAAAGAGATTTTGCGCGGCTTTTGAAATTCCGTTTCAGAAAGTCGCGCCCCTCCCTGACTGTCATGGGGCATTCGCCTCCGACATCCGTTCCCTGCCATATCCTGACGGCGCTCGGCATTGCAGGCAGCATCGGATGGGAAGGGTCGAGCTTTGACAGGCGCGGACCTATATTTCTCGGGCAGTCGTTAAGCAAGATCCTCCCGCCCTCCATCAAAAGGACGCGGTCAGCTATAGGAAAGACTTCCTCCAGCCTGTGCTCCGCCAAAAGGACGGTCAGCCCGAGCTCGAGGTTTATTTTTCTAAGCGCGGCAATGAAATCGGACGCCGCTATCGGATCAAGCTGTCCCGTCGGCTCGTCGAGTATCAGAAGCTCCGGCTGCATGACCATCACGGAGGCGAGATTAAGAAGCTGTTTCTGCCCGCCGGACAGTTCGTCAGTCCTTTGTCGGAACCAGTCCTGTATGCCGAAAAAGTTCGCCATTTCGCCGACGCGGCGGCGTATCACACAAGCGGGGACACCGAGATTTTCAAGTCCGAAGGCAAGCTCATGCCAAACCTTGTCCGTAACTATCTGACTTTCCGGATTCTGCCCCACAAAGCCAATCCTTCCGGCGTCAGCCGGGACGTCCGCCTCCCCGCCGTAAATGATGCGCCCCGTTTTGTCGCCGACGGGAGCCGTCTCTTTTTTGAGCAGCCGCAAAAGCGTGCTTTTCCCGCAGCCCGACGGTCCGCACAAAACGGCAAATTCCCCGCTCTCTAAGGAAAAATCAGCATGACTGACGGCGTCCTTTTCCGCCATCGGATAACGGAAGCTCAGATCCTCGACACGAAATAATTCCACGTTACAGCCTCCTTTACTTCAAGTGCGGACGGCAAAAGACACAGCGCCCCGAATGCCGCATAAACTGCGACGGCGGCGGAAGAGTTCCCGATCACGCCGACGCGCGGGTAAAAGTTGAAATCCGTGACCCCCGCCGCAGCACCTGCCAAGGTTACGGCGAGAAGGACAATGGTGCCCGCGAGCAGAACTCCGTCGGATGTGCGGAAGCGAAACGGGAAAAAACTCGTCCGTTTTTTGCCTCCGTAACCCCTCGCCTTCATCGAGGCTGAGGTCTCCATCGCGTTTTCGAGCGACCATGATATCATGGCGGTCAGCACGCGCATTCTGTTTTTCACTCTGTCAACGATGCTTTTTCCGGAATAAAGCCCCATCGCCTTCTGCGCGCGGCTTACGCGGCGTGACTGCCTTATATAAACCGGGATGAAACGCAGCGCCATCGAAAGCACGAGCGACAGCTTCGGTATCGGTTTGCCGAAAAGATATAGGAACTTGTCGCTCGTCATAATAAAACTGTAGCACTTGCACCACAGAAGCACGCCTATAACGGTGACGGCGATCGATATGCCGCACAAAATCGCCTCGAGCGTGACGGGGTTTCCGTTCAGGAAGAACAGCGGCGTTACTCCGTTATGGGAAAAGAGCGGGTTTGTTACGGCGACCATCAGAAAAAGCGGCACATAAAAGCCGAGGTCGCGAAAAGACGCGCGCCGCCCTCCGAGCAGAGCACAGAACAGAGCGCCTCCGAAAAGCACCTCCGCCTGAAGGACGGGATGAGGGACAAACATCGAGACGAGCAGCACGGACAAAAAATATGTCATGCATACCGCCGGATGAACATTTGAAAACGCTTTCATTTTCCCTGACCTCCGCTCTCTTTTATCCATTCCGCGCCGACATCCTGCCCGAGGTCGCAGGTGTAGACCCATTCGATATTCTGCCCGTCGCAAAGCTCAAAGCGGGAACAGCCGCGGCTCGGGAACTCGCCGTCCACGCGGTACATCCAGCCCGAAAGCGGACCGCATGAAAACTCGTAAAGATAATTTATTCCCTGAATATATACGCTTCCGAACGGGTTTTCCTCAGCCCCCTGAAATTCCATCTGTATTCTTCCGTGCCGTACGGCGCGTTCGAGAATATCGAAAACGGTGTCCCCGTCGCGGAGCACATATTCCGTTGGCGGCATTATCACCCCGTCTTTTGGCACAAATTCCTCCGACCTGAGCGCCGGGTCGAGGTCGTCGTAATTCCTAAGGATCGTGTCGCAGCGGATGCTGAGCGTCACCGTTTTGCTCTCCGGCGTGATATCGTCGATATGTGTGAGATAGTATTCGTCGACCGATTGGACGTGCGTGCCGTTTATGAGCACCGCCAATATAAGAACTATCCCGAAGACCGCCAATATATCCTTTTTCACGGCACACACTCCTTTCGCATTTATTCTTTTCCGTCCGTGTCTTCCTCTTCGTCCTCGTCTGCAAATCGGGCGGCGAGTTCCTCCATCTCATCGGCGTGGCGGCGCCGCTTTTTCCTTATGCTTATGATAAGAAAAACCGAGGCGGCAGCCGCCGTTGCCGCCAAAACGACGCCTATTATGATCGCCCTTTGAAGCGTGTCTATCTGCGTTTTTGCCTTGATAACGTCATCCCAATGGGAAATTTTCGTTCTGTCGTAGGCGCCGAGAGCGTCATAACGGGAAATGATCGCGTCGACTGTCTTTTTGTCGCGTAGAGAAATGCTCTCAAACGGATAGAGCTTTTCGCGTATCTCCTCATTCAGGGCGTCGACCTCTGCCTGAATTTCCGATATCCGCGCCTTCGCCTCCGTCAGCTTTTGCAGGTATTCTTCCTTCCTCGCAAATTCTTCCGACTGCAAAAGTTTGTCGAGCAGCGCGGTTACGGTCACATACTGCTCCGTAGAAAGCGGCGACGGGAGGTCGTCGACGGCGCGCCTGTCTTCGTCGGAAAAGACAACGGGATGATCGTCGCCGCCCTCTTCCGACCTGAAATCATAGAGCGTCGGATCTCCGTTTTGCTGCCTTATGAGCGCCGCCATCGCGAGAAGCGTCTGTTCGCCCGCCATGCTGTTTGACTCTCCCGGCACGGACGCGGGGTTGTTGGGGTCGTGATCGTAGGAATGGGCAAATCCGCCGTCGGGCTGCCGGTAGCGAAGCACGCCGTCAAGCAGAGTGTTCCCGTTTTTGATAAATCGCGCGTCGCTTTGCGGGTCTATCCCGAGGCAGCACAAAGCGATGATCACCTGATCGGTGCTCTCGACGTTCTGTGTGCCCCAGCTCGCATAGTCTCCTGTCGGCAGCTGCATCGACGAAAGGCAAAGGAGCGCCTTGTCGACGGCATGACAAACCTCGGCTTCCGTCTTTTCGCTTATGCCCTCTTGTTCTCCGCTCTCGTAATACGGCGCAAGCGCCTGAACCGCCATCGCTGTCAGGTCGGGGTCGGAGACTTTTCCGCTCAGTGCCCAGCCTCCGTCGGAGAGCTGTTTTGAAAGAATCTCGAAGATAATGTCTTCGCGCGTATAGTATGCGCCGTTCGGTATCTCGTACCGCTTGCCGTCAAGGGCGATAAGCCCCCATATCCAACCGTTTATCCCCTGCCGCCCGAGCGGCGTCGTTTTGCCGCGGTCGTATGTTCCGTCGGCGATAAGGTTTATCGGCTGCCCGTTTTCGTCCGTTCCAAAATGCGTCGGATCGCCGCCCGCCGCGAGCACGGACAGAATTATGCGGTGCCATTCGGTCGCCTTTGCCGCGCTGAGTCTGCCGGGCTGTCCGTATCTTTCCTCGACTTTGTCGCGCAGCACGGCAAGATATCCGTCGAAATTATCGCTTGCCCCTATGCGTGAAAGCCCTATCGGATACCAGTCTCCGGCAGTTGTGCCCGCAAGCTCAAGAAAAGCGTCACAGAGCAAATCTCCCTTTTTCGGTGAGCCGACGTCGGCTTTCTTCCAATCGATTATTCCCTGCGCTATCGACAAAAGCGGAGGCGGAGATTTTGGCGGCGCATCAGTCTCGACAATGTCGGCGGGCGTGCCGCTTTCACCCGCCGTATCGGTCGGAGCATCCGTATCCGTGCCTGCGTGGATTTCTGTTTCGTCGGGTTTGCCGGTCTCGGTGGGCTTGCCGGTCTCGGCAGGCTTCTCCGTTTCGGCAGACTTCTCCGTTTCGGCGGGTTTTTCCGTTTCTGCGACGGGATTTGCAAGCGCGCTTTTCAGCGCCGAGGCGGCGCCGTCTGCCGCGCTCTGCGGCGCGTCGAGCCGCGCCGCGACCGAAAGCGCGTCCGAATATGCGCGCCTTACATTTTCGAACGCCAACAGTCCCGAGGCGCGCGCATTTGCGATAACAAGTGTCAGCTCGTCCTTATTTGCCGTTTGGTAATATCCCGTCTCGGGCTGATTTTCGACGCCGGGGATCTGCCCCCCGAGCGCGCTTATTCCTCCGATATCAGCGCCGTATCCGAGCGTGAACTGCACTCTCACAACGTCGCCGTCCGACAGATACACATCGGAAAAGCCGACATTCGGGAATGTATTGTTGACGCAGTACATCCAGCCCGAGCCCGAGGATATAACGAATTCGCCGAGATGACCTTCCCAGTTCTTTTCGTAGTCGCCGGGGTCGTAAAAATCCATGCTCGAAAACAGATTCTTATGCAGATAATCGGGAATTGACGGCGTCAGCCCCAGCCTCTTCGGATCTTCTGCCGTACCGCTCTTTTTGTAGCCGTTATAAGTTTTTTCGGACGCGGTCCCGTCTGCGATATACGCAAGATAAAATCCGTCCTCGACGGCTCCGCCGTAGTAGCAGACGAAGCCGTTTTCATGCAGCAGGCGGACGAGCGTCTCCGCCGCGGTTTCGCCTGCCCGTATCGGGAAAAGCTCGGGCTCTGTCAGATACCCGCAGCCGAGCGTGAACACCTCCACACTTATGACTGCGCTGCCTATGGGCTGTCCCTTTTCTGTCGGTATGTAGGTTATGTGATATGTCAACTGCTTCTTCCTGCCGCCGTCGGAGGATGCGCTGACGACGACGGTGTTTTCTCCCTCTTTTGTGAGGATGAGAGTATAGCTCGTTTTGTCGCTGTCTTCCCAAACGGGCGCGATACGCTCGCCGTTGTGCGTGACGGCGGACGCGATCTTTTGTCCCGCCTGATTTCTCGCGCAAACGTCAAACGTCAGCCTGTCGTTTTTCACGACCGCGCCGTCCTTGAGCGTGGTCGTCAGCGTAGGACCCGAGGCGCTCGCAGTCACGACGGCGTGCGGGAGAAGAAGAGAGAAAACCAAAAACAGGCTTAATATATAAACAGCCGTTTTCTTTATGTTCACGGTTTTTTATCTCCTGTGGGAAGCGTCATTTTTCACTGAACTTTTTTCCATTTTCCGCCGTGAGCGCCGCTCCAAAGAGCGTGACGAGCATAAGTGCCATGCAAACCGACAGATTTGCTTTATCTCCCGTCTCAGGCGGCACGGCGCTGCCTCCCGAGCCGTCTTTATCGGACGGGACGTCCTTGTCAGTGTCGGGCAGCGTCGGCTTTGCGGCTGCGTCCTTCAGCGCCGAAAGCGCTCTCTCCGCCGCAAGCAGGGCTTCATAATTTGAAATGAGCTTCCTCAGCTCGTCGCCGTCGAGCGCATCATATGCCAGCCTTGCCTCAAGGATCGCGGCTTCGTCCTCGAGCGTGACGTCGCCGATTGCGTCTATCAGGGCAATAACTCTGTCGACTGCGTCAGCATCGTCTGTATTCTGCCATACAAGAATGGGGTATCCGCCGTTTACAAGGTCGTACGGGTCTGCCTTGAAAGCACCTCCGAGGGAGGACAGCAGCGTACCGTCCTTCATCTGTGCCTTGCCGAGAGCGGATGTCGTATCCGCGATCTGCGTGCACTTTCCCATGCCGCCATCCGTGCAGGTGCCGCCAAGATAGAAGCAGTCGATAACAGTATTGTCGCCGCGCGTCGAGTTCCCGACAATGGCTCCCACATCTCCGTTTACGTTTTCATTTTCGGAGACGTAGGCAACCTCGCCGGCGTTATAGCAAGACTTCAGCAGGTGCGGTCCGTCCTGCATGCCGCCGACGATACCGCCGATGTCGGACCCGCCCACGATCCTGCCCGTATTATAGCAATTCTCTATTGTGACATTCGTGCCGCTCGCAAGATGGCCAACGATCCCGCCGATGCGTGTCGAGCTTTCCGCGCCCGTCACATTACCGCGATTGAAGCAGCCGGAAATGACGCTTTCGCCGCCGCGAACAGTCCCGACGACGCCGCCCGAATAGCTGCCGAAAACGTCGGCTCCGTTCCAGCAGTTTATTATATCCGCGCCGTCGCTCCATCCGACTATCCCGCCGAAAAAGCTGCTGTATCCGGTATTCGCTCCGACCTCCCCGCCCGCGACGCCGACGTTTTTGATAACGGCGCTGTCGGACGCATAGCCGAAAAGACCGCCCGTCGCGGAGAAAAGATTGTCGACCGCAAAGTCCCTCCCGTCAAACGTGCCCGCAAAAGCAAGCCTCTGCGTGCGCCCAATGGGAGTCCATTTCATATAGCTCAGGTCAATATTTGCCGAAAGCGCGGCATATTTGCCCGCAAAGCTGTTCCCGTCGTTCACGAATTCCGCAAATGCCGACAGCTCGTCTGCCGTGCCTATGAGATACGGGTCGTCCTCGATTCCCGAGCCTTGCCACGGCAGCTTTTTTTCGACTGTGATGCCGACCGACGCTTTCAGAGTTTCATATATGATAAATACTTCGGTATCCGTCTTTTGGAGCTCGCCGCACGGCGATATGCGGTATTCGGACGCGTCGAGCGCGCGGCTTTTGCCCGCGCTGTCGTATGCCGTTATCTCGAGCCCCGACGGGTCGAAGAGCTCGCCTTCGAAATACGCCGTTTTGTTCGGCTGCCGCGTCACCTCTATGCGGACTGTATACGGGTCGTCTGTATAGAGCTTGTCCTCGCCGCCGATAAGGCTGAGCGCCGCCGCAAGGGCGGAATAATTTCTGACATATCTTCTCTCGGTTTTGGGAACGGCTCGGAACAGGTCGAGCGCTGCCTTTATCTTAGCCTTATAATCGGCAGACGACGGCTCCGGCAGTTCGTCTATCGCTAAAACGGCAGCATCGACCGCGTTTTTCTGCGCTTTTTCCGGCTCCCCGCGCATATCGTAAAGGGCGCGCATTCCGTTCTCGAACCGCCAGTACGAAACGAGCGCGTATGCCGCCTGATCGTTCGCCATATAGTTCCATTCTCCGCCGCCCGCATGGCTGAACCCGCCGTCTGCAAGGCGGAAGCCGCAAAGTCCGTCCAAAAGCGTCTTGCCGCCCGAGGAGATAAAGCGGGAGTCCTTCGCGGGATCAATGCCGAGGCTGCACAAAGCAACCATGACCTGAGCTATCCCCTCGACATTTTTGCTTCCCCACGAGGAAAAACCGCCGTTTTCGTCCATGCGGGAGGAAAGAACGGACAGCGCCTCGTCAACACACCCCCTGACCGTGACGCGCCTTTCCTCATTGCTTACAGCGTTCGTGTATGTATAGACGGTATCGTCGTTGTAATAGGGCGAGAGAGCCTGGATCGCCATCGCGGTGATGTCGATATCGGAGCCTGACCCGTAACCGCCGAGGACCCAGCCGCCGTATGTGTTTCCGTCAGTGCCGTCCGTGAGCTGCATTTTTAATATTTCCGTGATGAATGTCTCGCGGGTGAAACGTGCCCCTGCGGGCACGGCAAACAGTCCGGAATCAATCGCTATAAGCCCGAATATCCAGCCGTTTATGCCCTGCTTTCCGGGGTTTATGACACAATTATAGCTTCCGTCCGCGATAAGGTCAATGGGTTCCCCGTTATATGAACCGAAATTTGTCGGATCTCCGCCGAGAGATTTGACGGCGAGGGCTGCCCTGTGCCATTCGGTCGCTTTCGCGGAGTGGAGTATCCCGCTGTTGTCGGCGTATGCCGCCTCGATATATTTCTTCATTGCGGAAAGATAGTCTTCAAATCCGTCGCCGTCGTCGATAAGATGGCGATAGTTCCCGTTCGCATCAAAATATCCGAACCTTGCCATCGCAAGCGCCATCCAGTCCGTCGCCGTGGAGCTCGCCCCCGCGAGGAACGCCTCGCTTCCGAGAAGCGTGCCCGAGCCGACGTTATTGTGGACCTTTGCGCTCGTCACGGCGGCGCGTATCATGTCGGCGAGCTTTGCCGACAGCGCTGTCTTTTCTGTAAATCCCGACATCAGCGGCGCGTCTGTACTGATGCTTTTTTCCCATGTCAGCTCGGGATATGTGCCGCCGTCCTCAAAGGCGTCTCCGAGGAGCGAGGCCGAAAGTGTACCCGAAAACGGCGTGCCGAAATCGTTGAAGCCCTCGCCTGAAGCTTCGGCAAGGTAATAGCAGTTTTCGACCGTGCCCCTTGTCGCGCCCGCAACGGCACCGATGTTGTTGCCTGTGCCTTTCGTGTCAGTGACTTTTCCGACGCTGTAACAATTCTTAACATCCGTTTTATAAGCCTTGTGCCCGCCGAGAATGCCGCCGACGGTGGCAGGACCGGAAACGGCTCCGGTGCTGCGGCAGTCGCTTACGATGCAGCCGCTCGCCCCCTGCCCGACAACGCCGCCGATATAGCCCGTCGTGCCGCCGACATCTCCCGTATTAAAGCAGCCTTTTACCGTGCACGCACCGGAAAGCGCGCCGACAACGCCGCCGACGCCATTTGAACCTGTGACCGCGGCACGGTTGCCGCAGTTTTCAACAGTGCCGTTTTTTAGCGTTCCCACGACGCCGCCGACCGACGCGCTGCCTGTGACAGAGCCCTCGACGACGAGATTTTTCACGCCTCCCCCGCTGACGCTGCCGAACAGGCCGACCGAGCATCCCGATTCGATATATATACCGCTTATGACATGATATCCGCCGTCGAATACCCCGCAAAACGGAAAGGCGGCGGTGCCGATCGGCGTCCACGGGCTGCCCTCGCCGCCGAGGTCGATGTTTGCCGTGAGCCTGACGGTCACGCCCTCATATGAGCTGCCGCCGTTGACGTCGGCGGCAAATGAAACAAGCTCGTCGTATGTCGAGATGACGAGCGTATCGTCCGCGGCAAAGACCGCGCCCGGCATCGCGGGAAGTATAATCAAAAGCGCGAGTATCGCTGACGAAATGCGCGCAAATATTCTTTTCATTTTTTCGCATCCTCCGAAGAATTTTCTTTTGCCCCTTCTTTTTTGTCTGCCTTTTTCGCTTCCCTGAGACCCGCCGCCTCGAGCGCACGGTGCCACGGACCGAGGAACGCCTTTATCCTCGACCTTGTCGCGCCGTCGAAGTCCTCTTTTTTCGGCGGCCGCCCGAGCTCGTCCCGCTTTTTGCGGAGCTTTTCTTTTGCCCAGCTTTTCTTTTCTTCCGGCGTCATTTTCTCCCTCCCGGTAAAGCTCGCCATCCCTCAAAAGGTCAGAACCTTAAAGGGACAGCGGCAAAAATCGATGCGCCGGACCGAAGGATCGCTTCTTTAAAAACAAAAAAAGTGCAAAACGAACGCCGACAGTCCGGCATAAATTCGGTTGCACTCTTCTCACCAAAGCGGTGGTAAACCATAAAAATACGGCAGATATCCTGACTTATGACAAAAGAACACACCTCCCAAGGGGCAGTCTTCCCCTTCGGGCGCATGGATGCTCATATTGTCAAATACAGTAATGGCGGTTGTCCCGGATTCGAACCGGATCTCCTTTTAATTTACTCAGCTCACAACTTTTCAAACCGTATTTTCGATATTCAATTTTAGAAATTATACCATAAAACTTTCACTCCCGCAAGTATCGGCGACAAAAATTTTATAATGCCGCAGGACTTCCGCGCCTCTTTTTCTTTTCCCGACGCCGTGAGCTGTGATACAATATTGTTTACAACTATGATGCATCCGAGACGTAAAATAAGTTCCTGGAAGGTGACGCAAATGATTAAAATACTGATTGCCGAGGACGAGCGACCAATATCGGATCTTCTGTGCCTTGCGCTGACAGGCGAAGGCTACCGCTGCGAGTGCGCCTGCGACGGCGGCGCCGCCGCGGATATGATCGAGCGCGGCGCTTACGACCTCGTACTGATAGACATAATGCTGCCTGTCGTTGACGGCTATGAGCTTCTCGAATATGTGAAGCTGTGCGGCATCCCAGCAATTTTCATTACCGCAAAGACGAGCGTCCCCGACCGGGTGCGCGGTCTGCGCGCCGGAGCCGAGGATTATATCTCAAAACCGTTCGAGATCGACGAGCTTGTCGCGCGCGTCGAAACGGTACTTAGGCGATACGGCAAGGACGCCGGCACGATCGAGTTCGGCGACATAAAAATAGACGTGCGTTCCCGTATAGTGACAAAGAAAGGGACCGAGGTCGCGCTTACGGCAAAGGAATACGATCTGCTCCTCTATTTTTACCGCAACAGAAACAAAGCGCTCTACAGGTCGCAGATATACGCGACGGTGTGGGAGAGCGATTATCTCGGCGACAGCAGGACCGTTGACCTGCATGTTCAGCGCCTGCGCCATAAGCTCGCCCTTAACGGTACGCTTGTATCCGTCTATAAGATCGGGTATAGGCTCGACGTATAGGAGAAGCGCATGAATTTTTTCCGGAAAATCTACTTTACGACCATGTTTATTGCTGTAGTCAGCGTTGCCGTCTCGGGATATATCTTGATCGAGTCGGGCTTTCGCGCGCAGCTTGACGGAGAATCGGACGCGTGCATGGACTATAACGACATAGTATTCTCCGCGCTCTCAAACGAGCTTGGCTCCGTCGAAACCGAAAACCCATCCGAGAACTACGATGAAATAAAAAATACCGTCGTCAAGGTCGTGCGCTCGATAAGCATCGACGGGAACGGACAGCGGAACAGATTTGATATAATAGACGCGGACAGGCAAATCATCTTTTCCTCGATAAACAGAGACAGCTATGCATATGTGAGCACTGATTTTCTGTCGGACATATCAATGATCCGTGCGGGCTCCGATACCGAAACCGCGCTTTTTTACTACGACGTAAAAGCCGACGGGGAGCGGTTTTATATACGGACTGTCCGCCCCACGAGTTATCGAGGCGCAGTTTTCTATATAAACACATACCGCGACTGCACGCATGTTTTCGACATGCAGCGCTCGCAGTTAAATATGCTCGCGCTCGTCATGATATGCATGCTCTTTACGGCAGGCGCGCTTACGTTTGTTATCTCCAAGCTGCTTTTGCGCCGTGTCGTAAATCTTACCAAAATAACACAGACGATAGCGGGCGGCGATCTCACCGTGCGCGCAGAACGGAAGGGGCAGGACGAAATAGCTGTCCTGTCACGAAATTTCAACGTCATGGCAGACCGCCTCGTAGAAAAAATGAACGAGCTTCAGTCAGAGGTCGAGCGGCGCGAACTTTTCGTCGGCGCTTTCGCACATGAGATAAAAACTCCCCTCACCTCCGTCATAGGATATGCCGATTATCTGCGTAAACGTCCGCTCTCCGACGACGCCCGTCGGCTCTCTGCCGACTATATTTTTTACGAGGGCAAACGGCTCGAAACGCTGTCGATGCGCCTGCTCGAGCTTATCGTTATGAAAAAGCGCGAGCTTTTGAGAAGTCCTGTCGATGTGTACGATACCCTCTCCGACGTTATAACGATGTTTAAAGCGTCGCTTTCGGACACGGGCATAACAGTAGAATTTGACGCCGCGCACGCTTCCGTCCTTATGGAAGAAGAGCTTATGAAAACCGTTTTTTATAACCTCCTCGACAACGCGCGCAAGTCGTTTGACGACGGCGGCGTGATACGGGTGCTCGGTCATATTGACGGAGACGACTATCTCGTGACTGTCTCCGACACTGGTCGGGGAATGGAGCGGGGAGAGCTGTCCAAAATCACGGACGCATTTTATATGATAGACAAGTCGCGCTCGCGAAGTCAGGGCGGCGCGGGGCTCGGGCTTTCGATATGCTCCGAGATCATAAACCGCCACGGCTTCGGGATAGCGTTTGAAAGCGAGGTCGGCAAAGGGACGACAGTTACGGTAAGTATGGATATATACAAGGGAGGGACCGAGCAATGACAGAGAAATTCAAAAGCATCGCCGCGGCGGCGTCGCTGTTTTTCGCCCTTTTTCTCATCGCGTCGGCGCCGTTCCTTTTGGTTGCATATCAGAACCGCATCATTATGGGAAGAACAACATCCGTTGCCATATGCCAGGTCGCGCTCGACGACGGAAATATATACAAAGACACGCGCGAATACTCGCTTTGGGAGCGCATCATGCTTTCAAAAGGCTCCGTCATACTGTATTCGGTGACAGAGAATGATGACGACGGCATACTCGATATGCTTGACGTTCAGCTCCGCCGCCTTGACGAGTTTGACGCAGTCCCGCTCCCCTGCCTTCCGCCCGACGGCGAGCTTTTATCGCTCAAGGTAACAAAAGAGACATATCTGCGCTATGAAAATGAAAAAAACGATCTGTCTCGGGAGCAGGCGATCACCGTTTGGAACGTCAGCGCCGAGTACTACGACTGCGCGGTCTACGCCTGCATCGATACGGATACTTGCGCCGTCTGCGACATCACGATAGTTTCAAAAGGCGCGCCCTTCAGATATCAGCATGACGGCGAGGGCGACCCGTTTCTTTCTTATCTCCAATCGATATCACCCCTTCCCACGGGTTTACCCGATTTTTCATCGGGCGGATATCGCGGCGACCGTGTGCTGCGGCTCTACGTCACCTCAAAAGATCCAAGCACCGGAAAAGTCACCGATTACCGCTTCGGAAACTACGCCGTCGATGTGAATACGGGGGAGCTTTCAATAGCAAAATAATAAATTCCGATACGGTTCCGAAACAAAAAAGAGGCATTTATTTCGTAGGATAACGGACGAAATAAATGCTTTTGTTTTTGAAAGGAACCGTTATGAAAAAAACTGTACTGCGCCGCCGCAAAATGTCCGGCAGCG
This sequence comes from uncultured Clostridia bacterium, assembly GCA_947631245.1. Lineage (GTDB taxonomy): Bacteria > Bacillota > Clostridia > Oscillospirales > CAG-272 > DTU064. Next base: position 27,264 of record CANRKP010000008.1, read on the forward strand.
CCGCATACGCGCCGGTCTATATCTTCGTTTTATTCGCCGTGTGCGTGATTTTCTCAGCCATTTTTGTATGTCATTTTTTCCAAAAAAGTCCGACGCACGGCGACTTTATGCATGAAGAAAAAACCGTGTCTAAAGATGATACTTTCCTCCCTTCCGATGATACATACGTCGGGATGCCGGGCAGCACTTCCAAAAACGAAAATACGCCCGATACCGAGAATATAACACCTTACGAAAGCGAACGGGAAAGCGGTCCTGACACGGAGGCGAAAGCAAATGTCTCAAAGGACTCTTGGATGCTCATCCTCGTAAATAAAGATTCCCCTCTGCCCGATGACTTCTCCGTATCTCTCGCCGACCTGACGGGCGGTCACCGTGCCGACGCACGCATAGCGGACGAGCTTAAAAGAATGCTTGACGACATGCGTAAAGAGGGGCTCTCTCCCATCATCTGCTCGTCGTACAGGACAAACGATAAGCAGACGCAGCTTTTTGAAAATAAGGTGCGGAAGTATACCGCCGACGGAATGACGCGCGCCGACGCCGAACGCGCCGCCTCGATGTGGGTCGCGCCTCCCGGCACGAGCGAGCATCAGACGGGGCTCGCGTTCGATATTGTCGACAAGTCTTATCAGCTTCTCGACGAGAAGCTGGAAGAGACGCCCGTGCAGCGCTGGCTGATGAAAAACTCGTACAAATACGGCTTCATCCTGCGATATCCGAACGAAAAGAGCTCCGTCACCGGCATAAACTATGAGCCGTGGCACTACAGGTACGTCGGGGTGACGGCGGCGCGCGAGATATACGATTCGGGACTTTGCCTTGAGGAATATCTCAAAGCCTACGCGCATGGCGGCATATGAGGTTCCAAATGAAGCATGCCGAAATCACCGTAAAAGGCAGAACATACGAGCGCATCCCTATAAAAACGCACTTTGTCACGGAAAGCGACGACTGCATGGAGCTTTTGCAAAAGTATGTATCGGGACCCTGCCGTCCGGGCGACATCGTATCGATAAGCGAAAAAATAGTCAGCCTCTGCCAACATAGGATCGTGCGCCGCGAGGACGTGAAGATCGGGCGTCTTGCAAAGTTCCTCTCGCACTTTGCTGATCGGGATATGTCGCACGGGCTCGGCGTCGGCGCTCCCATAAAGATGCAGTACGCGATAGACAAAAAAGGCGCGCCGCGCATAATCCTCGCGGCAATACTCGGGGGCTTCTGCAAGCTGTTCGGAGTAAAGGGCGTGTTTTACATGATCGCGGGACGCGAAGTCAGCGGACTCGACGGCTTCTACGGCGGCGTTTGGGACGAGTACCGCGATATCGGCATTGAGCTCCCGCGCCGACCTGACGATGTGTGCGACGATATAAAGCGTGCGCTCGGCTTAAGCTGCATGATAGTGGACGCAAACGATCTCGGGCAGGTCATTCTCGGCAAATCAAGCGATATCGCGCTCTCAGACAGAACGCTCGTCCGTCTGATCGGGGACAATCCCGCCGGTCAAGGGCGGGAGATGACGCCGATAGTAATTATCCGTGAAAAAGGCACCGATGCTCAAGTCCGGTAAGTGGACGGAAAAATAATATTTCTTCCCTATTGACACATTCGCTTATTTGATGTAAGATAAAAGCAGAAATAATTCTTAATATAAATTAATTTTGCGACAAAATCGGGAGGTAAATTATTATGCTGAAGCAGGTCAGGGTCGAGGAAGGCGTACTCGAAGGTTATTTTGGATACGACCCGCGCATCACGGTATTCAAGGGCGTGCCCTACGCCACAGCTCCCGTCGGAGAGCTGCGCTGGCGCTCGCCGCAGCCTATGCCCCACTGGGACGGGGTGCGTCACGCGCAGAAATACGGCCCCATCGCTATGCAGTGGACGCCCGGCGCCGACCCCAACGACTTTTGGTCGCGTGAGCTTCACCCCTCGGGTCCCGACTACGATATGAGCGAGGACTGCCTCTATGTCAACATATTTACTCCCGCGAAGGAGGCGGACGAAAAACTCCCCGTCCTGTTTTACATCCACGGCGGCGGATATCAGGGCGGATACCCTTATGAGGTCGAATTTGACTGGGAGCATGTGGCAAGGCGCGGGATCGTCGTCGTTGCGGTCACATACCGCCTCGGCGTCTTCGGCTTCTTGGCGCATCCCGAGCTTTCGGCAGAGTCGCCCGACGCGCCCAAAGGAAATTACGGCATTGAGGATCAGCTCGCGGCGCTCAGGTGGACAAAGCGCAACATCTCCGCATTCGGCGGCGACCCCGACCGCATAACGATCGCAGGTCAGTCGGCGGGCGCGGGGAGCGTTCAGTGTCTGCTCACGTCCCCGCTGTCGGAAGGACTTATCGCGGGCGCAATAATACAAAGCGCCGTCAGCGCGGAATTTGCCGATACGGGCGCTTCGTTTATAAAGACGGGGCAGCTTTCGCGCGCTGAGGCTGCAGGTGAGGAATTCTTTGAAAAAGCGGGGATAAAGTCGCTCGCCGAGGCTCGCGCGCTGCCTGCGGACGAGCTGTTCCGCCGCTCTGCCGAGGCGCACGCGTTCTTCGCACCCGTCGTCGACAATGTGCTCCTGCTCCGTGACGCATTCGACGCGTATGTACACGACGAGCACCGCCGCGTGCCTGTACTCACAGGTTATAACAGGGGCGAGACGCGCGCGTTCATGCGCCGCGACCTTCTGCCGCGCACGCTTAAACAGTATAATGAATTTGCCGCGCGCTACGGCGAACACGAGGAAGCGTTCCGCGAGATGTGCGGCGTCACGTCTGACAGCGATGTCGAGCGCCTTTTCGACAGCGACGCCTTCACGGCGATGACGGCGGGCGCGTACCTTTTCGGCACGGTGCAGGCGCGCGAAGGCAGAAAGACGTATCTTTACGAGTTCAACCCCGACATTCCCGACGACAAGTCTCCGAATGTCGGCTCATTCCACGGCGCTGAGCTGTGGTTCGCCTACGACTCGCTCGCGCGGAGCTGGCGTCCGTTCCGAGGGAAGCACTACGACCTTGCGCGCAAGGTCGCGTCGTATTGGGCGAATTTCGTAAAGACCGGCGACCCGAACGGAACGGACAATTTCGGGGACGCGCTGCCCGAGTGGCGGTCGTTCACCGAAAATGACCCATTCGTGCTCGAGATCGGAAACGAGATCGGAGTGCGCGAGCCGGAGCTTGACGACATCACAAAATTTCGCATAAACCATACGCTCGGAACGCTTTAAGCGCAAGACCGCTCATTTTCCGAGCGGAAAAACGCGGTCGGGTATGAGCGCCTCTATATTTTTCGTCGCCTCGGCGATATCGTCCCAGTTTTCGGCATGGGCAGCCACGTTGTTCGACGCCCATTCCATAACGCCGCACCAGCCGTTTTTATAAGCCTTTTCATATATTCCCTTGAGGTTCTCGGTGCTGTCGGCTGTGATCTCGCCTATAAGCGCGGGCTTGCCCGCGTCAAGCCCGAAGACTGTGGGCGAGGTCGTATACGGCACGCCGAACCACGGCTTCATCCACTCGTAGTAATGGGTCGAATAAAAATCGACGCACGCGTCTTCCCCGCCGTATTTTTTCATGACCGCGTCGGAAATGATGTTGCCTTCATACTTTGCCGAGTTGTATTTTATTATCCCCACCCCGACCGTGACAAGCGTGTCGGGGTTCGTTTTATGTATCGCCGCCGTGCATTCGGCGAAAAATTTCGAGAGAGCGGCGAGCGGGAGCTGCCCGCACTCCGCGTTTTCATGGACCCAGTCGGGCTCGTTCATAAGATCTATGCTGAAGAGATACGGATCCTCCCCGTACCGCTTTGTGAACGGAATGATATATTTGTCAATAAAGCTCTGCCGCGCCTCGTCGTCCGTCACAACCTTGCGCCAAAGCTCCGCAGAGTCGGGGCTTTTGAAGTGGTCGAACGACAAAAGCGTCGGCATGATATAGATCTTGTTCTTTTCCGCGACCTTGAAAAGCATGTCTATGTCCTGCCAATGCTTATCGGTCACGGCAGCCACTTTTCCGTCACGGTCGAGCTTGATCCCTACCATCGAGTTGCAGTTTATCCATACGCGCGAAGCATTTACGCCTATTTCGTGCAGGTCGCGGAAGTGCGCGTTCCAAAATCCCGCGTTGAAATTTCCGCCGAAATCGTTCCAGTTCTGCCACGGCGTATTGACCCCGTTTATAAACAGTTCCTTATCCCCAACCGTGAACTTTCCTTTCGTTATTCTCACTTTAGGCGATATTTCCATGTCCGCCTCCCCTTCCGTCTCCGCCGATGTCGTCGGCGCATTTGTGACGTCCTCCGTTCCGGACGCAGTGTCGGTCTCGTTTTTGCCGCTCTTATCATCACCGTCGCCGGCGCATCCGTACAAGAACAAATTCGTCATAACAATCGCGAGCGTAAGCGCAAACGCGAGCGCGTGTTTTACCGTTTTTTTCATGCTTTATCTCTCCTTTTTTGATTTTTTATCGCTCGGTACGGTATTTTTTACGGAACGAGGTCGGCGGGCATCCGGCGACGCGCACAAACTGGCGCGAAAAATGCACGGCGCTGCCGTATCCGCACATATCCGCTATCTCAGACATGCTCCGGTCCGTATTTAAGAGTGCGCCCTTCGCGCATTCGACGCGGCTGTTGATTATGTCCGTCCCGCACGACGTCCCGAACGTTTTCTTGTATATCTCCTGAAAGTATGACTTATTCAGATGGAAGCGGTCCGCGATTTCGGGAATCCTCCAGTCTTTTTCCGGCGAGCCGTATATTTCGCGCCTCAGCTCGAGAAGCTCGTCGTGATATCTGCCGTATTTTCCCTCAGCCGGACACAGATCCGAAACCATATTCAGCATCGCCCCCAAAAGCAAGCTGCACGTTTCGAGCCCTCTTCTGCCGCGCGAATGAAATGTCTCCGATATAAGGCGGAATACAGACGATATCTCTTTTTCGTGCTCGCTTTTAACAAATACGGGCGTATCAAATCGAATGGAGAGCCGGTCCATAAAATTATTCGGACCGTCGAACTCCATCCAGTCGTTTATGTATACGTCCCCGCACGCGCGGTATTTGTGATATGAACATTTATTGTAAACTATGAATGTATTCGGAGGAATTATCTGCTCGACGCCGCCGACCGTCATATATGCCTGCGTCTTTATAAACAAAAGCAGATAGCAGCCGGCTCCCCAGCCGTTTGGTCTGTCGACCTCAAATCCTGCGTCCTCGGCGTCGTCGCATCCCATGCAGAAAATTTCAAACATATCGTCATCCCTCGCGGCAAACGCCGCTTTTTTAAATATTTTAAATATAATGACACCTTACAAATTTGATTATATCCTAGGCGCACGAAAAAGTAAATATTATTTCGCAGTCATGATTTAACATATCGTCGGATTTCGCATTCGTTGTATCGGTTATGGGCGCATCACTCTCGACAAGCCGCCTTTTTCGTGATATATTGATATCGTAGAAGAAAAACTGCCGGAGGCAGCGGAAATCATGACTGTAAACACAAATTGGACGCTGATATACGACGGCGAGGAATACGACTGCGGCAGGCTGCCCGTGTCTTGCCTCGGGACGCTGCGCGGGTCGGTCGCCCCGCCCGATTTCTCGGTCGGCGAAAATCAGTATGAGGCGGAAAGGCTCGCGCGCCGTGACGTGGTGTTCCGCACAATTTTTGACGCGGAGCCCGATATGTCGGTGCTTGTGCTGCACGGCGTCGACACTGTCGCGCGCGTGTTTCTGAACGGCGTTACGCTTGGCTCCTGCGACAATATGCACAGGGTCTTTGCGTTTCGGATACCCGACGGCGTTCTGAAGCATCATGAAAACTTACTTGAAGTAAGGATAAAATCTCCCGTCGTCTTCGCGGAAGAGGCGCACGCCGCGCGCCCGCTCTTCGGCGTGTCCTCGACGATGCCGGGATACCAGCACATCCGCAAGGCGCACTATATGTACGGATGGGACTGGGGCGCCGTCATTCCCGACATGGGGATATACGGCTCGCTCGAGCTGAGGCGGAACGAATACGAGCTCACAGCAGATGTAAAGGAGCAGTTCGGCGACGGTTTCACCTCGGCATCCGTATCAGTCACACCCGTCCTTTATTCGCTCATTACCGGAAAGCGCGCCGACTGTCAGGCATGCGCCGAGGTCGTTTTCAACGGGGAGGCTGTCCGCGTCGCCGTCGGGCAGACGGCAGTATTTGAAATTGACTCTCCCCGCCTTTGGTTCCCGAACGGTTACGGAGAACAGCCTCTTTACGAATTGAGAATAACGACGGACGACGGGCGCTCGATGAAGCAGAAGATCGGGCTGCGGGAGATAAAGCTCTGCCGCGACAGGCTCGACGACGGCGGACGCGAATTCTGCATATCAGTGAACGGAAAGAAGATATTCTCGCGCGGCGCAAACTACATTCCGCAGGACAACATTATCCCCGACATAACGGACGAAAAGATCCGCCTCATGCTCGCCGACATGAAGGACGCAAACTTCTGCATGGTGCGCGTTTGGGGCGGCGGGTACTACCCCGGCGATTTCTTTTATGACTGCTGCGACGCGATGGGGCTTCTAGTTTGGCAGGACTTCATGTTCGCGTGCGCCGTATATGATTTTGACGAAGAGGCGCTCGAAGGCGTATACCGCGAGGCGTGCGACAATATCATCCGCATTAAAAATCACGCGTCGTTAGCGCTTCTCGGAGGCAACAATGAGCTTGAAGAAATGTGGGAGACTTGGGGCGTCCCCGACGACAGCGCGGCAAAGGAATGCTACTTCCGCATGTTCGGCGGAGATGGCAAAAAAGGCGTGATACAAGCGGCGATAGACGAATGCGGATGCACGGCGCCGTACTGGCCGAGCTCGCCGAGCCGCGGCGGCGGAATATACGACGGCAGCAAATGTTTTGACCACAGCTATTCCGTCGACGACGGAGACAGCCACTATTGGCAGGTGTGGCACGGGTTCAAACCGATAGAAGCCTTTAAACAGAACGTCCACAGGTTCTGCTCCGAGTTCGGCTTTGAGAGCCTTCCCGACTACAAAACCGTGCGCTTTTTTACGAGCGAGGATGAGCCGAACCTGTGCTCAAACGTCATGGAATCTCATCAAAAATGCGAGCTCGGAAACGAGAAGCTGATGTTTTATATGGCAAACGTCATGCTCATCCCGCGCTCTGTTCGGGGCATGATATACACCTCGCAGGTCGTTCAGGCAGACTGCATCAGAACGGACGTCGAACACCTGCGCCGCCACAGAGGGGCGAGCATGGGTGCGCTGTTTTGGCAATACAACGACTGCGCGCCGATGATATCGTGGTCATGCGTCGATTATTTCGGAAACAAAAAGGGACTTTATCACTATTCGCACAGGTTTTTCTCTCCCCTGCTCGTGAGCTGCGATACGTCCGATATCGAAAACGTGACGTTCAACGCGTCAAGCGAGCTTACAGAACCGTTTTACGGAACACTTCGGTACAGTCTGCGCGACGTCGACGGGCACATCCTGCTTTCAGCGGAAAAGGACTTTACTGCGCCTCCGCTCTCGGCTGTTGATATAAAGACCGCGGATATGTCAATGGCTCTGTCGGACAAAGCGCAGCGGCGGACGCGGTACTTGGAATTTTCAGTCCTTCAAGGCGGCACGTTATACAGCCGAGGCGTCGAGCTTTTCGTATATCCGAGGGAATTTGCGTTCCGCACCCCCGATATCATCCGTGTGCTTTCGTATGCGGACGGCGTCTACTCCCTGACGCTCAACTCAGATTGCTTTATTCACGCCGCGTCGCTGACGCATGACGAGTATATATTGGATTTGTCCGACAACTGGTTCGACCTTCTTCCCGGCGAGCCCGTGACTGTCAAGATCGGCGGCCGCGCCCGCACATTAAGCGGAGAGTGTGTCGAGCTTACGCCCGACGATATCGGGAACATAAGAATAACTCACTGCGGAAATTACATAAACGCGTGAAAAATTCAAATCGAAAAAAAGCCTAAAATTTTGGGGGTGAAAAATGAAATTCAGGAACGGGCGGTGGCTCACAAAAATGGGCGCGCGCAGCTTTTCGCCGCGGGCGGTATATGAAACAAACGAGGCGGGCGGCTCGGTAAAAATATTCGCCCCGTCATTCGGCGTGAACGGCAGGGGCGACACTCTCGGCGGCGTCTCTTTCACCTTCGAGGTCAGCGCGCCTGTCCGTGATTCGCTCAGGATAAGGATATATCATCATATGGGTCGTGTGCATGCCGACGCGGGCTTTCCGCTCAATATCCCCGGCTGCACGCTTGAAGCCGGGAACACAAAGGAGCTTTTGACGCTTCGCTCCGGGAAGCTCGAGCTCAGAATAAACAAAACCGACTGCTCGATGCGGTTTTACCGCGGCGGCGAGCTTTTGACGTCCTCCTCCGGCGACGATATGTCCTATATAGTTGAAAACTGGCAGGGAGACGCATATCCCGGAGGGACGGCGTACATGTGCCAGCGCATGGAGCTCGGAGTTGACGAGCTCATATACGGGCTCGGCGAAAGGTTCACTCCAATAGTGAGAAACGGGCAGTCCGTCACGGTCTGGAACGAAGACGGCGGCACGAGCACCGAGCAGTCGTATAAAAACGTACCGTTCTTTCTTTCAAACCGCGGTTACGGCGTCTTTGTCAACCATCCCGAGCGCGTCGACTTCGAGATAGCGACGGAAACAGTCAACAGGACTGCGTTTTCCGTAGAGGGCGAATATCTCGACTATTTCATCTTCTGCGGCGACACGATGAAGGACGTCCTCTGCCGGTATACCGACCTAACCGGCAAGCCTTCCCTGCCTCCTCGCTGGAGCTTCGGGTTGTGGCTTTCGACGTCGTTCACGACGAACTACGACGAAAAAACCGTCATGAGCTTCATTGACGGGATGCTTGATCGCGGTATCCCGCTTTCCGTGTTCCACTTTGACTGCTGCTGGATGAAGCCGTTCCACTGGACGGATTTTATGTGGGACAGCGACGTCTTCCCTGATCCCGAGGGGATGATACGCCGCATACACGAGCGCGGCGTCAAGGTCTGCGTATGGATAAATCCCTATATCGCGCAGCAGTCTGCGCTGTTTTGCGAAGGGTGTGAAAAGGGATATTTTCTCAAGCGAAAAGACGGGTCCGTATGGCAGTGGGATATGTGGCAGCCCGGCATGGCGATCGTGGACTTCACAAATCCCGAGGCCGTGAGCTGGTACGGCAAAGGGCTCGGAAAACTCCTTGACATGGGGGTTGACTGCTTCAAAACCGATTTCGGCGAGCGCATCCCGACGGACGCCGTTTATCACAGCGGCGCCGACCCGAAAAAGATGCACAACTTATACAGCTATTTTTACAACGAATGCGTCCGCGACGTGCTCGCAAAGCGCAGAGGAGCGGATGACGCCGTGCTTTTCGCGCGCTCAGCGACTGCCGGGTGTCAGAAGTTCCCCGTACATTGGGGCGGCGACTGCTGGTCCGATTACGGCGGCATGGAACAGAGCATACGCGGCGGGCTTTCGCTCACGAGCAGCGGATTCTCGTTTTGGAGCCACGATATCGGCGGATTTGAAAGCTCCGCCTCGCCCGACCTCTATAAAAGATGGTGCGCGTTCGGACTTTTGTCGACGCACAGCAGGCTGCACGGCAGCACGGCTTACAAGGTGCCGTGGCTCTACGGTGAGGAGTCCGTCGAAGTGCTTCGCTTCTTTACCGAACTGAAGCACGAGCTTATGCCTTATCTTTGGTCGGAGGCGTGCCGTTCGACATTGACCGGCGTCCCTATGATGCGTATGATGGCGCTTGAATTTGAGGACGATTACAACTGCCGTTATCTCGACAAGCAGTACATGCTCGGAGAGTCGCTTCTCGTCGCACCCGTCTTCAACGGTGACGGCATTGCGCGATACTATCTACCGCACGGGAAGTGGACGAACTTTCTGACAGGCGATGTCATAGATGGCGGCGTATGGCGCACGGAGCGCGTCGGGTACCTCTCAATACCGCTGTTCGCGCGCGAAAACAGCGTCATCCCCGTCGGCATCACGCACCCTAATGCGGAATACGGCTTCAAAGGGAACGTTGAGCTTCGCGTTTTCGGGCTGACCGATCACGCGGAAACCGAGGTATACGACGGGCGCTACGTTATTATGAAGGCTTCGTTTGACAGACCGCGGAACCGTTTCACCGTAAACGGCGGCGCCGGATGCAGGATTCGGTTCGGGAACGACGTGACGGAGCTTACGGAAGACTATGAGACAGGCACGGTAAGCCGGTAATAAACGAAAAAAGCAGGCGTCGCCTGCTTTTTTCTGTTTGCACAGATATGAACTCCGTTTATTTTTTATAGAAATAAGGTCCGCAGTATTCTTCATGCGTTTTGGAATATGTCCACGAAAAGTCGTCGGCAGTGACGGTAACGTCAACAAATTCGTCAAGCACTTCCGGCGTGAGGGCGGCGCCGTTTTCAAGATGGCAGGCGAGCCTATATATGTTATCAAACAAAACGCAGCCTCCCCTATCGGTCTTGAAATATGCCGTCCTTGCCTCTTCTTTTTCCTTGCACGGCAGAAATTCATATGAAAACATATGCCAAAGAAAAGGGGTAAACCGACGCCGAGACACGCACAGCTTTTTGATTTTCCGGCGGCTTTCCGCGGACGGCGAAAAGGCGTCAACCCATGCTTTTTGATAAGCTCTGACCTCTTTTTTGTCGAAGATGTGAAATTGGGTATGAATATTCTCAACCGCGCGGCAAAAATCTTTTTTTGCCTCTTCAAGATCTGTTTTTTCCTGTTCGCGCCGCTCTCTTCTTTCTTTCAGCACTCGGCGGATCTCCCAAAAATGAGGCGGCTCGTACATATGCACTTCGGGCTCCTCATCGAGCAGCCATTTCATATTTTCGCACCAAAACCGGATGCAGATAAATCCCTCCGGCATATCCTCCGGGATATCGCTGCAAGCGTACTCGGCGCATTGAAAATCAAACTGAAAGAGCCCGATATCGATCCTCGGGTCGGGGCGGTCATCTGTAAAATCGTTCTCAGTGAGCTCTTCAATTGTCAGGAGCTGTTCCGGCGGGAATTTTATATATTCACCGCAGACAAAGTAATATCCGCCGCACGGAAAATCCCCATTTTTGCTCACGCCTATATGCTCTATGTCGCAGCAGACGGGGTCAATTGCGAAAGCATCGAAAAATTCTCTCTCCTCGTCGCTTAACGCTTCGCAATACTTCGCAAAATTCCGATTTGCCTGCGTATCCGAGATCTCATAATTCCGATAATATTCCCTTGTCTTTTCGATGTCAACGGAAATTTCAAACTCCCCGTACTGAACGGTTCTCATAATCTGCCTCTTTAGTTTATCAATGCAACATATCCAACCGGCATTATAGCAAACGCCGAGTGCCGATGTCAATACACATTCCCGCCTGATTGGATAATTGCCAAGTATACCTGCCGACCGTTGATCATGGTCTTATTCGGAGTATATATTTTACCCCTCCAAAATACCGTTTTTTGTTCTGCATCATCCCGTCAAACGGGAATTTAACTGCATCAAATCTTTGATAAAGAACATCTCCAACGGCTCTTTCGGCAGCAAAAGCGCGCCGCATTCGGTATAGCCTATTTTTCGGTAAAAGAACTGCGCCTGCTCATTTGACTGTGTGGATGTTAAAACTTGTCTATATCCTTCTTTCGCCATTTCTTTTTCCCAAAACGAGACGAGCTTTGTTCCGTTTCCCTGCCCTCTATACGCATCCAAAATAAATAGCATATTCATAAACGGAATGTTGTCCCAAAATAATCCAAATCTCAGCCAGCCGATAAAGGTGTCCTCTCGATACATAATGAGGACTCGCTTTAAAGGGAGGATATTTCTCAGTTCGGATTCAGAAATATGTTTATCATGCTCCCTTAAAACAGCAAGGTCTTGAATATCAGCATATCGAATCATTCCGCACCTCCGGGTAAATACATTATCATTAATACCGCTTTATTCATCCGACAACCTCTTTCTTCCCGTTCATTTCCGCAACAAGGGCGGCACTCTTGGCCGTCATCTCGACCCATGCGGGGCGAAAACCGCTCTTGATCGCGTTTCGCACCGATTTAATATTCGACCATGCGGCGCAGTAAAACGGTACCATTCCCCTTTCCAGTATTTCAAGTGCCAAACGGCTCGTCAGTGCCGAGGCAACGCCCTGCCTGCGATAAGCAGGCAGTACGTCGATACCGATCTGCCACATTGTTTCGCAGTCAGCGGAGCAGGCCGCAAGACCTACGAGCTTATCTCCGTCGTAAGCACCGATGCCCAAAACGTCCAATTCCTTGCGCTTTTCGCACAGTGCATTGCTCCACTGCGGCGTGTATAGTAACGAAAAATCAGCGGCGTGCAGCAACTTTGTTTGATAGGGGCAGTCCAAAGGCCGGAGCACACGAAGGTCCGGCAGAAAATATTCCGCCATAAAACAGATACGCAAATTATCCTTTTGCAGCTCGTCGTTCAGAACGTGCAGATTGGGAGTTTCAAAACAGTGCTCCGCCGGAAAACGGTTGATATATTCGGTCACGACGGCACTGTATTTTTCGTTAATTGAAGCAACGATATTGCTTCCGTAGGAAATCAGATTGCAGTCCAGCGGAAGAGACAGATACTTCCTCGCTTGCGGATTTGCAGCCGACAGGGCGACAACATTTTCTGAGCGCAGAAAATCCTCTGCCCGACAGTTTGCGTCGATGGCCGATTGCTCCATGGCGATTTGCAGAATATCCTCATTTGTAAAATTCATATATTGCCTCGCTTTTTACGTATTTTAAATTAATACGGGTTCCCGCCTCACATCAAAATCGAGTGCCCTGCCTGCTCGTCAGACCGGTGCCCGTATTCCCTCGAATATCACAATAAAAAACAGACAGCACATGCTGCCTGTTTCCGAGCCTGCGGGTAAAAGGACTTGAACCTTCACTTCCTTGCGAAAACTAGAACCTGAATCTAGCGCGTCTGCCAATTCCGCCATACCCGCGAATTTTGTGAGCGGGTGTGGCGGAATTTTCACGCACATACCCGCGAATGTAATGAGCCGGTATGGCGGAATTTTCACGCACATACCCGCGAATGTTGTCCTCTTAAATTTTACACGGGAGAGGATGACCCGAGGCGGAGCCCTTCGACTTTATCCGCTTATTGTCTCGGCTTTCGCTTCGACGGGGGATATTATACACTATTTTCTTTCGTTTGTAAAGACCTATTTTCAAAAATAGTGAGCAAAAAAATCCGGCGGGAGGAATGTCCTCCCGCCGATAGTGTGCTGCCTTCCCTTATCAGAACAGGCCCGTTATCCTGCCGTTGTCGTCAACGTCTATGCGCTCCGCCGCAGGCGACTTCGGAAGTCCCGGCATCGTCAGGATGTCGCCGGTCAGGACAACTATAAACCCGGCTCCTGCCGAAACCTTTACATTCTTGACGGTCACGGTGAACCCATCGGGCGCGCCGAGCTTCGTCGGGTCGTCTGAGAAGCTGTACTGCGTCTTTGCGATGCAGACCGGCAGACCGCCGAATCCGAGCTTTGTCAGCTCGTCTATCTGCTTTTTCGCCGCGGGCATTATGCTTACGCCGCTGCCGCCGTAAACGCGGCGGACGACTGCCTCTATCTTCTCCTCTATACTTGCGTCAAGCTCGTACGAGAAGCTGAAATCTCCGCGCTCTTCCTCGCAAAGTCTAACGACCTCGCGTGCCAGCGCCTCGCCGCCAGCGCCGCCATTCTCCCAAACGGTCGAGAGTACCGCGTTGACGCCGAGCTCTCCGCACTTCTTTATGATAAAGTCGATCTCCGCGTCCGTGTCAGTCGGGAATCTGTTGACAGCGACAACGCACGGCAGCCGATAGACGTTCTTTATGTTCGAGACGTGACGCAGAAGATTGGGGATACCGCGTTCGAGCGCCGCGAGGTCCTCCGTCGCGAGCTCGGTCTTTGCAAGCCCTCCGTGCATCTTAAGGGCGCGAATCGTCGCGACTATGACGACGGCGTCAGGCACAAGTCCCGCCGCGCGGCACTTGATGTCGAGGAATTTCTCGGCTCCGAGATCTGCGCCGAAGCCTGCCTCCGTGACAGTGTAATCGCCGAGCTTGAGCGCCGTGCGCGTGGCAATCACCGAATTGCAGCCGTGCGCGATGTTCGCAAAAGGTCCGCCGTGAACGAACGCCGGCGTGCCCTCGAGCGTCTGCACGAGGTTCGGCTTTATGGCGTCGCGAAGAAGCGCAGTCATAGCGCCCACCGCCTTTAGGTCGCCGGCAGTCACAGGCTTACCATCGTAAGTATACGCGACTATCATGTGCGAAAGGCGCGATTTTAGATCTGATATCGACTCGGAAAGGCAGAAGACGGCCATTATCTCCGTCGCGACGGTTATATCAAAGCCGTCCTCGCGCGGCGTGCCGTTGGCCTTGCCGCCGAGACCGTCGACGATAAAGCGGAGCTGACGGTCGTTCATATCGACGCAGCGGCGCCAGGTTATCCTGCGCGGGTCTATGCCGAGAGCGTTGCCCTGCTGGATGTGATTGTCTATCATTGCGGCAAGCAGATTGTTCGCCGCGCCTATCGCATGGAAGTCGCCCGTGAAGTGAAGGTTTATGTCCTCCATCGGCACGACCTGAGCGTATCCGCCGCCTGCCGCGCCGCCCTTGACGCCGAAAACGGGACCGAGCGACGGCTCGCGCAGCGCGACCGTGACCTTTTTCCCTATGCGGCGGAGCCCGTCTGACAGTCCGATCGTCGTTGTCGTCTTTCCCTCTCCAGCAGGCGTCGGCGTGATCGCCGTCACGAGGACGAGCTTCCCGTTCGGGATGTCGTCTCTTTTCATTATCGAGGTCGAGACCTTCGCCTTATACTTTCCGTACTGTTCGATGTCGTCCGGCGAAATCCCCGCCGTCTCCGCCACCGTCGTTATCGGCAGAAGCTCACACTCCTGCGCTATCTCAATGTCGGTCTTGTAAGCCATCGTTTTCCCTTTCGTTGTCCCTTTTATTTTTGCTTTTATCAAAGCGCGTATTCCATGTAGGTCTCCCCGTCAAGCGTGTGCCAGGAAAATTCCTTCTCCGTCAGCATCATGTACCCGCGCGGCGAGTCTCCCTTCGGTATCGAGACCGAGCCCGGATTCATATATATGAAATCGCCGTGGTCGACGCATTTCGGTATGTGGGTGTGTCCGGTCAAAAGGATGTCGCCGTTTTTGTGAGGCGGTGGCGAGTCCTCACCGGCGTGATGACCGTGCGTCGCGTATACGAGCCTGCCGCCCGCGAAGAGCATGACGGCTTCCGCCGTGATCGGAAAATCGAGCACCATTCCGTCGACCTCGGAGTCACAGTTGCCGCGGATGCAGACTATGTCGTCTTTTATCCCGTTTAACATCTCCGCGACCTTCTTCGGGTCGTAGCAGCGGCGCGGATTGCGCGGACCGTGATAAAGAATGTCACCGAGCAGAAGGAGCCTGTCGGCGTGCTCGCGCGCGTATGCGTCGAGCAGAAGCTCGCAATACTTCACCGAGCCGTGTATATCTGACGCTATCATAATGTTCATGTTCGATCCCCTCCGAGAGTATGATATCATAAACTGTCGATTAAGGCAATAACATTTCAAATGAAAAGAGCGCCCGGATGGGCGCTCTTTTCGTCATAATCGTTCATACGGGAGGCAAAGCAACGCCTTCTCACGCCTGCATGCCGTTCGTCTTCATATAGTCGTATATGAGTTTGCCGTGGTTCTGCTCCTGACTTTGGATCGAGTTGAGGCAGGTGCGCGCATTCTCGTCACCGAATTCGAAGACGCATGTGTCGTAAAGGTGCGAAGCGTGCTTTTCCGCCGTAAGAAGATCCGTGCAGAGATAGCAGTCGTTCTGCTTGTCGGCGGTCTCCTCCGTCGTATACGTCGCCTTGAACGTCGGGTTGTACTGTCCGCCGCCTCCGTTCTGCTGCGGAACGTTCCCGTTCTGCATGTCCGTTATCATCGTGAGATGCGTGCTCTCCATCTTCGCTATTTCGGAAAAGAGATTTTTGAGCTGCGCGTCCTTAGCGCATTCCGAATGGCGCGTATACTTGTCGACACAGAGCTTTTCCTGGCTCGACAGATCCTTCAACAGTTCTACTTCCTTCTGTGTTAGCTGCATTTTTTCAAACTCTCCGTTTCTTATTGATGCCGCGGCACTTTGCCCGGCGACGCTTTTATTGTGTGCAGATTTTTACATACCTATTCGCGCGCGGCGCGAGGAATACTAAAATAAAAACGAGGTTTTTAGAGAATGCAGGACATAGACAAGCACGGAATAAAGATAACGACGCGGGACAGGCTCATGCGCGCGTGGCAGGACTCGATGGAGCTCACGAGAGATTATGAGATATTCTCAAAGGAAATGGAGGATGAGCGCGCCGCCGTTATGTTCTCGAATTTCGCGCGGGACGAAGGACTTCACACGGCAAAGCTGCTCGGGATGCTGAAGGAATACGATACTCTCGCATAAAATACTTTCGCGGGCGTGTCCTGACATAAAACGGACACGCCCTCATATACATATAACATGAAAACGGAAACTGAAAAATCAAAATACGATGCGCGGAGCCTTGCGCTTTCTCTTCTGCCTTCAGGCGTAAAAAGCTCGGTCGAACGTGCGATTCATTCGTCGGGACTTTCGCTTTCGTCGCTTACGGACATAAGGCTGAGGCGCGACGGCGCGTCGTTCATCACCGTCGGCGGGGTGCACCGGAGGCTCGACACCTCGCTTTATCCCGGGGAGTTTGACGACTTTGTCTTTTCGCTCACGGGCGGCTCACTGTTCTCTCACGCCGAAACGATACGCGAAGGATATATTTCCGTCGGCGGCATCAGGTGCGGCGTCTGCGGACGCGCGGCGCTTCGTGACGGCGCGATAGGCAACGTCACCGACATAAGCTCCGTCTCGATACGCGTCCCCGGAGACGTTCCCGGGTGCTCGTCCCGTGTGTACGAGCTTATAACGAGCGGCGGAGCGCTCTCTGGCGCGCTTCTCTACTCCCCGCCGGGGACGGGAAAAACGACGATTTTGCGCGACCTCATACGGCGGCTTTCCGCCGACGGACGGCAGCTCGCCGTCGTTGATCCGCGTCATGAGCTCGGCTCCGCCTGCGTGGGGATGTCTGCGGACGTTCTTTCCGGCTACCCGAAAGACGCCGGCATCGTCAGCGCCGTCCGCTCGCTCAGCCCCGAGATCATAATCTGCGACGAGCTGTCGGGACAAAAGGATGCGGAGGCGGCGGTCTACTCCCGCTCGTGCGGGGTGCCGATAGTCGCCACAGCGCACGCCGGGACGCTTTCGGAGCTCCGTATGCGCCCCGAGACGAACGCGCTTGCGGGATCGGGCGTATTTTCATATCTTGTCGGACTGAAGCGCCCTCCCGGAAAAGGCATGTCATTTTTCATAAACGAGCCGTGAGCATCGTATATCTTTATAAGCTCGTCGGCTCCTCGCTCATCGCCGCGTCCGCGTTTTTCATTTGGTCTGAATACTCCAAATCCGTCAGGCGCGCGCTTTCGGCGGCGCGGGACGCTGAAAGGCTCGTGTCCTACATAGGCGAATGCATCGCGTACCGTCAGGATACTATAGGCGAGATCATACTTTCTTTTTCATCCGCATTCGAGCCCTCGCGCCGCGTTTGGGAGGCGGCGGCAAAAACGTCTCTATCCGAGGCGCTTTCAACGGAGGATGTGCCGTTTGACGGCGAGACTTTGCGCCTTCTTTCGGATTTTTCATCGTCGCTCGGGCGCGGATACCGCGAGCCGCAGACAGAGCTCTGCCGCGTCTTCTCTTTACGGCTGCGGGAGCACATACGCACCCTTGAAGCCTCGGAAAAGGACAGGCTCCGCGTCGGCGCCGCCGTATGCGTTTTCGTCTGTCTCTCGCTGATAATACTGCTCATTTAATAAAGAAAAAGAGGTCATACAGTGTCGGACGTTTCGCTTTTACTTAAAGTCGCCGGAATCGGAATGATCGCCGCCGTCATATGCCAGATACTTTCAAAATCCGGCAGAGACGAGCAGGCAACGCTCGTATCTGTCGCGGGGATTATCATCGTGCTGTCGATGATCGCGGGCAGGCTCTCCGCCCTTTTCGATTCACTGCGGGCGATATTCGGGCTCTGAGGCATGCTTAAATTCTGCGGGATCGCGCTGCTTTGCGCCGCCGCGGCATCCCTTCTCCAAGGCACGAAAAGCCCGCTTTATACATATCTGCCGCTCCTCGGCGGCATATGCATCACGATATACGCCTTTGGCAGGCTCGGAGAAACGCTTTCGCCGCTGCGCTCTATGTCGGAAAATACGGAAATGTCGGGCTATGCGGGCACGCTTCTGCGCGCGCTCGGCATCGGATATGCCGCCGAGCTGACGGCGGACGTCTGCCGCGGATGCGGTGCGGAGCGGTCAGCCTCCGCTATACTTTTGCTCGGACGCGCGGAGCTCGTCCTGCTCGCCTGCCCTCTGCTCGTCCGCCTGCTCGACTCGGCGCTGTCGGTTTTGTCATGAGAAAACGGATCATTTTTGTCTTCGCCGCACTTCTGTCGCTGTCAATGCTTGTCCTGCCTGTCGCCGCCGAGGGCGCCGATGAGGGACGGACTATCGGCGACATTTTCCCCGACGATGCCGCAGAATTTCTTCCGGACAGGCTCGTCTCGGAGGATGACAGCGCCGACGACGTCGCCGAGCTGACAGGCGCTGACAAGGTGTTCGGCATGATAGGCGATATGATCGGCGAGGCGCTTTTGCCCGCGGCGGGATTTTTCTCCGCCGTGCTCGGGACGGTGCTCGTTTCCTCCGCCATAGGCATTCTGTCGCGCGACGTCTCGGGAGGGCGGCTGTACCCTGCCGTATCTATGATAACGTGCCTTCTGCTCTCCGTTTACGTCATTTCCGCCGAAGAAAAGCTCGCCGACGCGATAAGCACATTCGCCGTATCGCTGTCGACGTTCACCACCGCCACCGTTCCGATGATGGCGGGGCTGCTCTCCGCGTCCGCAAACACCTCGGGGGCAGCCGTCACCTCGTCCGGCCTTCTGCTCTTCTCCTCCGCTGCGGAATACATCGTGACGTATATTTTCATACCCATCTTCCGCCTCGGACTTGCGTTCGCGGTCATTTCATCGGTCTCGGGCAGCGGCTCCTCCGCCGTCGGGATATGCGGGGCGATAAAGCGGACGTTCTCGTGGCTCGCCGCGGGTGCTGCGACGATCTTCTCCACCGTGATAGGATATCAGACCGAGCTCGCGGCGGCGGCGGACACTGCGGCGGCAAGAGGCGTCAAATACGCCGTCGGCAGCGCGATACCCGTTGTGGGAGGCGCGCTCGGCGACGCGGTGAGAACGACGGCGGCAGGGCTGTCGGTGATAAAAAACGCCGCCGGAGCGCTCGGCATAACTGCCGTCATCGCGCTGTTCGCCCCTGTGTTCATATCAACGCTTTTCATGTCCGTCTCGCTTTCCGCGGCGTCGTTCTGCTCGGAATTGCTCGGCTGCAAAAGAGAGGCGGCGCTGCTCTCCGAAATGCGCGAGATAACGGGATTCGCAGCGGCGATATGCTCTCTTATCGCCTTCGTCTTTATATTCGCGGCAGCGCTGTTCATAAAAACCGCGCCCGCGATATCGTAGAAAAGTGAGGCCGTTATGAGCGCATATATGACGTCAGTGCTCGCGTGCGCCGCGGTTACGGCGCTTTGCGCGATAATGTCCCCCGAGGACGGGACGACGGGGAAATACATAAAATATATATCGGGCATAGTCTCGCTCAGCGTCATTGTCTCGCCGCTGCTGTCCGCCCTTCGCTCCCCTCCTGCTCTGCCCGATATACCGGACGCCGAAACATATGCCGGGTATGAGACATACGACATATTTGCGGAGCTTTTGAAAAAAGCGGAGGGGGATGTTGCTGAGACAATAAAGCATGATGCGGCGCGCACCTTCGGCTTAAAAGAGGACGATATTTCGGTCACGGTATCCCTTTCCGGCGAGGACATGAGCGACGTGCGTATATCTTACATCGCGGTATCGCTTACGGGAGATGCCGTGTGGACGGACGCCGCCGAGCTCGAGCGGTATATAAAAGAAAATTACGACAAGGAAGCGGAGGTCGGTGTGTTTTATGAATGAGGGCGGACTTATTTCCGTTATCGCGCATTCGCCGAAAAAACGGCTCGTTATTTTGCTCGCCGCCGTCGGCGCGGCTCTCCTTTTGCTCGGCACGCTCGCCGGAGGAAAGAAGGACGCCGCTCCCGCCGGTGAGAGCGGCGGGAACGAAGAGCTTGCGGAATATGCGGCGACGCTTGAAGGAAGGATAAAATCGCTCTGCGAGAAGGTCAACGGCGTATCCGACGTTTCGGTCCTTCTGACGCTTGACAGCGGCGTCGAGCGCGTCTATGCCGAAAACGGCGCGGGCGCGGGCAAAAGCTATGTTGTCATAAGCTCGGGAGGCGAGGAACGCGTCGTCCTCGTCAGGGAGATATGCTCCTCCGTGCGCGGGATCGCCGTCGTGTGCCGCGGCGGCGAAAAAATCTCGGTGCAAAAGACGGTGTCTGAACTGCTCTCATGCGCGCTCGGCGTTCCGATATCGAAAATATCAGTCGCCGGAACGGGAAAATAAGTAATACGGGAAGCCGCCCCGTCATATATATCATATTACAAGGCAAATCGGGAGGTATTACACGATGAAAATAAGAGAAAAGCTCGAAGAGTTCGATTTGAAAGGCAAGGCCGCGGCGGCAAAGGAAAAAATCGTCCGTGCGGCAAAGCGCGTCGGCGCGAAGAACATGATAATCATCTGCGCGGTGCTCGTCTGCGGTGTCGCGATAGGACTGAATTTCATTCTCGGCGGAAGCGTGAAAAGCACGGGCGACAATGGGTACAAAATAGACGCCGACCGTTACGCCGCCCTGCTCGCCGGCGAAGGAAAAGAGACCGGCACGCCGGACGGCGATAAAGATGCTTCAGCTCCGACAAGGGACGAATACTTCGACACGGCGGCATACAACCGCGATCGCGCGAGAGACGAAGCGATAGAGGTCCTCTCCACCGTCGTAGAAAACGAAACGGCGCTCCAGGAGGTGCGCGATCAGGCGGGAGCCGACATCGCGGCGCTCGCAGCCACAATGTCTGCCGAGGTAAACATCGAAGAGCTTGTCAAGGCAAAGGGCTTTGCCGACTGCGTCGCCATAATTAACGGCGATAACGCGAGCATCATAGTCAAGAGCGACGGACTTCTGCCGAGCGAGATAGCGCAAATAACGGAGATAGTTTACGAGCAGGCGGGCATCCTTCCTTCCAACATGAACATAGTCGAAAAATAGAAAGACACTTGCATAAAACGTCTTCTGAAAACAATTATATACATCCGTATAATTTTATATCCGCCGAACATATCGCTGTTCGGCGGATATCTTTTTTTATTTTCTCTTTTTTGTGATGAATATTATCGCCGTCGCGACGACGACGCCGAGTACAATGCCGCCGAGAATAAGAAGCGCTCGGCTGTCAAGCGGCAGCTCAAACGTCGTCGGTTCGACAATGACATCGAGCGGAAGAAGTGCGCGCAGCATCGGTAAAAACCTCCTTTCTAAAAGGCGCTTACACGCTTACAATCGTAAGGATGACCCTGCCCATAAAGTAAGAAAAGACATTTGACAAAAGTGCGAACGCAAGCGGCTCCGTTATGCGCTCGCCGAATTTTCTGTATATAAGCCATTCGACGATCACCGCAAATGCCTCAAACGGCAAATGTATAATGATTTTGGGCAGCCTCACTGCCTCGCCGAGCAAGCACGCCGCCATTGCAACAGGCGGATTTGTAAGTATATTCGCGCCTGCTATCAAAAGAATGTCTCGCCGACCTCTTATCCCTAAAACCGCCGCAGCAAAAAGCTCAAGCACGAGCGTCAGCAAAAGCGACAGCGAAAGATACGGCAGATCAGCCGAAGCTGTACGCAAAAGCTCGCCAAGCATGATTTACACCGGCTTTGTCCGCTTGTTTGTAAGCTCAAGCCCCGCCGCCATAAGAGCCATTGAAACAAAGGCGACGGCTGCGTTCCCGTAAACGCCGAACGGCAGCGATATTCCGTATGACACGGGAAGATATCCCGCGAACAGCGCCGCCGTCAGAAGCCCGAATGAAAATCCCTCGTGCCCCCGGCAGACGTCCGCAGTCGCCCTCAGCGTGAGCGGCATCGTCATGTTGAAAAGGAATATGCCGACCGCGGCAGGTATCATATATCCGGAAAAAATCATGACAACACCGCATAAAATGAGCGTTACCGAAGATGTCGTCCTCATGCCGACAGCGTCCGACATTACGCCTCCCGCAGCCTTTCCGAGTGCTGACGCTGCCGCCGCGACAACGATGACAGTCACGGCGTCCGCCGTCCCTTTCCATTCGAAATTGAAGGCGAGCCCTCCGAACGAGCGCAGGCACACGACGATAAAGAATGCCGCGCACGCAAGAATATTCCGATGCGGATAAGAAACCGTAAGCCCTTTCGGGAAAGGAGCCACTGTCTCGTATGTATCGGCGACAGGCTCGGCGATTATCAACGCCGCGGCGACCGCCAGCATGATAACTGCTGTCGCGACGGCAACGTATACGCCGCCGTATCCGTTCATGACCGCGAGCCTTCCCGCGGCAAGTCCTAACGCTCCGGTCGAAACGAAAACGCCGAGCCCGGTGCATCTTCTCCCTGCCCTCAGCGCAAACGTTCCGCCGCCGATGTGATAGCACGCGTTTCCGAAACCGAGCAGCGCCGAGAAAACGAGCGGCGCCGGCTCAGCGAGCATCGACAGAGCGATGAAAATACACCCCGTCACGGCAAAGCCTCCGGTGCGTCCGAAGCGGTCGGCAAGCGCCCCTATCGGCATCTGAAGGACGAACGCACAGAAATTATATAGGAGGAGTGACAGAGCAAAATATTCCTTATCCTTTGTGAAAGCGAGCATCGCCGCACAGCAGCACATGTCGACAAGAAAATGCCCGACAGAATACACGGTGAGCATCAGCGGCGTCCATGATGAGCGCCGCCTCTTCGGCGTCTTTGTGATCTGCCCGCGGTTGGTTTTACGCTCCGTCACCTCAAAATGCCCCCTTACGAATCTTCTTCGTCTGTTATTTTATCAAAGTTTGTCTCTTTTGTCAACGAACGCGGACGAGGACGCACCTTTCTTTCGAAATAGTCACGTTTACCGACCTATACTGTATTTTATGACGAAAAATAGCCGCCCGATGTTTCGCGTTTTCAAAAAATTTTTTGCCGCCCCACCTCTCACGACAGCTTTTTTCTTGATTTTCCCACAAAGAAATGTTATACTTTATCATAATCATAAAAGACGCGAAGTCAAAACGGAGGCCCCCGAAAAAATGGAATACAGCTTTTCCGAAAAAATGCGGAACCTGAAGCCTTCCGCTATACGAGAAATATTCAAAAGCCTTTCAGACCCGACGATAATATCATTTTCCGGCGGAAATCCGGCGCCCGAAACATTCCCGATAGCGGAGATATCAAAGATATCCGCCGACATATACGCAAACGACGGAGCCGCGGCGCTCCAGTACAATATAAGCGAGGGCTATCCGCCGCTCCGTGCCGCCCTCACCTCCCGTATGCATGACAAATTCGGCATAGGAAGCGACGGCGACGACCTCATCGTCGTATCCGGCGGAGCGCAGGGCATCGAGCTTGCGGCAAAGGTCCTCTGCAACGAGGGAGACGCCGTCATATGCGAGGACCCGACGTTCATCGGCGCGCTCAACGCCTTCCGCACAAACGGAGCTGTGCCCGTAGGCGTCCCCGCCGCGGGCGGCATCAAGCCTGAGGAGCTCGAGGCGGCGATAGAGGCTCACCCCGAAGCGAAGATGGTATATCTCATCCCGAATTTCCACAACCCGATGGGCACGACGATGCCGCTTGAAACGCGGACGGCAATATACGATATATGCAAACGTCACGGCATCATAATTTTCGAGGACAACCCCTACGGCGAGCTCCGCTTTGCAGGTGAGGACGTGCCGACGATAAAGTCCCTTGACCGTGACGGCATCGTCATATACTGCTCGACGTTCTCGAAAATACTCTCCGCCGGAATGCGCGTCGGCTATGTGCTCGCTCCCGCGGCGCTGACGCAGAAAATGGTCGTCTGCAAGCAAGTCGAGGACGTCCACACGAACACCTTCTTCCAGATGGTTTGCCACAGATACATGACGAAGTATGACCTCGACGGTCACATCCGCGACATACGCGCGCTTTACAGGCACAAATCAAAGCTGATGCTCGACTGCCTCGACGCCTCAATGCCGAACGAGGTGACGTACACGCGCCCCGACGGCGGTCTCTTCATTTGGTGCACAATGCCTGATGGATACACATGCGACGGCGTCGTTAAGGCTGCGCTCGAACGCAAGGTCGCCGTCGTTCCCGGCACGGCGTTCAACTGTGACGAGACCGCGCCATCCCCCTCGTTCCGGCTCAATTATTCGATGCCGTCGGACGAGCAGATCGAGCGCGGGGTCAAAGCCCTCTCCGACGCCGTGAAAGCGTCGCTCTGAACAAAGGAGACACAAAAATGACAGAAGAAATCACCGCAAGAAAAAAGACTGCCCTTTCGGGAATACAGCCCTCGGGCAATCTCACTATCGGAAATTATCTCGGCGCGCTCTCTAATTTCGGCTCATTCACCGAGGAGTTCAACTGCTACTACTGCGTAGTCGACCTCCATTCCATAACGGTACGTCAGGTCCCGGCGGAGCTGCGCCGCCGCACATATGAAGTTCTCGCCCTCTACATCGCCTGCGGGCTCGACCCGGACAAATGCACGCTTTTCATACAGAGCCACGTCCATGAGCACGCGGAGCTCTCGTGGATGCTTTCATGCTTCACGATGTTCGGCGAGCTCTCGCGCATGACGCAGTTCAAGGACAAGAGCGCAAAGCACGCCGACAACATAAACGCGGGGCTTTTCACATATCCTGTCCTCATGGCGGCAGACATCCTTCTTTATCAGGCGGACGCCGTCCCGATAGGACAGGATCAGAAGCAGCATCTCGAGCTCGCGCGCGACATCGCCGAGCGCTTCAACGGCGTATTCTCGCCGACATTCACCGTTCCCGAGCCCTATATCCCGAAGGTGGGGGCAAATATCATGTCGCTCGCGGAGCCGACGAAAAAGATGAGCAAGTCTGACGCGAACGAAAACGCCGTTGTCCGCATCCTCGACACGCGCGACGTGATAATAAAGAAATTCAAGCGCGCCGTCACGGATTCCGACACATGCGTCCGCCGCGCCGAAGGCAAGGACGGCATAAACAACCTCATGACGATATATTCCTGCTTCACGGGCAAGAGCTTCGACGAGATCGAGCGCGAGTTTGACGGGCGCGGCTACGGCGATTTCAAGACCGCCGTCGGCGAGGTCTGCGCGGACGGGCTCGCCCCCGTTCAGGCGAGGTTCTCGGAGCTCATGGCAGACAAGGCGTACCTTGAAGAGGTGATGAAGAACGGCGCCGAGAAAGCGTCGCGCACCGCCTCAAAGACAGTCGCAAAGGTCAAACGGAAGCTCGGATTCGTCGCCCTCTGACAAAATCCCGACATGGTTATAGAACAGCGCTTTATTTACGCCATAGCCGCCGTTATCTGCGCGTTTCTCTTTTCGTATCTGACAACTCCCGCAGTCCGCGCGCTCGCGTTCCGCATCGGCGCGGTGTCCGTTCCGAAGGACAAAAGGCATATCCATAAGGAGCCGATGCCCGCGCTCGGCGGCCTTGCCGTTTACTTCAGCTTTTCGCTGACGACGCTCATTTTCTGCGAGCCGAGAGGCGAGCTTTACGCAATGTGGCTCGGCGGCACCGTTCTTGTTATCCTCGGCGTGCTGGACGACGTATTTGATTTAGGCCCGTGGATAAAGCTTTTGGTTCAGGTAATCTCCGCCGTATGCGCGACGCTTGCAGGCGTTCTCATCCGCGGCACGTTCCTTTTTTCGCAATATGTCGAGTTCGGATGGCTCTCATATCCACTGACAGTTCTTTGGATAGTCGTGCTTGTGAACGCCTTTAATCTCATAGACGGGCTCGACGGGCTCGCCTCAGGCATATGCGCGATCTCCTGCGTCTCGCTCGCGCTCGTCGCGCTGCTGTACGGCAGCACGGGGACGGCGCTGTTCGCCGCCGTGCTCTTCGGAGCCTGCATGGGATTTCTGCCCTTCAACTTCTACCCCGCGAAGATCTTCATCGGGAACACGGGCGCGTATTTTCTCGGATATATTCTCGCCGTCATCTCCGTGAGCGGCGTGTTCAAGATAAGCGCCGTCATCTCCTTTCTCCTGCCCGTAATTATCTTCGCGCTCCCGCTTTTTGACACGGTGTTCGCCTTTTTCCGCCGCATCGCGCACGGGAAGGCGCCGTTTGCGGCAGACAAAAAGCACGTCCATCACCGCCTTTTGGAGCTTGGGCTTACGCAGCGCCGCGCCGTGCTGGCAATGTACGCGGTGAGCGGACTTTTCGGTCTTATCGCGGTCCTCTTCACCGACAGGATAATAATCGGCGAAAGGATTGCAAAATCGGTCGTTTTGGTGCTTGCCGCAGCCGTCGTCTGCACGGTCGATTTTCTCGTGCTGGTGCGTGCGAAAAAAAGCCGCGATTCCGGCAAGGTGGGTAATGACGACGACGATAAAGTGGACACGAACACAACGAACAAAACAACTGAGAAATAAAAAAGGAGCCGCCTTTATGTTTAAGTTTATCAAGGTTTGGACGAAAAGCAAGGACCCGAACAGCCCGCGATACAGACGCGATTTTGTCCGCGAGCTCGACGGGATGAGCATAAAGTATGTGACGGAGCGGCGCGGCGACAACGACGATGTCATAGGCAAGAGCGGCGCACTTATCGTAAAGCCCGAGGACGACACTTTCCTTGTCTACTCCGGCTCCGAGGTGCTTTTCCGCTGCAATATTCCCGAGCTTGCCGCGTGGCAGCTCCTCTCGGGAGACGGCGTCGTTCTGACCGGTCCCGACATCGAGCACGGCGGCGTCGAACGCACCGTCATCGCCTACTACACATACTATAGAAAATAAACGATGGACCGCGCAAAGAAAAAACGTTTGATTCTGTCCGCCGTCGCCGTATTTCTTGCCGTTATAATTCTCGCCGCCACGGTATTCCTTTGCCTCAATCCCCAATATCCGTTTATCGCGGGTGAATTTTTCGGGGTCAGATGCAAAAATACGGAGCTTTCAAAAGTCGAGCCCTCCGGACTTGACAGCGTCACGCTCGGTGCGCTTTCGGCAGACGAAAGAGTGCGGTTTGAAGAGAGCCTCATGCTCGTAAACACAGACTTTACGCTTGCCGATGATTTTGCCCCCGACATTGTTAATTACAACGACACAGGAGTGCAGATGAACGTATGCATGACGGAGCACTACGCGTCGCTCTCGGCGGCGGTAAAGGAAAAGACAGGCGAACGTCTGCTTGTATCGAGCGATTTCAGAACGTCCGAGCAGCAGCAAGAGGAATTTGAAAGCGCCCCCGCCGTCGCAACGAAGCCGGGAGCCAGCGAGCATCAGACAGGGCTCGCCCTCGACGTATATGTTCCCTACTACGCGAGCTACGGCTTTTTAAAGACCGAGGCGGGGCGGTTCGTCAACTCCGAATGCTGGAAATACGGCTTCATTATCCGCTACCCCGTTTTCGGAGAAAAAGAGACGGGAATCGTTTTTGAGCCGTGGCACATCCGCTATGTCGGCTTCCCGCACGCAAAGATAATATATAACGATCATCTGACGCTTGAAGAATATCTCGCCTCGCTCGAGGTCGGCGCATGGTACGAGGCGGAAGGGTATCTGATCTCGCGCCAGAGCTCGCCGGACGGCTCCCTTTTTATTCCTTCGGAGTTTAAGGAAGCCGTGATATCGCCCGACAATATGGGCGGATATGTTGTGACTGTGTCTAAATAAAAAAATCCCCCCAAGGCAGCTACGCATAAAACAGTATTAACTTACAAACTGAAATAGGGTAGCTGCCGTACAGGGTGCAGAGAAAGGCGAGTGAAAAGTGATTGCTTTTTGCCCGTCTTTTTCTTTGCCTGTTACGCAATAGAAGTCCATTTTTGAGGGTGGACGTATAAA
>CANRKP010000009.1 GCA_947631245.1 uncultured Clostridia bacterium
GGCGAGCAGTATGTGCTCGCGGGTCTGCTGCATCGGACCGTCGGAGCCTGCGACAACGAGGATAGCGCCATCCATCTGAGCCGCGCCCGTGATCATGTTCTTGACATAGTCGGCGTGACCGGGGCAGTCGACGTGAGCGTAGTGACGGGCTTCCGTCTCATACTCAACGTGACGCGTGTTGATTGTGATTCCGCGAGCCTTTTCCTCGGGCGCGTTGTCGATCTGGTCATATGCGAGGAACTCAATCTTATCATTGCTGAGAGCGAGGACCTTCGTGATCGCGGCGGTAAGTGTCGTCTTACCGTGGTCAACGTGACCGATCGTACCGATGTTAACGTGCGGCTTGGTTCTTTCAAATTTCTGCTTTGCCATGATTTGTGATCCTTTCGTTTTGATTTTTTATATTGTTTTTTCGATCGTGAAAATTAGCTGTGGTGCCCGCGCTTTGACACTATCTCCGCGGAGATGTTCTTCGGCACCTCCGAGAAGTGATCGGGCTCCATTGTGTAAACGGCTCTGCCCTGCGAACGCGAGCGAAGCTCGGTCGCGTATCCGAACATAACCGCGAGCGGGACGTGCGCCGTCACCTGCTGCGCGCTGCCGATATTGTCTATCGAGACTATCTGACCGCGTCTCGCGTTCAGGTCTCCGATAACGTCGCCGAGGTAATCGTCCGGCGTTGTGACCGTGACCTTCATTATGGGCTCCATGAGCACGGGGTCCGCCTTTTCGAGCGCCTCGCGCAGAGCCAATGACGCGCATATCTTGAATGCCATATCGGAGCTGTCGACCTCGTGATACGAACCGTCTATGAGCGTCACCTTGACGTTCACGACGCTGTATCCGGCAAGGACGCCGGAATTCATCGCACCGCGCAGACCGGCCTCTATCGACTTCATATACTCGCCGGGGATGACGCCGCCCACCGTCTTGTCGATGAACTCGAACTCCTCTCCGTTCTCCGTCGGCTCGACGACGATCTTGACGTGACCGTACTGACCGTGACCGCCGTTCTGACGCGAGTAGACCTCGTCGACCGTAGCCGTGCCTCTGATCGCCTCTTTGTAAGCGACCTGCGGCTGACCTACGTTCGCCTCGACCTTGAATTCGCGCAGGAGTCTGTCGACGATTATCTCGAGATGGAGCTCTCCCATGCCGGCGATGATGGTCTGTCCCGTTTCATCGTCGGTGTAGGTCCTGAACGTAGGATCCTCCTCCGCGAGCTTTTCGAGCGCTATCATCATCTTTTCCTCGCCGGCGCGAGTCTTCGGTTCGATCGCGACCCTTATGACGGGCTCCGGGAATTCCATGGACTCAAGTATTATGGGGTGCGCCTCGTCGCAGAGCGTGTCGCCCGTCTTCGTGTTCTTCGTGCCGATGACGGCTGCGATGTCGCCGGAATAGACGCAGTCTATGTCGCGGCGCTCGTTGCTGTGCATCTGAAGGAGCCTCGAGAGCCTCTCGCGCTGTCCCTTCGTCGAGTTGTATGTTGCCATACCTGCCTCGATCTTGCCCGAATAAACGCGGAAATAAGTGAGACGTCCGACGAACGGGTCCGTCATGACCTTGAAAGCGAGCGCTGCGAACGGCTCGTCGTCTCCCGCCGGTCTCTCTTCCTCCTCGTCCGTCTTCGGATTTATTCCGGTAACGGGCGGGACGTCGAGCGGCGACGGCATATAGTCGACGATCGCGTCGAGCAGCTTTTGGACGCCCTTGTTGCGATAGGATGTGCCGCATACGACGGGAACGATCTTGTTGCTTATCGTTTCCTTTCTTATCGCGACGCGGAGCTCATCCTCCGTTATCTCTTCCTCGTTGACGAATTTCTCGAAGAGCTCGTCGTCGGACTCGGCGACGGCCTCGATCATTTCCGCCCTGTACTTCTTCGCGAGCTCGAGCATATCGTCGGGGATAGGCTCGATCTTCATGTCGCGTCCGAGGTCGTCATAATATATGACGGCGTCCATCTTGATAAGGTCTATGATGCCGCGGAAATCGTCCTCTGCGCCTATGGGGAGCTGTATCGGGATGGGGTTCGTACGCAGGCGCTCCTTCATCATGTTGACGACGCGATAGAAATCGGCGCCCATGATGTCCATCTTGTTGACATACGCCATGCGCGGGACCTGATACTTGCTCGCCTGATGCCAAACCGTTTCGGACTGCGGCTCGACGCCTCCCTTCGCACAGAAGACGCATACTGCGCCGTCGAGAACTCTGAGCGAGCGCTCGACCTCGACCGTAAAGTCAACGTGGCCGGGAGTGTCTATGATATTGATTCGCGTATCACGCCAATGGCAGGTCGTTGCGGCGGACGTTATCGTAATGCCGCGCTCGCGCTCCTGCTCCATCCAGTCCATGACCGCGGCGCCCTCGTGGACCTCTCCGAGCTTATGAGTGATACCCGTGTAAAAGAGTATGCGCTCCGTCGTCGTGGTCTTTCCGGCGTCTATGTGTGCCATGATGCCGATATTGCGTGTGCGCTCCAGTGAGTATTCCCTGGACATGATTTCTTTTTGCCTCCGATTAACCGACGAAAGACCGCCCGAAAACTGAAGGCTGATCTTGCGGCACGCTCATTCTGCCGCTCCGTGGTTCAAATGATGTCTTTGTTTTGTTTAAATCAATAACGATAATGAGCAAACGCCTTGTTTGCTTCCGCCATTCTGTGCATTTCTTCTTTTCTCTTGAATGCACCGCCGGCGTTGTTCTTGGCGTCCATGATCTCGGCAGCAAGGCGCTCCGACATCGTGTTTTCGCCTCTCGACCGCGCGTAGCTTACGAACCAGCGCAGACCGAGCGTGAGTCGTCTTTCCGGACGAACGTCCATCGGGACCTGATACGTCGCACCGCCGACGCGGCGGGCCTTTACTTCAAGCAAAGGCATGACGTTTTCAAGCGCCGCCTCGAAGATCTCAAGCGGATTTTCGTTCGTCTTGCTCTCTACGATCGCGAATGCGTCGTACACTATCTTCTGAGCTACGCCCTTTTTGCCGTCAAGCATTACGTTGTTGATCAGCTTTGTGACGAGCTCCGAATTGTAGAGCGGATCCGGCAAGACCTCTCTCTTGGAAATCTGACCTCTTCTTGGCACTGTTATTCCCTCCTTCATTAAATAATGTTATCACAGGTACTCGAAAAATAATTCCCGATCGTGTCACCGCCGAGGACAGACGCGCAAAAGATGCGCCCATAAACTTTTT
Organism: uncultured Clostridia bacterium; assembly: GCA_947631245.1. Lineage (GTDB taxonomy): Bacteria > Bacillota > Clostridia > Oscillospirales > CAG-272 > DTU064. The sequence goes on from CANRKP010000009.1 coordinate 3,204, forward strand.
ATTGCCGAAAGCTTATATTTTCTGTTGGGGGCAGAACACACCGATAAAATCAAAATGATTTACAATTATTTCTTCGGTCTCTTCGCGCCGTATTTGGAACGGCCCTGGTTGCGGTTCGCGACGCCCTGAGCGTCGAGCGTGCCGCGGATGACGTGGTAACGGCAGCCCGGCAGGTCGCGCACACGTCCGCCCCTGATGAGGACGACGGAGTGCTCCTGCAGATTGTGTCCGATACCGGGTATATAAGTCGTCGTCTCAAGTCCGTTCGTAAGACGTACTCTCGCGATCTTGCGGATAGCGGAGTTCGGCTTCTTCGGGCTCGTCGTCGTCACCTTCGTGCAGACGCCGCGCTTCTGAGGCGCGCTCTGCGCGATGCTTCTGTTCTTGAGCGTGTTGAAGCCCGTCTGAAGCATCGGTGCCGTTGACTTATAAACTTTGTCGTGTCTTCCCTGCTTTACAAGCTGGTTAAATGTCGGCATGGTTCCCTCCTTTTCTCGGTAATAAAAAGCTCATGCGCGCACCTCGGTGTATACGAAAATGAGCATGGATATACACCTCCAAATACGCACATAGATTATATCTCAATAGTTCGGCTTTGTCAAGGAATTTTTTGCTCACGCTTATTTTTTCTCTATTGCACAAAAACGATACTCTCAAATCCGACTTTTTGCCTGACTTTCCCGACTTTATTAAAGAAGCAGAAGGTCCCCTGCGGCAAAAAAGTCGTCGGGGAAAGCGGCATGCGCCGCTTCCCCCGACTCGCATGACATTATTCTTCGCCTTTATCTGCTTCGGAAGCCTGCCGGCGCGCCTCAGTCCTTGCCGCCGCTTTCGGACTTGTCGGCATGTATCTGCTTTTCGAGCAGCTTGTCGATCGCGTCAGCATATGCGTCCTCGTCGAATTCCTCGTCCTCATCGTCGAGGTCGTCCTCATCGTCAACGTCATCGCCGTCGTCATATGCGTCGTCCGCATCGTCCTCGTCGTTGTATGCGTCGGCCTCGTCGGAGCCGTAGGCATCGTCGTCATCGTCATCGTACCCGCGGTATTCGCTGTAATCGTCGTCGGCATCGTCGACGGCGACGCTCGCGCCCGTGAGCAGGTTTCGCATAGTCTCGGAGCTCTCCTCCGTCTCAACTATCTCCACATTGCGGTAACGCTCCATGCCTGTGCCGGCAGGGATGAGCTTGCCTATGATGACGTTTTCCTTGAGACCGAGCAGGTGGTCGACCTTGCCTCTGATCGCCGCCTCCGTCAGCACCTTCGTCGTCTCCTGGAACGACGCTGCCGACATCCAGCTGTTCGTCGCCAAAGACGCCTTCGTGATACCGAGCAGCACCGGCGTCGCCTCTGCGGGACGCAGACCGATCTCGCCCGCCTCGATGCGCGCGTTGATGAGGTCGTTTTCCTCTTCGAGCTCGCTGACGTCCACCATCGTGCCGACGAGAAGATCCGTATCGCCGGGATCGTCGACCTTGACCTTGCGCGTCATCTGTCGCGTTATGACCTCGATGTGCTTGTCGTTTATCTCGACCGACTGGAGGCGGTACACCTTCTGTACCTCGCGCACGATATAATCGTATGTCGCGTCAAGTCCGCTGATACGCGTGATGTCGGCGGGGCTCATGTGGCCCTCGGTGAGCGGCTGTCCGTGGACGACATAGTCGCCCTCCGAGACGAGCAGCCTCATTCCGAACGGGATCGTATAAGAGATTATCTCTCCGCTCTCGGTCGTGATGTCGACGACATGGACGCGCTTGTCGTCCCTTATCGCGACGGTTCCGTCGACCTCTGTGATGATCGCGGGCTTCTTCGGCTTTCTCGCCTCAAAGAGGTCCTCGACGCGAGGCAGACCCTGCGTGATGTCTGAGCCTGCGACGCCGCCCGTGTGGAACGTTCTCATCGTGAGCTGCGTGCCGGGCTCGCCTATCGACTGAGCCGCTATTATGCCGACAGCTTCGCCGACGCTGACGGGAGTTCCGAACGCGAGGTTCGCGCCGTAGCACTTTGAGCAGACGCCGTGGCGCGCCTTGCACTGGAGAACGGTGCGGACGTAGACCTCCGTGATGCCGGCGTCCACTATGCGCTTCGCGTCCTCCTCGCCTATCATGTGGTTGTCCTCGACGATGACCTCGCCCGTCTTCGGGTCTACGACGTCGCCGATGACGTAACGACCGAAGATGCGGTCGCGGAGAGGCTCGATGACCTCGTTGCCCTCCTTGATATCCGTCATGAGGATACCCTTTCTCGAGCCGCAGTCGTCCTCGCGGATTATGACGTCCTGAGACACGTCGACGAGACGGCGCGTCAGATAACCGGAGTCTGCGGTACGCAGCGCCGTGTCGGAAAGCGACTTGCGCGCGCCTCTTGCCGCCATGAAATATTCGAGGATGTTAAGACCTTCGCGGAAGTTGGACTTTATCGGCAGCTCCATCGTCTTGCCGTTCGTCGCGAACATGAGTCCGCGCATGCCGGCAAGCTGTCTCATCTGCGTGATGTTTCCTCTCGCTCCGGAGTCCATCATCATCTTGATGGCATTATATTTATTGAAGTTTTTCTGCAGCGATTCGACAACGTCCTTCGTCGTCTGCTCCCAAACGTTTATAACGCTCGAATATCTTTCGGGCTCGGAGAGCTCGCCGCGTGCGAAGTGGCGGTTGATGTTCTCTATCTTTTTCTCCGCCTCGGAGACGAGCGTGTACTTCTCCTCCGGCACCGCAATGTCGGCGACGGAGATCGATATCGACGCCCTTGTCGAATACTTGTAGCCTATATTCTTTATATCGTCGAGCACCTGAGCCGTCACGGAGAAGCCGTGCTTCTTGATGCAGGCATCGACTATGCCCGACAGCTTTTTCGACGTCATCGCCTCCGTTATCTCGAGGTCAAAGAACTTCTCGGGATCGGACCTGTCGACGTAGCCGAGATCCTGCGGGATCGCACGGTTGAATATGAGTCTTCCGAGCGTCGCGTCTATTATCTTCGACTCCATCTTGCCGTCGCGCTCCTTGAAGACGCGGACCTTTATCGGCGCGTGGATGCCGAGAATATGGTTCTCATACGCCATCATTGCCTCGTCGAAGTTGCGGAACGCCTTGCCTTCGCCGGGCTCGCCGGGCTTATCCATCGTGAGATAGAAGTTGCCTATGACCATGTCCTGAGACGGAACGGTAACGGCCTTTCCGTCGGCGGGCTTTAAGAGGTTGTTTGCCGACAGCATGAGGAAGCGCGCCTCCGCCTGCGCCTCCGCGGAAAGCGGGACGTGAACGGGCATCTGGTCGCCGTCGAAGTCGGCGTTGAACGCCTTGCAAACGAGCGGATGCAGCTTTATCGCCTTGCCCTCGACGAGCACGGGCTCAAACGCCTGTATCGAGAGCCTGTGGAGCGTCGGCGCGCGGTTGAGCAGCACCGGGTGCTCCTTTATGACGTTTTCAAGCGCGTCCCAAACCTCAGGGAAAACCTTGTCTACCTTCTTCTTCGCTTCCTTGATGTTTGAAGCCTTCTGCGTCTCTACAAGGCGCTTCATGACGAACGGCTTGAAGAGCTCGAGCGCCATTTCCTTAGGCAGACCGCACTGATAAATCTTGAGGTTCGGTCCGACGACGATGACGGAACGACCGGAATAGTCGACGCGCTTGCCGAGCAGGTTCTGGCGGAAGCGTCCCTGCTTGCCGCGCAGCATCTCGGAAAGGCTCTTGAGCGGTCTGTTCGAAGGACCGGTCACGGGCTTGCCGCGCCTGCCGTTGTCGATGAGAGCGTCGACCGCCTCCTGGAGCATACGCTTCTCGTTGCGGACGATTATATCGGGCGTATGCATCTCGAGCAGCTTTTTCAAGCGGTTGTTCCTGTTGAGGACGCGGCGGTAGAGGTCGTTCAGATCGGACGACGCGAACGCGCCTCCGTCGAGCGGTACCATCGGGCGTATCTCGGGCGGGATGACGGGGATTACATCGAGTATCATCCACTCGGGGCGGTTGCCCGACTTGCGGAATGCCTCGACGACCTCAAGGCGCTTTATTATGCGGACCTTCTTCTGTCCGCTCGCCGTCGCGAGCTCTGACTTGAGTTCCTCGGACAGAGCCTCGATATCTATCTCGGACAAAAGCTCCTTTATCGCCTCGGCGCCCATGCCGACGCGGAAGTCGTTCTCGTACTTCTCGTAGTATTCGTGGTACTTTACGTCGGAGAGTATCTCGCCCTTTTCGAGCGGCGTCGTGCCGGGGTCGATGACTATATAGCTGGCGAAATAGAGCACCTTCTCAAGATTGTGAGGGGTGATGTCGAGCAGAAGTCCCATGCGTGAGGGGATCGCGCGGAAGTACCAGATGTGGGACACGGGAGCGGCGAGCTCAATATGTCCCATGCGCTCGCGGCGCACCTTCTTCGTCGTGACCTCAACTCCGCACTTCTCGCATATCTTTCCCTTGTAGCGGATGCGCTTGTACTTTCCGCAGAGGCATTCCCAGTCCTTTGTGGGCCCGAATATACGCTCGCAGAAAAGACCGTCGCGTTCCGCCTTGAGCGTGCGGTAATTTATCGTTTCGGGTTTTTTGACCTCGCCGTAAGACCAGCTTCTTATCATCTCCGGCGAGGCAAGCCCGATCTTTATGGAGTCAAACGTATTACGTTCCATTATATGATTTACCCTTTTACCCTTCTCTTTTTTCAGTTAGATAGCGGTCTTTCGTCAAATGAAGTCCTCGTCGTCGCCGAAGTCAGTCTCCTGCTCGGCGGCTTCCTCGGAAAAGATGTCGTCGTCTATATTGTCCTCCGACTTCTCCACGAAGGAATCCGAGTAATCGTCTGTAACGACGCCTTCGCCGAGGTCGCTCTCGTTGACGTCGGAAACGACGTTCGGAGGCTCGAGCTCGTCGTCGAGAGAGGAGAGCTCTATCTCGTTGCCGTCCTTGTCAAGCACCTTGACGTCGAGCGCCAGCGACTGGAGCTCCTTGACGAGCACCTTGAACGACTCGGGCACGCCGGGAGTCGGGATGTTCTGTCCCTTGACGATAGCCTCGTAGGTCTTGACTCTTCCGACAACATCGTCGCTCTTGACCGTGAGGATCTCCTGAAGGGTGTAAGCGGCGCCGTATGCCTCGAGCGCCCAAACCTCCATCTCGCCGAAGCGCTGGCCGCCGAACTGCGCCTTGCCTCCGAGCGGCTGCTGCGTGATGAGGGAGTACGGACCCGTCGAACGTGCGTGGATCTTATCGTCAACGAGGTGATGGAGCTTGAGGTAGTACATGATGCCGACGGTGACCGGGTTGTCGAAGGGCTCGCCCGTTCTTCCGTCGTAGAGCACCGTCTTGCCGTCCACGATGCGGAGTGTTCCCGCCTCGATGAGCTTGTTCTGATATTCGATATCGGCCTTCTCTTCCGCCGTGAGGGGACGCAGGTCTTCCTTTCCGTCCTCCTTTACGCCGACAGCCTCGTAAAGCGGCTTGCCGTCGTAATTCTCATTAGCAAACGGAGCTCTGCCGAGACCCGCCATAGCGAGGCATTCTGTGATGTCCTTTTCGGTCGCGCCGTCAAAGACCGGCGTCATTATCTTCCAGCCGAGTTTCTTTGCCGCCATGCCGAGATGGACCTCGAGCACCTGACCTATATTCATTCGGGAAGGAACGCCGAGCGGGTTCAAAACGATGTCGAGCGGCGTGCCGTCCGGCAGGAAGGGCATATCCTCGGGCGGGAGTATGCGTGAAACAACGCCCTTGTTTCCGTGGCGGCCCGCCATCTTGTCGCCGACCGAGATCTTTCTCTTCTGCGCGATGTAGACGCGCACGACCTTCGTCACTCCCGGCGAGAGGTCGTCGTTGTTTTCACGGGAGAAGACCTTGACGTCGATGACTATGCCGGTCTCGCCGTGAGGCAGACGGAGAGAGGTGTCTCTGACCTCGCGCGCCTTCTCGCCGAAGATCGCGCGGAGCAGTCTTTCCTCCGCCGTCAGCTCTGTCTCGCCCTTCGGGGTAACCTTGCCGACGAGAATGTCGCCGGCCCTGACCTCGGTCCCTATCTTTACGATGCCCTCAGCCGTCAGATCCTTGAGCGCGTCCTCGCCGACGTTCGGTATCTCGCGCGTTATCTCCTCCGGTCCGAGCTTCGTCTCGCGTGCCTCGTGGGAATATTCCTCGACGTGTATCGAGGTGTAGACGTCGTCGCGGACGAGACGCTCGTTCAAAAGGACGGCGTCCTCGTAGTTGTAGCCCTCCCAGCTCATGAAGCCGATAAGAGCGTTCTTGCCGAGCGAGATCTCGCCGTTCGACGTCGCCTGTCCGTCCGCGATGCACTCGCCTTTTTCGACCCTGTCGCCCACGTTTACGATGGGGCGCTGATTTATGCACGTTCCCTGGTTGGAACGCTTGAACTTTTCAAGGTGGTACGTTTTCTTGACGCCGCTGTCGGAGCGTATCGTTATGTCGTCCGCCGTTACGCGCTCGACATAACCTCCCTCGTCGGCGAGGATGACGACGCCGGAGTCCATTGCCGCCTTGTATTCCATGCCCGTTCCGACTATCGGGGACTCCGTCGTCAGAAGCGGCACCGCCTGCTTCTGCATGTTCGAGCCCATGAGGGCGCGGGAATTGTCGTCGTTTTCAAGGAACGGTATCATCGCCGTCGCGACGGACACGACCATCTTCGGCGACACATCCATGAAGTCGACGCGCTCTCTCGGGACCTCTATTATCTCCGCGCGGTCGCGCGCCGCGACGCGGCGGTTGACGAAGCGGTGCTCCTCGTCGAGCGGCTCGTTCGCCTGCGCGACGATGTAGTTGTCCTCAACGTCGGCAGTCATATACACGATCTCGTCCGTAACAACGCCTGTCTCCTTGTCGACGCGGCGGTACGGCGCCTCGATGAAGCCGTAGTCGCTTATGCGCGCGTATGTCGCAAGGTAGGAGATAAGTCCTATGTTCGGACCTTCCGGCGTCTCTATCGGGCACATGCGGCCGTAATGAGTGTAGTGAACGTCGCGGACGTCGAACGAGGCGCGGTCACGGGACAGACCGCCGGGACCGAGCGCCGACAGACGGCGCTTGTGCGTCAGCTCCGCCAAGGGATTCGCCTGATCCATAAACTGCGAGAGCGGCGAGCTGCCGAAGAACTCGCGGATCGCCGTCGTCACGGGGCGGATGTTGATGAGCTGCTGAGGCGTCACCGTCTCGTTGTCCTGTATCGACATCTTTTCCTTGATGTTCTTGTCCATCCTCGAAAGACCGATGCGGAACTGGTTCTGCAGAAGCTCGCCGACAGAGCGCAGGCGGCGGTTGCCGAGATGGTCTATATCGTCCGTCGAGCCTATGTCGTGCGAGAGGCAGAGCAGGTAGTTGACGGACGCGAAAATATCGTCCTTCGTTATGTGCTTCGGGCAGAGCTCCGCGATTCGGCGCTTTACCTGAGCCTTTATCTCTTCGGCGTCCCCGCCGGCAGCCTCGATTATCTCCGAGAGCACCGGGTAGGAGCACTTCTCGTTCACGCCGCAGTCGCGAAGGTCATATCCGAGCACCCATTCGGGGAATACTGTGTTGTTGGAGAACACCTTGACTTCGGCGCCGTCCTCGGCGGTGACCCAAACCTCGTTGACGCACGACGCCTCTATGGCGTGCGCGCGCTCCGCGGTGAGCAGCTCGCCGGGCTCGGCGACGACCTCGCCGGTGACGGGGCTCACGACGGGACGGGAGAGCTTATGACCCTTTATCCTCGAGGAGAGCTCGAGCTTCTTGTCATACTTGTATCTTCCGACGGGAGCGAGATCGTATCTCTTCGGGTCGAAGAAGGAATTGTTTATGAGTATCTGAGCGCTCTCGACGATGGCGGGCTCGCCCGGGCGGAGACGCTTGTATATCTCCTTGAGGGCTTCCTCGCCTGCGGTCGTGTGGTTCTCCGCCGCCTGACGCTCAAGCTCGTCCTTCTCGGCGGATTCGAGCAGCAGCTTCTCCTCGCCGAAGAAGTCCGCTATCTCGCGCTCCGTCTCGACGCCGAGCGCGCGGATGAGCGCCGTCACGGGGAGCTTTCTGTTCTTGTCTATCTTGACGTAGAAAACGTCGTTGACGTCGGTCTCATATTCGAGCCATGCGCCGCGGTACGGGATGACCTGCGCCGTGAAAATGCGCTTGCCCGTCTTGTCTATCGTGGAATCGTAGTACATTCCGGGGGAACGGACTATCTGAGAAACGATAACGCGCTCCGCGCCGTTGATGATAAACGTGCCCCTGTCCGTCATGAGCGGAAAATCGCCCATGAATATCTCGGACTGCTTGACCTCTCCGGTCTGCTTGTTAGTCAGTCTTACGTCGACCTTGAGGGGAGCCGCGTAGTTGGCGTCGTGATCCTTGCACTCCTCTATCGTGTACTTGGGTTTTGAGTCGAGGTTGTAGGACACAAAATCGATAAGCAGGTTGCCCGAGTAGTTCGATATCGGGGAGATGTCGCGGAACACCTCCATAAGACCCTCGTCGATGAGCCATCTGTACGACTTCTTCTGCACCTCAATGAGGTTTGGCATCTCGAGCGCTTCGTCTATCTTCGAAAAACTCATTCGCACGTTTCTGCCGAGCTTGTGGGGTTTTACCATCTTGGTCTGTCACTCCTTCGTCTTTTAGGCTTTCGGTATAAATAAAATATAAGTAGGTTTGAACGCGAAACCAATGCAGTCTATAATTTTATCATCAGTGCCTTTGATTGTCAATAAAGATATGCGAAAAAGTCTTCCATTCGGACGGATTTTTTCACCTTTGAGCGTTTTCTTAATATAAAATTTACAGAATGTTTACATGTTAATTTTCTGTAAACTTTTTGCCCCGCTTTTTTCCCCTCTGCGCCGTATCACCGCGCAGGACGAAAAAAACTTTTTCTCACGGGTGAAATATTCCGTCTTTTTTCATTTTGACTATTGCTATTTTTTCATGTTCGTGATATTATAAGTTGTTCATATGCAGAAAACGGCGTCGCTCCCTCTCAGGCAACGCTGTCGATACTCATGATACCATTCCGATAAAGAAGGAGGTGGCAGCATCAATGCCTAATATCAAGTCAGCGAAAAAGCGCGTTCTCGTTTCAAAGAAGAAAAATCTTCAGAACAGGATGTACAAGTCGGCTCTTCATACTTCGATCCGCAAGTACAATGCCGCGCTCGAGGCGGGCGACCGCGAGGCTGCGTCGGCGATCTACCGCGAGACGGTGAAGAAGCTCGATCAGGGCGTTGCGAAGGGCCGTATCCACAAGAACACCGCCGCACGCAAGAAGAGCCAGTTCACGAAGGCTCTCTCCAAGCTCGCGTAAGCATATTGCGCGCAAGAGAAAAACCTAAAAAGCAAAACGGCGCGGATGCCATCGCTCACATGGCATCCGCGCTTTTTTGTTTTGCTTTTTTCAGCTGAAGAAAGCTATTCCGTCGATCGTGAAGCAGTACTTGCGGCTGCCCCAGTTCTTTCCGGCGCTCGCGTTTCTGAAATACCGTATGCTCTTATCGTAGGCATTTCCGTCGAGCACGGACTGTGCCGCGCGATAGCACGATGACGTCGGCGTGACCTTGTCGATGCGCCCCGTCGCGAACTGGTTCGGCGCGTAGATCGCGTCGTGGATCGTGACCCCGCCGGCACGCGCGCGGTTTACGACGACAGTTCCGACGGCGTACATCGCGTCGTATGACTCGCCGCCCGCCTCGATATAAATGATGCGGGCCAAAAGCTCATATTCCTCGTCCGTGTGCGGATAAGGTCCTCCCGAAGAAGCGTCCGGCAGTCTGCCTCCCGTCGTCGCGCCGCAGACGGTGCAGGTCTTCGGAGCCTTCGTCGTCGCGTCTTTCCACTTATGACCGAGCGCCTTTCCGCTCGTTTTGCCGCACCTCGTGCACTTCTTTGCCTCCGTGCACGTCGCGTCGCGCCACTTGTGACCGAGAGGCTCGCCTTCGGTCGCGCCGCACACCGAGCACGTCTTAGGCTTCGTGCACGTTGCGTCCTTCCAGCTGTGCTTGCTTGATATTTCACCCTCCTGCTCGCCGCAGCGCTTGCAGGTCTTTGCCGATACGCAGTTTGCCGCCCGCCAGTCGTGTCCGAGAGGCTCGCCCTCGGTCGCGCCGCAGACGGTGCACGTCTTGGGCTTCGTGCACGTCGCCTCATGCCATTGGTGACCGAGAGGCGGCGCACCGAAATTCTCGCCGCATATGAGGCAGCGCGCGCTCTCCGTGCACGTCCTTTTCGTCAGTATGTGATCGTGAAATTTTCCGTTCGGGTCGTTGAGGAAAATGTGATCCTCCGGCAGCATTTCTCCCGGCGTCTCGGGCTCCATAGGCGCTGCGGGGACCTCGGGCTCCGCGGTATCCGCGTCCTCGGGTTCGTCGCCCGTGACGTCGCTCTCATCTCCCGTTGTTTCATCACCGGCTGCCGACGTAACGTCGTCCGCCGTATCGGGCGCAACATCAAACGATATGTAGACCTTGAAATCCGTGTCGGCGCCGGTATCCTCCGCCTCGTCAGCGACGACATCGGTCCCGGGCGTGTCCGCTTTTTCTGCGGCATCGTATTCCGTGCCGGATTCCGCCGCATCGCCGCCCGCGATGCCTCCTCCGTTTTCGTCGGGCGTCTTCCCCGACGCGGGACTTATCTGTGCCCCTATAAAGTAGACTGTGACCATAACGACAGCGATAATACATATCACCGTCATCGCGAGCCTGACACCCGCTCCGTCGTCCCTATTTGTACTGCCTTTTGCCCGCTTCATCCTTGCTGTCGGCTTAAAAGGCTTGCTCGGCATGATAGGTTTTACCGATCTCTGCTTTCCGTCCATTACGGTCACCTCCTTTCATTTTTTTGGGGTCGGGACCTCTCCCGTTTTTGCATTCCCTATATCTATATGCGGTCCTTATGTGCTTATATTCCGAAAAAGCGCCTTGAAACCTCCGCCGCCCGAGACGCCGCCTCGTCGGCATCCGTGCCGAAAAGCGACCCGAGCACGCCGGCAGTATATACCATGTACGCCGATGTGTTTATCTTCCCTCTGTGAGGTGTGGGCGCAAGATATGGCGCGTCCGTCTCGAGCATCAGGAGCTCGCGCGGCACAGCCTTTGCCGCCTCGCGCGTCTTTTCGGCGTTTTTGAACGTGAGCACGCCTCCGAACGACATGAACACACCGAGCGAGCCGTACTGTCTCGCCATCTCCGCGCTCCCCGAATAGCTGTGGAGCACGGTTTTTACGTTCGGGTGCGCCCTGACGATATCGAAAACGTCTCCGTGCGCCTCCCTGTCGTGAATGACGACCGGAAGCAAAAGCTCCTCCGCGAGCCCGTACTGCGCGTCGAAAAATGAAAGCTGCGTCTCCCTGTCCGTGTCGGGGTAGTGATAGTCGAGCCCTATCTCCCCTATCGCGACGACTCTTTTTTCTCCCGCAAGCACCCTCACGCCGTCGAGCGCCTCGTTTAAGGACTTATATCTGCCCGTCTCTGTCGGGTGTATGCCGACGGAGGCGTATATCTCCGGCAGATCGCCGCCCCCGCGCGACGCGAGCGACACGCTCGCGCGCGACGTCTCAAGGTCAGCCCCCGAGTTCACGACGCACAAAACTCCCGCCGCCTTCGCGTCACGGAGCGCGGCGAAAGCGCCGCCCTCGTACTCTCTTTCAAATCTTCCGTCGTCGTAGTGGGCGTGCGAATCTATCAGAAGCATTATCTGACGCGCTCTCCGTTCGGCGTATCGGGCGCAAGGAACACGACCCGCACCTCGTCCTCGCCGGAGGCGAGTATCATTCCTCTGCTCTCGACGCCGCAGAGCACCGCGGGCTTCAGGTTTGCCACAACGACGACCTTTTTCCCCACGAGATCCTCGGGAGAATACCACTTCGCAATGCCGGAAACGACCTGCCTGCGCTCGTATCCGAGGTCGAGCTCGAGGCGCAGCAGCTTCTTCGCCTTGGGAACGGGCTCACAGGCTACGACCTCGGCCGTTCTGAGCTCCACGTTCTTGAAGTCGTCTATCGTTATCTCGGCAACTCCCTCGGGGCGCTCGGGCACCTCCTCCGCCTTTTTCTTTTCCGCCTCCGCCGCGGCCTTTTCCGCCTCTATCTCCTCAATAAACTTCTTTTCGTCTATGCGCGCGAAGAGGGGCGCCGCCTCGGAAACCTTCGTCCCGGGAACGAGCCCGCCGAAATTCTCGAGCGCGTCGTAATCGCGCTCGTCAGTCCCGAGGGACGCGATGATGGCGTCCGACGTCGCGGGAATGAAGGGATAGAGCAGTATCGCCGAGATGCGGATAGTCTCGAGCAGGTTGTAGATGACCGTCCCGAGCCTCGTCTTTTCGGCGTCGCCGCCCTTTGCGAGCGTCCACGGCGCCGTCTCGTCTATATACTTGTTCGCGCGGCGGAGCGCGGAGAACACGCATTCGAGCGCGTCCGAGACGTGGTACGTCATCATGTTGTCGTACACACCGTCGACCGCCGCCAAAACGGACGCCTTGAGCTCGCGGTCGAGCTCCGTCTCCTCGTCGGGAGAGGGGACGCTTCCGTCAAAGTACTTTTTCGCCATCGCGACAGTGCGCGAGACGAGATTGCCGAGGTTGTTCGCAAGGTCCGTGTTGTACCTCGTCACGACGGATTCCCACGTTATGCTTCCGTCGTTTGCATACGGCATCTCCGAGAGCGCGTAGTAGCGCACGCCGTCGACGCCGACGCGCTTTGCCATATCGTCGGCGTAAATTATGTTGCCCTTCGATTTCGACATCTTGTCTGCGCCGAAGTTGAACCACGGGTGGCAGAACACCTTTTTCGGCAGCGGGAGCCCCTGCGACATCAGGAATATGGGCCAGTATATCGTATGGAACCTCGCTATGTCCTTGCCTATTATGTGGACGTCCGCCGGCCAGTATTTATTGAATTTATCCGGCTGCGCCTCTCCGTTTTCGGGGTCGTAGCCGAGGGCTGTCACATAGTTTGAAAGCGCGTCGAGCCACACATATACGACATGATCGCTGTCGAACGTGACGGGTATGCCCCATTTGAACGAGGTTCGCGACACGCAGAGGTCCTGGAGCCCGGCGTAAAGGAAATTGTTCAGCATCTCCTTTTTTCTGGACTCCGGCTCGATGAAGCCCGGAGTTTCTTCAATATATTTTATAAGCGCCGGCGCGTACTTGCTCATTTTGAAGTAGTACGCCTCCTCGCGTTTACGCTCGACGGGACGCCCGCAGTCGGGGCAGACGCCGCCCTCCGCCTGCGTATCGGTCAGGAAGCTTTCGCACGGGACGCAGTACCAGCCCTCGTAGTAGCCCTTGTAGATGTCGCCGCGCTCGTACATTTCCTTGAACATGTGCTGAACCGCGGCTTCATGATATCCGTCGGTCGTGCGGATGAAGTGGTCGTAGCTCGTGTTCATCAGGTCCCAGAGCGACTTTACCTCGCCCGCGACCCTGTCGACGAGCTGCTTCGGCGTGATGCCTTCCTCGCGCGCGAGATTCTCTATCTTCTCGCCGTGCTCGTCGGTGCCGGTGCAGAAGAACACGTCCTCGCCGAGCTGACGGCGGAAACGCGCCACCGCGTCCGTCATTATGACCTCATATGTGTTTCCGAAATGAGGCTTGCGCGACGCGTAAGCTATGGCCGTCGTAACGTAAAATTTCTTATTCTTGTGCTCGCTGTAATGCTCTCTCAACTCTGTCTGCCTCCGGGTCGGTTTCCGATTTAAATGCCTGCGTTTCGGCATAAGACGGATACAACATTTCTCCATCATACAGACGGATTATAGCACTCCTTTCACCTCTTTGCAAGCGTTTTTCGGTTTTTTCACGGATTTTGAACCCTTATATCGCCGTTTTTCACGTCTATAATCAGAGTTTTCACCCCACCGAAGCGCCAAAACAGCCCTCCGTCCGTATAAATGAGTTCAAGCTCGCTCCCCTCGACGCCGACCGCAGACGCCGCCTTTTCCCTTCCGAACGATATCGTCTCGTCGCCGTATGTGACGGGCTTGTTTTTGTAATACTCCGAGGCGTCGAAAAGGCGCACGACACCTCCCGCGCGGCATACGCCGACCCTTATCACCTCGTCGGGGCAGAGCACGCGCTCCTGCCCGAGCTTGTGAGCGGCGCAGAAGATGAAATTATATCCCTCCGCGTCCTCGTCGGACGAAACTGCGGCGGCGTCCCTTATCCCTGCGCGGCGCAGAAAATCCTCCGCCGCCTCGCGGCACGCCTCTTCCCCTCTCTCCTTCGCCGTGCCGTGTCTGTAAGCGTAAAGACGCAGGAGCCTGCCGCCTGCGCGCGTCACGTCGACCGCCGCATTTTTGCAGCTGAAGGTGTAAACGGGCGGAAAACCGCGGTTCTCCGCCGCCGAAAGCGAGCTTTTGTCAATCCCGAGCGCGTCGGCTGCCGTTTTCAGTGCTTCCACCTGCCCGACCTCGTCAACTCCTCGCAAAATCGCCCAGCCTCCCGCCTCCGCCGGTTCCTCGCGGAGCTTCCGCACCGTGTCCGCCGCCGCGGCGTCCGCTCTTTTTACCGCATCCGAAAGCCTTGTTATAACATCCCCGCGGTCCGACAGCTCCAATTTTTCAATTATATCGCTCATGTCGGTCTCTGCCGCGTCGGAAATTATCGCCGCGCGCAGCGAGTCCGCGGAGCAGCCTGAAAAAAGCTCGAATCTCGACAGCGCCTCGGCCGCCGCCGTGCTCTCCCCTCTCATCATGTCGCCGAGCAAGCTGACATACGCCTCATAAGCGCATCTTTCGCGCAGGCGGAGCGTCTCCTCCTCTTCCGACTTGACATATGTGTAAAATCCCCACGACGCCGTGATGACTGCCGCCGTCAGCATCAGTGAGAGCGCAAGACACGCCTTTACGAGCGGGTGCGTCCTGTATCCTTCGTTATCACGTTCTCTTCTCATATCTTTATTTTGTCTCCCGCAAAGCAAAAGAATCTCTGCAATTTATGGCTGGCGAGATAAATAAAGGTGTGCTTTTTCTTTTGCCTTCGCGCACGCTGCCGCGGGACTTGCGGCAGTCCGATCCGCCGTAAGTCTTTACAACCGCACCGAGTTGTGATATACTGCTTTTGCTGCTTTTACTATATGTACTATATGAAAATCGCGCGAAATGTGTTAAAACGCGGGAAAGGACATGCTCTTGAATACGGAAAAAATACTGCCCTACAAGGCTTCGCCGACGGCGGTCGTCGTCACGCTCGGCTGCAAGGTGAACCAATACGAAAGCGAGGCAATATCCGAGCGCCTTTCCGCCCTCGGGTTTGAGCTGTTGTCTTCCGACGCGCCCGATGGCGCTGACGTCGTTATCGTCAACACATGCGCCGTTACTGCCGAGGCAGAGCGCAAATGCAGAAACATTATACGCCGCGCCGCACGGCACGCGGGCGCCGTCATCGTCTGCGGCTGCCTCTCGCAGTCCGTGCCCGAGACGGTCGCCTCCCTCGGCGGGGTCGCCTGCGTCATCGGCAACATCTCAAAGCTCCGCGCCGCCGACGAGGCGCTCGACATTGTCAAAAACGGCGTGCCCGAAGCACCTCGCATTCTCGTTTCGCCCAACGATATCGCCTCCGCCGACACGGTCGAGGAAATGTCCGTTTCATCATCCCCGAGGACGCGCGCATACGTCAAGATATGCGACGGCTGCGACGGGAAGTGCGCCTACTGCCTCATCCCCTCGATGCGCGGACACGTCCGCTCGAGGCACACCGACGACATAATAAATGAGGTCGGCGCTCTCGCCGGAAACGGCATATGCGAGGTCGTCCTGACGGGCATTGAAACCGCCTCCTTCGGGCGCGACACCGGCGAGTCGCTCCCGTCTCTCATACGCGCCGTCTCACGCGTTCCCGGCATCGCGCGCATTCGCCTCGGCTCGCTCGAGCCGACCGTCATAACGGACGAATTTCTGCGCGCTGCCGCCGACATACCCGCTCTCGTCCCCCACTATCACCTCTCTCTCCAGAGCGGATGCACCCGCGTGCTTAACGCGATGCGCCGCAAGTACAGCGCCGAGCGGGCAATGGAGAAGCTCGAGGCGCTGCGCGCCGCGATTCCCGGCGTCATGTTCACGACGGACATCATCGTCGGCTTTCCGGGCGAAACGGAGGAGGATTTTCTCGAAACGCTCGAATTCGTGCGGAAGGCAAAGTTTCTCAAGCTGCATGTCTTCCCGTTCTCTCCCCGCCGCGGCACCGCCGCCGAAAAAATGCCCTGCCCGGTGCCCGAAAACGTGAAGCATGAGCGCTCCGTCCGCCTTATCGGCGAGGGCGAGCTCATCCGAAATGAAGTCGTCAAAGAATATGTAGCGCAAAATCCGACGGACACCGTCCTCTTCGAGGCGGACACGAACGGTCTTCACTCGGGGCACACCGCCAACTATATCGAGGTGAAAACACCCCTCTGCGGCATATCCCCAGGCACGCTCCACACCGTCCGCTTCACATGCGTAAAGGACGGCACGGCATACGGGGAGATCATTTCATAAAAAACGGGAAGCCGCTTTTCAAAAGCGTCTTCCCGCGTTTTTATGCGTCGACTTTTCAATCCGAGAGACCGGTCTTTTTCTTGTTTGCCTCAAAGAGGCTCTCGAGCGAGTCGTAATCTTCGTCAAATCCGAGTTCCCTGAACGCCGTGTCTATATCGGTACCGTTCATTCTGAAATAATCCGATATCGTATAGAGGTTTTCTCTTTCGAGCCTGAATTCTCCGTTCTCGACAGAAACGCGCCCGTCTTCCCCGTAGTAGTCGTCTCTGCCCGTGACGACGGAAAGCGCATCGCCTCCCATCGTCTGATCGAGGATATCGAACCCGGTTCTGATCGCATGATATCTGAGCTCTTTTTTGTCGTCGAGATAAAAAGATACCGTGCGGTCGGAAAGACCGTGGAGTTCTATCGCCTTCGGCGTATCCTTTGTCACATAATAAATGTCGGCGGTGTTATAGTAGCAGTTCGTCTCAAAAACAAGCTCGCCATGGACCGTTTCGAAAATTTGTGTACCCATCATTTCTATTCCGAACGGAACCGGCTTGTCAAAGCCGACGGTGTTGCCGTCGTATTTTACAGAGCGGCAGAAGAAAGCAAAGTTCTCTTCCCCCTCGGGCGTTTTGCTCGGATAGAAAAGGTCGAGCACCGCGTTCCCGCAGACAAACGTTACCGCGTTTTCTTCTTTCATATAAGGAGCAGGCAGCTTATCGTAGATATCGTCCCATATCTCTCCCGTGCGGGAGAAATAGAATATTATCTCATCATCTGTCCCATAGAGAAAAGAGGTCGGATACGGTTCGTCCTCGGTTTTTTCAGACTTGAACGAGGAATTGCCTCCGTCTGCATATACTTCTGAAAGTGACGGCAGTCCGAAGAACGCTTCGGGGTCTATCTGCTTCACGTCGCCTCCGAGCGTTATTTTCTCGATGCTGTCCGCAGCCGGAGACGCCGCAAAGGCCTTCGACCCTATTTTGACGACGCCCGCCGGTATAACCGGCTCCTTATCGCTCCCTGAGTATTCGACAAGCTCCCCGTTCTTGACGGTAAAATCTCCGATCTGACCCGTTACACCCGTCAAATCGGAAGCCTCGGAATGCTCCGTTTCGTCGGCGTCTGTCTCCTCAAGCCCCCCTGCGCTGTCTGACGCGCCAGTATATGATCCGTCAGCATCCTCGCCCTTGCCATTGCCGCCTGCGGCGCTGACCTTGCCGCCCGCACCGCCGTCTCTGCACGCCGTAAGAACGGCGCATACGAAAATCGACAGGAAAACCAAAAGTAATGTGCGTTTCATTTTTATCCTCCTTATATATAATCACTTTGATAAAGATAATTATATTTGCAAAAGTTTTCTGCAAATTTTTCCAAAAGCAATATTCACCATACTATAAGTTCTTCCTTTCATTGTGTCTGTTTTTTATGGTCCTATATAATAGACGCAAAAAAACTCAAATCGAATGCAAAAAATATTCTTTAAAATGCATATTCTAGCAAATACATCTGTCAGTTTCTCAAAAGTACAGCTGATTTTTTTATTCTGATAATCAAAAAGCGTGCCATGCTTATCGCCTGAACACGCTTTTTTGAAAGACTGTAGATATACGGTTTTATAAACTGATATCCTAAATCGATACTAAACTATATTGATTTTGAGTTGTATATGATATTATAGGCTTTTCCAACGCACGACCGCCGGAGCCAACGAAGAGATCTTCAAATTTCAGACCCCTGTCGCCCCGTCACATTATCAATAGCGGCGTCCCATGCCTCCTCCCATGGGGGTATTGTTTCCGTTGTTCTTCGACTTCTTGAGTATGCTCATAAGGTCGTCGAAATCGTCGTCGGACAGAACGCCGTCTCCGCCGGATTCGACGAACGAAGCGTCGTTCTTCTTCTGCTCCTTCCCATTCGGCTCGGATGCGCCTCCGGGATATGTGTCGTCGCTCTTGAAGAAGTCTCCCTCATCCACTGCGGGAGCCTGCTCATTTTTCTCCTCGGGCTTGCGCTCGGGCGCGCCGACCGACGAGGTGGGCGAAACGTGGCGCTGGACCTTCGGGTCGTCGTGCTTCGCAAAGCCCGTGGCGATGATAGTCACCTTCATTTTGTCCTCGAGCTCGGGGTCAAAGTTGACGCCCCATATGATGTTTGCCTCGGGATGAGCCTCCGCCGCGACCATGTCGGACGCCTGAGTGACCTCTTCAAGTCCGATATCGGGGGAAGCCGTGATGCTGAGCAGGATGCCCGTCGCGCCGGAGATCGACGTCTCGAGCAGAGGCGAGCTGATGGCGGCCTTTGCCGCGAGCTCCGCCTTATCCTTGCCCGTCGCCTCGCCGACGCCCATGTGGGCAAGACCCGCGTTCTTCATTATCGCCTTGACGTCCGCAAAGTCGGAGTTGACGATGCCCGTGACGTTGACTATTTCCGAAATGCTCTGAACGCCGCGGCGCAGCACGTCGTCCGCTATCTCAAACGCGTTCATCAGCGTGATGCGCGTATCCGCGACCTGATTCAAACGCTCGTTCGGTATAACTACGAGGGAGTCCACATACTGGGCGAGATTCTCGATGCCCGCCTCGGCCTGCGCCATCCTGCGCTTGCCTTCGAATGCGAACGGCTTCGTCACGATGCCGACCGTAAGTATATCCATATCCTTCGCAATGCGTGCGACGACGGGAGCCGCGCCGGTACCCGTGCCGCCGCCCATGCCGGCGGTGATGAACACCATGTCGGCATCCGTGAGGGCATTCTTGATCTCTTCGAGATTTTCCTCGGCAGCCTGAGCTCCCACCTCGGGATTAGCGCCCGCGCCGTGACCCTTCGTGATCTTTTCTCCTATCGGGATCTTGTCGGGCGCGCTCGAATGCAGAAGCGCCATCTTATCGGTATTGATGCAGATAAACTCAACGCCTCTGATGTGCGAGGTTATCATCCTGTTGACGGCGTTTCCTCCGCCGCCTCCGACGCCGACGACTACGATCTTTTCGGCGCTCTCAAAGTTATCATCAAGTTCAAATGCCATGTATTTTCCCTTCCTGCCGCAGAGCGTGGTGCAAACTGCCGCTTATAATATTACAATAATCCATTATATATAGAATACTATATTTTTTTCGATTTTGCAAGACATCTCTCGAATTTTTCGCCTGATAAATTCATTTTTTTTGCGTCATACCCCTTTTCGGGGGTACATCAGTCGAGTTCAACGGCGTTATTCACGCTGACTCTCGGCTTTGAAACGTCCGAAACGTCTATTATGCCGCGGTCACCGCCGGCGAAAACCTCGTCCTGCATCAGGTGGAACGCGATGTCGGTCTTTATCTCTATGTCGCTGACGACGCCGAACACGATCCTGAACCTGCCCCCGTAAGAGACGGATATGTTGAACCTGTCGGTAAGGTCGAGCGATGTCGTCCCCTCTCTCAGCCGCTCGGAGAGGACCGCCTCTACCGCGCGCTCCGCGACGCCTGTCATGTCTCCGTTGAATTCGAGCTTCTTCCCGCCGACTGCCGAGCGGAGGGACGGCAGCTTCAGGACGATATAATCCCCCTCGGGCGCGCTTTCCGATATCTCGAGCACCCGCAGTCCCGCGGAGAGCAGATAGAACCTGCCGAGCATCTCGGAAACGAATACGGGCTCCTCCTCCTCGAGCTCGAGCACTATCCTGTCGGGGATCGCGCGGCGCACGTTCACGGATTTAATATAAGGAAATCTGTCTATTATCGCAGCCTCCGCCGCGTCTTTGTCTATCGACGGGGAAAACAGCTTGTCCCCCGGTGAGATGCCGCTCACGGCGATTATATCCTCCGCGGCATATCTCCCCGTCCCCGTCACCTCTATACTGTCAACGACAAGGACGTAGGCGTAAAGAAGATATCCCGCCAAAAGGAGCACAAACGCGCCTACCATTATGAATGTGTAGAGCCGCCAGCGCACCTTGAAGCGGCGCCGCCGCTCGTGCTTGTTTGTGACCTTTACGTTGTGTGCGAACCTGTCCTCGTTCTCCCTGCGCTCCGAGTTGTTTTTGACGAGCGCAACGAGTTTCGGCAAAAGCTCCGCCTGCTTCTCGGGCTTTTTCCCGAGATACCCTGTCTCGAGCATCAGCCAGCCGAGCTTTCGTCTCTCCTTTTTATCGAGCTGCCGGACGATCTCGGGAATATTCCGTTTTTTTCTTCTTCTTTCCTCTGCCATATTCCCGTGTCGCCGTTTCTTTTTATTTTCCGGTGAGCCGGCGCAGTTCGTTAAGAATGCGCCTGTTGGCGTCCTTTACCGCGAAGCTCCCGGCTGCCTCTCCCATGAGGCGCCGTCTCTCATCGTCGCCGATGAGCTCCTCCGCCCGCCGCCGAAGAATTCCGATATCCTCCGCGAGCTCGCGCTCCTCCGTTATGACGGCGGCGCCTGCGTCCGCGAGCACGGCGGCGTTTTTGTACTGATGGTTCTCCGTCACGTTCGGAGACGGAATGAATATCGCCGGACGCCGCATCATCGCGACCTCCGATATCGTCATGGCGCCCGCGCGGCAGATTACAAGATCCGCCGCCGCCATCTGCGTCGGCATATCGTATATATATTCGACGAGCCTCAGGTTCTCTTTTCCCTCGAGCCCGTATTCCGAAAACATCCTCTTCGCCGCCTCGAACTCGATCGAGCCGACGGCGAGCGTGTGGAGTATCTCCGGATGCTTTGAAGTGTAATCCCTCATCATGGCGAGCACGGCTTCATTGACGCGCTCCGCCCCCATGCTGCCGCCGTATGAAAGGATGACGTACCTGTATTCCTCCGCTCCTATCGCGCGGCGCGCCGCCGCCCTGTCGGCGTTTTCCGAAAAGCCGGATCGCAGCGGGTTGCCGACGACGACGAGCTTTTCGGGCGGGCATTTTTTCAAGTATTCCGCGGTCTTTGCGAAATTGAGCAGCACCCTGTCAGCCTTGTCGGCGAGCATTTTCACGGCGACGCCGGGAAACGCGTTCGACTCGTGGAGCACCGTAGGGACGCCCATCATCTGCGCCGCCTTGACGACGGGCCAGCTGACGTACCCCCCTGTGCCGACGACGACGTCGGGACGAAATTCCTTTATTATCTTTTTCGCCTTGTAGGGCGAGGTCACGGCGAGATACGCCGCCTTCAGATTGGACGGCGTGAGCTTGCGCCTGATGCCGCGCACGTCCACATGGTAGAGCCTGTATCCCTCTTTCGGTACGAGCTTGTTCTCTATTCCTCGCGGCGTTCCGACGAACGCTATTTCCGAGCCCGGGACGTTCAGCTTCACCGTCTCCGCTATCGCGAGCGCGGGATTGACGTGACCGCTCGTGCCGCCGCCTGTCATAAGTACACGCATTTTCCGATGCACCCCTGTTTTTCTGCAAAAACTACAGCTTTTGCTGCCGCGAGTGACGCGATATCGACAAAACTATCCCCATCTCGAACATCAGCATGATGAGAGACGAGCCTCCGTATGAGAAGAACGGGAGGGAAATGCCCGTGTTCGGTATCGTGTCCGTCACGACGGCGATGTTGAGCAGCGCCTGGAGCGTTATATGGCTCATTATGCCGTAGACGACGAGAGAAGAGAAAACGTCGGGAGCGCGCCGCGCTACCGTAAATCCGCGGAAGAGCAACGCCGCGAAGAGCGCTATCACGAAAAGCGCGCCTATAAAGCCCGTTTCCTCGCACCAAATTGTGAAAATAAAGTCGTTCTGCGGCTGCGAGACGTAGCTGAACTTCTGCCTCGACTGCCCGAGACCGAGCCCGAACAGCCCTCCCGAGCCTATCGCGTAAAGTCCCTGCGTCGTCTGCCATTTGTCCGAAAGTATGTCCGCGTTCTCGTTCAGCTTCGTCGTGATGCGCTTCAGCGCATACGGGTTCATCGAGAGGTACGCAATTGCCGCGCCGATGCCGAGCGAGCCGTAGAGCCCGCCCGTCATGAATATGCTCGTTCCGCCGAGGAAGAGCACTATTATACCTATAAGGAACAGAATGACCGTTCCCGACAGGTGCTTTTCAAGCAGCACGAGCGCACACGCGGGGAAAATGATGAACGCGGGATATACTGTGCCGTAGAGGAAGCGCAGCTTCGCCGAGCCGTCCTTTCGCCTTATGTATTCCGCGTATTTGCCGAGATAAGCCGAAAGCATGAGTATTATCCCTATCTTCATTATCTCCGACGGCTGTATCGTTATCGGAACGCCCGGTATCGCTATCCATCGTCTCGCCTCGCCCTCGGACGTGCCTATTATGAGGACGACGACGAGCAGCACCATCGCGACGGCGTAGATGACGGGCGCGAGCTTCTTATACTTGTCATACGATATCCTCATCGCGACCGTCATTCCGACGAGCCCGAGCGCGACGAATATGACCTGCCTTCTGACATAGTAATAGCTGTCAAGCCCCTGGCTCTTGGCGTAAGGGTAGCTCGCGCTGAAAACCATGACCGAGCCTATGCAGACGAGGGACAGCACAAGGACCATGAGTATCCTGTCCGGCGACGTCTTTATCCTGACGTATTCGCGCTCGGCGCGCCGCGGCTTTTTCTCGGGGGCGTCGAGGGCGACGGCGCCGCTGCTCTTTTTAACCGGCATGTTTTTTCTTCCGTCCGTGTTCATATGCCCCCTCCTCCGCTCTTTCGTTTGTTATCATACTCTTAAAAGGACCGACAGCGCCGGCAGACCGTAATACGCCGCGGCGCAGAACAGCGCCGTCATAAGCGAAAATACGGCGACGATCTTGACCTCTCCCCAGCCGCACTTCTCGAAATGATGGTGTATCGGCGCCATGCGGAATAGCCGCTTTCCGTGCGTCAGCTTGAAATATGCGACCTGAAGTATATCAGAGACCGTCTCGATTATATACATCAGTCCGTACACGATGACGATCAGGGGATTTTTCAAAAGCAGCGCGCCGCCCATGACGACGCCGCCTAGAAACAACGAGCCCGTGTCCCCCATAAACACGCGCGCCGGATGAAAATTGTAAACGAGGAACCCGAGCATGCCGCCCGCGGTCACGGCGCCGAGCACCGCGGTCTCCCCCGATATGAGGGCGCTCGAGGCGTATTTGACGACGCCGCACAGTATAAAGAATGCGGAAACGACGAGCGTCTCCATCGCGGCGAGACCGTCTATTCCGTCCGCAAGGTTGACGCTGTTCATGACACCGACGGCGAGCACGACGAGAAACGCGTAGTATATGATGCCGCAGCCCTCAAAGCTTACGCCTATATAGGGGATGTAGAGCGTGTCGTCTATGCAGCCGAAATACACAAGGCCCGCGATATAGCCTCCGGCTATGACGAACTGGAGCACGAGCTTCTGTATCGGGGTGAGCCCCTCGTTTTTCTTTTTCTTCAGCTTAGCCGTATCGTCTATGCAGCCTATAAAGCCGCAGAGAAGCGCGTATACAAACGTGAGCGTCAGTCCCGTCGGGACGGCTCCGAGCCCTATCGAGAGCAGCGCGATGTCGCAGGCGATAACTATCGTCATCGCAAAGATGAACGTTATGCCTCCCATCGTCGGGGTGCCTTCCTTCGACTTGTGCCAGCGCGGCCCTATGTCCAGTATCTTCTGCCCCATCTTGTGACTTTTCAGTATGGGTATTATTATGCGCGAGAAGATAACGGTCAGAACAAAGACCGCAATGGCTGACGCCGAAAGAAATATTGCGAAACTGTGATCCATAGAGCTTTACGTCCCAATGCCTTCTTGTATTGTATCGTTTGCGCGCCGCAGGCGGCGCTTCTGCCGCATCCGATCTGACCGCCGCTTATAATCGTCGGTTTGTCAGCCCTTTATTTTTGCCTTTATGTAGTCGAGTACGGCTTCGGCGGCGACGGCGCGGCTCGCCTTGACGAGGAGCACGTCCCCCGGCACGAGCGCGCCGAGCACCATCTCCCCCGTCGTCGCGGGATCGGTGCAGTCGAGATTGACGTACACGTTCTCGGCGCGTATGCCGTTCCCGATGGCGGCGACCGCAATGCTCTCTGCCAGCTGACCGTATGTAAAAAGCACTTTTACGCCCGCTCTCGCCGCGTGGACGCCGAGCTGGTCGTGCATGAGGCGAGAATATTCGCCTAGCTCCCTCATATCTCCGAGCAGTGCGGCGGGTCTCCCGCCCTTGTCGCGGGCGAGCGAGACGAGCACGTCTATCCCCGCTCTCATGGACTCGGGGCTCGCGTTGTAGCAGTCCTCGATAACGGTGATGCCGCCGAGGTCGTATATCCTCTGCCTCATCGAGGCGTTCTTGAATTCCTTCAGTCCCGACCTGATCTCGGCCTCGGTGAGCCCTGAGAGTATCCCAACCGCGAACGCGTAGAGCGCGTCGTAGACGTTGTGCACGCCGAGCGTCGGTATCTCTATGTTCGTCGAGACCTTGCCTTCGTATATGAGGTCGAACACGGTCCCCGTGCCGACGCGGCGAATGTTCACCGCCCTGTAATCCGCAAACCTGTTGTGGAGCGCCGCCGTCTTTACCCTTATGCCGGGGAAGCTGTCCTTCACGCCGTAAAGGAGCGGCTCGTCTGCGTTTATGAGCAGCGTTCCCCCGGGCTTCATCCCGGATACAATTTCGAGCTTCGCGCGGGCGATGTTCTCGCGGCTGCCGAGCTTTTCTATATGCGAGGAGCCGATGTTGGTTATGACGGCGAGCTCGGGCTCGACGATGCCGGACAGATACTCTATCTCCCCGAACGCGCTCATTCCGCACTCGAAAACGGCGTATTCCGTGCCTGCCTCCATGCCGAGCGCCGTCAGCGGCAGACCGATGTCGTTGTTTTTGTTTCCGTCGGTTTTATGCACTCGGTACTTTGCCGAAAGGCAGGCGGCGATAAACTCCTTCGTCGTCGTCTTTCCGACGGAGCCGGTTACGGCGACCGTGTGCGCCCCGCTCTCCTTTATGAAGGCGGACGCGAGCCTGCCGAGCGCGCGCACGGTGTTGTCGACAAGCACTATGTCGACGCCGAAATCAAACTTCCCCATACCGTCCGGTATGCGCTCCGCTATTATTATCCGCGCGCCAATGCTTATGGCGGCACCGATAAAATCGTGCCCGTCAAACTTTTCGCCCGTGATCGCGGCGAACATGCACTGCCAGTCTATGTGGCGGGAATCGGTGGAGAACGTCGCCGCCTCCCCGCCGTACCCGCCGGAGATGGGCTTGACGGCGCCTTTTGTAACTGATGCGACGTATTCCGCCGTTACGGGACGGAAAAGCGTTATTGTGCCTTCGCTTATGCTCATGCTTTTTGTCTTGCCCCTCCTTTTTTATCGTTCGTTTGCTTTTTTAGGGCTCAGATGCCCTCGCCCTTGACGGCGTATCTTTTTTCGACGGCTGCCATGACAAAAGCGCGCTCGTCGAAGTCACGGCGTTGTCCGCCGACGTCCTCGTAGCTCTCGTGTCCCTTTCCGGCGAGGATTATGACGTCGTTCGGCGTCGCGTTCATTATCGCGTACTCGATTGCCTCGGCGCGCTTCACTATCGTCGTGTGCGGCGTGCCCTCCGGTATGCCCGCGAGTATCTCCGAGATTATGTCCTCGGGGCGCTCCGTCCTGCTGTTGTCGGATGTGACTATCGTGAAATCCGCCGTCCTCGCGGCGATGCCGCCCATGACGGGGCGCTTCGTCCTGTCGCGGTCGCCGCCGCAGCCGAACAGAAGAACGAGCCTTTTTGTCGGTTCGAGCTCGCGCACCGAGAGCATCAGTCCCTCGAGCGCCGCGGGCGTGTGTGCGAAGTCTATGAGCACCGGCGGCGAGAACTTCGTCTTGTCGCAGCGGACGCGCTCCATTCTGCCGCGGACGCCGCCGAAGACGCCGAGCGCCTCGCGCACGGTCACTGGATCTATTCCGAGCTCGACGGCGCACGCCGCCGCCTCGATGCTGTTGTATACCGTGTATCTTCCGGGCACGGGGCACGCTATCGGGAAGATGGCGCGCGGCGAGGTATACATATACTCAACGCCCGAGGTGCCCGCCATGACGACGGAATGAGGATATACGGAGCCGGGCTGCCCGCCGTCGCCCTCGGTGTCGACTGCAACGGCGCCCTCCCCGCACATGGAGATGAGCCGGCGTCCGTATTCGTCGGACGTGTTAATGATGCTTATTTTCGGCGAGAACTCCGTGAACAGCCTCGATTTGACATAAAAATAGTCTTCCATGTCGGCATGGTAGTCGAGGTGCTCGGGCGTCAGGTTCGTGAATATCGCCGCCGACATCTCGCAGCCGAGCATATCGAGACCCGCGAGCCTCTCCTGCGATATCCCGTGCGAGCTTGCCTCAAAGACGATGTAGTCTGCGCCGTTTCGTATCATGTCCCAGAGAAAGCTGTAGAACTCGTCAGGCGACGGCGTCGTCATCGGATACGCGCTGCCGTAGCCGCGCTCGCCGAGCGAGGCGCCGACCGTGCCTATCACACCGACTTTATAGCCCGCGTTTGAAAGAATGTCTCTCATCATATGCGTTATCGTCGTTTTGCCGTTCGTTCCCGTCACGGCGACAAGGCGCGTTT
Organism: uncultured Clostridia bacterium; assembly: GCA_947631245.1. Lineage (GTDB taxonomy): Bacteria > Bacillota > Clostridia > Oscillospirales > CAG-272 > DTU064. The sequence goes on from CANRKP010000009.1 coordinate 30,137, forward strand.
TATGCGGGCGGCACGCCTCGTCCCCTCCGTACCATGCGGAGTACGCCCTCGAGACGAACTTTCTCGTACTGTCCGTCACAACGACGGGGACGCCCGCGCCCGGCACCTCCCGCTCGGAGGCGACGGCTGCGACACCCTTCTTTATCACCTCGTCGATGTAGTCGTGCCCGTCTGTGCGGACGCCGCGAATCGCGATGAAGAGGTCGCCCGCTCCGACCTTTCTGCTGTCTGTCGTGATGCGCTTTATTTCGACGTCCTCACGGGGCGCCTCGGCTCCCGTGAGCCTGCATATGAGGGAAAGCTTCATTGCCGTGGCCTTTCTTTGTTATCAGTCGGAAATATTTGAAAGATGTCTGAACGTGAGCGTTATTACAGTGCCCTCGGGGACCTTTTCGCCCGCCGCCGGGAACTGGGATATGACAGTCGCGCCGCCGTCGCTCGAGAAGTTCGCGGCGCCCTCTATCCTGACGTTCAGCTTACCGTCGACTATTATCCTGTTGGCCTCCTCCGCCATCTTGCCGACGACGTTCGGGACCTTTACGGTGTTTTTCGGCTCCTCGCCGTTCGTGTAGAGGATCACGAGCTTCGAAAGGTTCGAAACGACCGACCCCGCCTCCGGGCACTGACCCGTGACCGTCGTGCCGTCGCCAACGATAACGTACTCAAAGTCGTCGCGTTCGAGCTGCGACACGGCGGACGTCGTCGTGAGCGTCTCGTAGCTGCCGACCATCTTTTCTATCGCCGCCGACTCTTCCTCCGAATATTGAGGCTCGACGCCGAGATAGGGGAGAGCGGCGGCGAGATATTCGGAAACGTAAGGCGCCGCGACAACGGAGCCGTACATGTTGCCCGCCGACGGCTCGTCGACGAGGATGAGGACCGCTATCTGCGGATCGTCCGCCGGAGCGAATGCGACGCAGGAGCTGACGCGGAGCGTGTCCTGCCCGTTTTCGTCGAGCTTGTCGCGCTTCTGGGACGTTCCCGTCTTTGCCGCGACCTTGTAGCCCGCGACGTACGCGTTCTTCGCGCCGCCGTTGCCGGAGACGCCCTCTTCGAGTATCTGCGCGAGTGTCCGGCACGTCTCCGTGCTTATGACCTGACGGACCGTCTTCGTCTCGTATGTGTCGATAACGTTGCCGTCCTTGTCTATTATCTGCTTCATGACGTGCGGCGTCACGAGGCTGCCGCCGTTCGCAACGGCAGCTATCGCCGTCAGATGCTGTATCGGCGTCACCTTAAACGTCTGCCCGAATGCGTAGACGGCGAGCGATACGTTCGAGAAATCCTTATAGCTGTGGTAATATGTCACAGCCTCGCCCGGCAGGTCTATGCCGACGCGCGAGCCGTATCCGAACTGCTTGAAGTAGTTGTAGAAGTTCTCGCGCCCGATCCGCAGACCTATCGCGACGAGCGCGGGGTTGCACGACTGCTGGAGCGCGCCCGGGAACGTGAGCGTCCCGTGACCGCCGCGCTTGTGGCACGATATCGGCGAGCCGTAACCTTCGATTTTGACTTTTCCCGTGCAGGTGAAGGTGTCCGTCAGCTTAACAGCGCCCAGCTCGAGCCCGATAGCGCTCGTAACTATTTTGAATGTGGAGCCGGGCTCATAGAGCTCCGTCACCGCCTTGTTGTTCCACATCGTGAACCGCAGGTCGGAGACGAGCGCTTTGTATTCGTCGGTCCCTTCCACAAGCCCCGATGCCGCGAGCTTGTCGGTGTAATACTCCGTCAGCGTATACGGGCTGTTGAGGTCAAACCCGCCGACTGTCGCCATCGCGAGCACGGCGCCCGTGTTCACGTCCATGACAATGCCCGCGGTCCTGTTCTGCGCGCGGTTCTCCGTGAGCGTTTCCGTCAGGACTGCCTCAAGCTCGTATTGCAGATACTGGTCTATCGTCGAGATGACGGAATACCCGTCCTGCTCCTCGATGTAGCTCTCATAATCGGTCGGAAGGTCGTTGCCCTTGCCGTCGCGCGCCGTCAGGTATGTGCCCGAGCTGCCCTTGAGGACATCGTTGTAATATGACTCCATGCCGTAGACGCCGTCGCCGTCGGCGTTGACAAATCCTATGACGTGGCAGGCGAGCGTGTTGTTCGGATAAAATCTCTTCGTGCTCGCGGTGAGGTATATCTGCTCCTCGAGTCCGTACTCGTCTATGAACTCGCGGACGCGGTCAGCCTCCGCCTTCTCTACGTTTTTCTTGATGACCTCGTAATAACGGCCCTTTTTCGCCGTCAGGTCCATTATCTTCGCATAGTCGACGCCGAGTATTTCCGAAAGCCCCTTTGCTATGAGCTTATCCATCGTGTACGAGGACATGTTCCCGTCGGCGTCAGTATATGTGTAGTAGTATGTGTCCCTCTGTATGTCTCCGAAGCTGCCGGGCAGCTTTATGCCCGCCGGATTCGAGGACGAAGCGAAGATGGAGAAGTCGTCCCCCATCGCGCTTATTATGTCCTGCGGGGAGATAAAGACGAGGTAAACTGTCTTGTTTCCCGCGAGCAGGTTCATGTTCGTGTCGTATATGCTTCCCCTCTCGGCGGTAACGGAGGTCTCCTTCGTTATCTGGTCGAGGACGTGTCCCTGATATTCCTCATACGAGTTTATCTGTAAATTGAAGAGCACGACGCACAGACCGAGCCATGCGATGACAAACACTGCGAGCACAAAGTATGAGCGCTTTGATATATCTCCTCCGATATTCATTTTTTCCTCATTTACCTCCGTGAAGCGGCGTTTTTCCCGTTTTTTCTCTGTTGACTAAAAAGAGTAACGAGCCAGTTTCCGGTCATAACTCCTTACTCTTTTCGTGTCATTATTCATTCTATTGAACCGACGGCATCTTTATGACTGCCGCACGCCCGTTCATTCTCCTCCGCCGACAAGCGAGGAGAGCCTCTTTCTCACAGCGGAGAGCAGTGTCGTGAGCGCGTTCGGCGTGCCTTCGTCGTCATCGAAATTCTCGATGAAGTCGCCGTCCGACAGATCTATGTACTTGCCGTTTGACTGCGAGTCCTTTATCATTCCGAGCTCTTCCGCCCTGTCCTCGATGTAGGCGAGGTCGTCGCGCTGCTCGAGCTCGGAGAGCAGCTCGTCTCTCTTCTTTTCGAGTGCCTCGACCTCTTCTTCGAGCTTGTTTATGTCGCGCTTGTATTCGTAATTTGTCACTATGCTTTGCACCATGAAGAACAGAACGACCGCCATGAAGATGACGACGAACGCGAACTTCGGGAACGGGACGCGCCTGACGGCAACTTCCCTCGGACCCGACTCCGCAAGCTGTCCTTCTTCGTGCCGCCTCACTGCCGGGGGCGGTGCCGTGCGGCGCACGGCGGGGGATTTTGACGTGGACTTCGGCATCGGTCTCTGCGGGCGGACGTTTGCCGTCTCTGCTGCCGCCTTTGCCTCGGCAACGCGGCGCCTCATATCCGCCTGTCTCTTTTCCGTCGCGCGGCGTCTCATCTCTTCCTGACGCTCCATCATTTCCCTTGCGGCCTCGGCGTTTACGTTCGAGTACGGACTGTAATTGTTGTCAAACGTCCTCGGCTGCTGCCTTTCGGGAACTCCGCGGTACGCGTCCTCGATGAGCGCGCTCGACGTAAGTCTTACTGCCGCGCGCGGATCCGTGACGCCTCTGTGCCGGAGTTTGCTGACAAGCTGAGCCGTGTTCGCGTCCGCGCCCGGATAGCTGCGTTCGACGTAGTGTATTCTGTTTACGTTTCCTGCGGGTCTTCTCTGCCGCATGTTCGTTTCCGTCATTGCCCGGCTTGTCCTTTCCGTTGTTTTTTATTTTCCCTCCCGCCTGCGGGAGTTTTATTATATCTGCCTCACATCCGCCCTGCGGCGTCAAAGCTTTTCGGCGACGCGCAGCTTTGCGCTCCTCGCCCTCGGATTTGCCGAAAGCTCGTCCGCACCCGCCGTCGCGGGCTTTTTTCCTATGAGACGCACGCTCGGCGTCCTGCCGCACACGCAGACCGGAAAATCAGGCGGGCATATGCAGCCTCGCGCAAGCTCAGAAAACACCCGCTTAACTATCCTGTCCTCGAGCGAATGGAACGTTATCACCGCAAGCCTGCCGCCGGGAGCCATAGCGTCCGCCGCCGCTCTCAGCGCAGGCTCGATGCCGTCGAGCTCGCCGTTGACCTCTATCCTTATCGCCTGAAACGTCCTTTTCGCCGGATGCGAACCCGCAGGCACCGTCGCCGCCGGCACCGCCGAGGTGACTATAGCCGAAAGCTCCCCCGTCGTTCTTATCGGCGAGCGCTCCCGCGCCTCCGCTATCCTGTCCGCTATCCTGCCCGCAAATCTCTCCTCGCCGTATTCGGAGATGATGCGCCGCAGCGTTTCTTTGTCGTATCCGTTCACGACGTCGTATGCCGTCAGCATATCGTCTCTCGACATCCTCATGTCGAGCGGAGCGTCCCCGTCGTGACTATATGAAAAACCGCGCTCCTTTGAGTCTATCTGATGCGAGCTCACCCCGAGATCGAAGAGAGCCCCGTTGATTTTTTCTATTCCGAGCCCCGAAAGTATCGAGGCAAGATTTCGGTAATTGTCGCGGACGAGCGTGACGCGGTCTCCATATGCGTCTGTCAGCCTGCGGCACGCCTCAATGGCGTCTCCGTCTCTGTCTATCGACACGAGCCTGCCTTTGCCTGTGAGCCTTTTCGCTATCGCCTCACTGTGCCCGCCGCCGCCCGCAGTCCCGTCGACGTATATTCCGTCCGGCGAAATTTCGAGCGCGTCTATGCATTCCGACAGCATGACCGGCAGGTGCACGAATACGGGATCATGCTCCGATATTCGTGCGCCGCCAGTCGCAGTACTGCCGCTATCAGTTTGCCGCGGATGTGCCGTAAAATCATCCACGGCAGTCGAGTTTTCGCTTTTACGTTTTCCGCCCATCAGAACCTGTTTGCCTGCATGAAGCTGATGAGCTCCGCCGTCTTCTCCGCCGTCTTGTCGGCGTCGCGCCTTTCCTTGTCCCAGATCTCGGCGTGGTCGCCGACGCCGATGACATATATGTCCTTCGTAAGTCCCGCGTGGTCGCGGAGCGCCTGCGTCAGAACGACGCGCCCCTGCGCGTCGGGCTTGGCGTCCGTCGCGGTCGAGAAGATGAAGCGGATGAGGGCGGCGCCTTCCGTCGAGGGGAGCGCGAGCAGACGTTCCGTATATTTCTGCCACCCCTCTTCGGAGTACACGGACAGGCATCCGTCAACGTTGCAGGTGATGTAGGCGCGGTCGCCTATGATATCACGGAACTTGGACGGAATAAATATCCGGTTTTTGCTGTCCATTACCTGCTGATACTCACCGAGAAAACAGGTCATAGCTCTCCCCGCGCCTCCTTTGCGATTGATTTTGGATGCCCCTATGTGGATTTTACCACCACTTTGCACCACCTTGATGTTATTATAATATCTCCCCGCCAATAAGTCAAGCCGAATAATAAAAAATATGGTGCGGTTTTCCGATGTTTTTTTAATTTTTTCGCCTGAACTTCCTTTGTTCGCCTGATATCGTCACCCGTCGCGGCGCAATTCTCCGTTTTTGCCCGAAATCCGACATGCCCCTCTGCCTTTTGCCGCCGTCCGAGCGGTATTTTTTTCAAAAAAAGACTTTCCCATACCACACCGCGATTTCCCGGGCGGAAAAATAAAAAAACCGCGAACGGCGTGTTCTTTTCTGCCGTTCGCGGTTTTTTGCACCTGTGTTTTTCAGCTTTTGTTCATTTTCCTTCCGGCAAGTATCACATCTGCCACCCGTCTGCCTGCCTCTGCCATAGCGACCTCGCCTCTGCCGTATATCATCATGTCCCTCGCGACCGTCGAGCTTATGAAAGAAAGCTCCGGCGACGCCGGGAATATGACTGTCTCGAGCCCTGAGAGCGCGCGGTTGACCTCCGCCATCGACGCCTCGTACTCGAACTCCGCCGATCCCCTCGCGCCCCTTATTATGAACCCGATACCGCGCTCGCGCGCGAAATCGGCGAGAAGCCCCGGGCATATCTCCGTCTTTATGACGCATCCGTCAGGAGCGGCGCCCGAAACGGACGCCTCCGCTATCGCTACCCTCTCCTCGGGCGTGAACATTCCTTTCCCTCCCGAAGCGGTTTTTTCCGTGTTGACGCAGACGGCGACCGTCACCTCGTCAAACAGCGCCGCAGCCCGCCTCACGATATCGAGATGTCCCTTTGTGAACGGGTCAAAGCTTCCGGTAAATACCGCCTTTTTCATTTTGCCATTCATTCCGTCCTCTCCTCCTTTGCGTCCCCGCCGCCGTCCGCGGGCGTCAGTATCGTTATGTGCGCCTTGCCGTAGCCCGAGCTTCTGACAATATCATAGCTTACCCGCAGCGCCTCGTCGCCGCGGAAAATATCCCCGTCCGGCGACTCGCAGACGATGAGCGCGCCGTCCGAGGCAACGCCCCCCCTTGCTATAAGCACGAGCGACTTATAAAGCAGATCGCTCGCATACGGCGGGTCGAGAAAGATTATGTCGAAGCTCTCCCTGCCGGCGGCGCGGCGCAGAAACTGCTCCGCGTCCATGACGGAGACGCGGCAGCGGTCGAAAAGCCTTGTTCCCTTTGCGTTTCGCTTTATTATTTCGACGGCCTCGGGAGAATTATCCGTTATGACCGCGCTCGCCGCTCCTCTCGACAGCGCCTCGAGCGCAAGCTGTCCCGAGCCTCCGAAAAGGTCGAGCACGCGCCTGCCCTCTATATCAAACTGTATCATCGAAAAGACCGCCTCTTTGACGCGCTCGCCCGTCGGACGTGTGTTTTCGCCCTCGAGCGTCTCGAGCTTTTTGCCGCGCGCCGTACCCGTTATTATCCTCATCGAATGCCTCCTATTTTCCGTCTTTCCCGTGCAAAAATTCGTATATGTCCTCCGCGTTCTGCCTGCTCACGCCGCGCACGGCGGAAATTTCCTCCGCCTCAGCCTCGCGCAGGCGGGAAAGCGTGCCGAAATGCGACATGACCGCCCTCGCCTTTGCCTCCCCGATGCCGCGCACCGCGGTCAGCGACGAGCGCTTCAACGTCTTCGACTTCGCCCTTTTCATGCCCGATATCGTAAACCTGTGGACTTCCTCCTGGAGCCTGTATATGAACTGGAACACCGCCTGCTCGCGCGCGATGCCAATCTCCTCGCCCTCGTGCTCGCCTATAAGCGCCCTCGTCTTGTGGAAATCGTCCTTCACCATGCCGAACACGGGGACGTCCGCTCCCGCCTCGTTAACGACGCGGCGGATCGTCGAAACATGACCCGCGCCGCCGTCAAGAAGGATCAGGTCGGGAAGCGGACCCCATTCTCCATGTCCGAGCCTGCGCCTTATCGCCTCCGCCATCGCTCCGTAGTCGTCGGGCGCGCCGTTCCCCTCTATCTTAAAGAGGCGGTAGTCGCTTTTTTTCAGCTTCCCCCCCTCGCAGACTATCATTCCCGCCGTGATGTGCTCGCCGCCGAGATTTGATATGTCGTAGCACTCGATGCGCTCCGGAACGACCTCGAGCGACAGGAGCGAGGCGAGCTTCGCTGACGTCGCCGTGTCGCGCTTCTGCCTCGATTTGTACTGCTCCGCCGCGACGCGGGCGTTCTCCTCCGCCATCTCGGCGACCTTTCTGCCCTCGCCGCGCTCCGGCATCCTGACCGTCACGCGGTGCCCCGCGCGCTCGGTGAGAAATTCCGACAAAAGCTCGACCTCGCCGTCCTCGAGCGAAAACGCCGTGAGGATCTCGTGTGGGATATATTCGCGGTGCGAATACAGCATAGTAATGAATTCCGCAAGTCCGCCCTCTCCCGAGATGCCGTTTTCGTCCATGAGCTGCGCCGCCCCGAATTCAAACGTCTGCTTGTCCGCGACGGCGCCGCCCCTTATGACGACGAGCGCCGCCGACGAGCATATCCCCTCGGGGTCCGCGTAATAAGCGATCACGTCGCGCTCCGTGTCGGGCGAAGCGACGACGTGCTGCCTCTCCTTGAGCCTTCCGAGCGCCGCTATGCTGTCGCGGCACCTTGCCGCCGCCTCGAAATTCTCCTCCTCCGCGTACTTTCCCATGCGCGCCTCAAGGTCTGCCTTCGCCGCGGAAATATCGCCTCTGAGGACGTTTATCACATCTCTTATCAAATTTTTGTACTCTTCGGACGTCACGTTGCCGCGGCAGATACCGACGCAGCGCCCCATCTGGTCGTAAACGCAGCTCCCGACGCGACCGATGTCGCGCGGAAATTCGTGCCCGCACGCCGGCAGCCTGAATATTCGCTCCACCGAAGAAATAATGTCCCTGACTGCGCCCGCGCTCGAATACGGTCCGAAGTAGACGGCCTCCCTCGAGCTCTCGGAACCGCGCTTCCTCGTCATCTCCGGTCTCGGAAAATCGTCCGTAAGGCGCAGCTTTATATAAGGGTACGATTTTGCGTCCTTCAGCTTTATGTTGTATTTCGGCTCATACTGCTTTATGAGCGCGTTTTCGAGCGTCAGCGCCTCTATCTCGGTGCCGCATATTATCGTGTCGAAGCTCTCGACGCCCGACACCATGCGCGCCGTTTTGACCGCGTGCTGCGTGTTCGCAAAATACTGCGACACGCGCGAGCGCAGCGCGCGCGACTTCCCGACATAGATCACGCGGCCCGTTTTGTTTCTCATTATATATACGCCGGGGCACAGCGGCAGCATGGATGCCGTGCGGAAAAGCCTCTGCCGCCTCGCCTCACGTCCTTCGTTTTCCATAAAGCTCACCCCCCGTCACGAAAAAAGCGGACGCAACCGTAAAATCGCGTCCGCAAAAGATATTCTCTATCGTTTTCCCGTACTTTATTCGGAAAAACCCGCCTCGATCAGAGCGACGAGCCCGTCAACGGCTTCGACCTCATCAACGCCGGTAGCTGTAAGCGTTATCTCGGAATTCTGACCTATACCAAGCGAGAGGACCCCGAGAAGGCTCTTGGCGTTTACCTTTCCGCCGTTGCATTCTATAAGGATGGAGCTCATAAAGCTGTTGGCCTTCTGAATGAAATATGTCGCCGGCCTTGCATGGAGTCCGACCGAGTTTTCAACCTTTACGGTGCGAGATATCATTCTGTATCATATCCTCCGACACGGATGGATACGACAGTATTCACCCGATAAATTATGCTTGCGATAATTATATCAAAACGCCTCCGTGAAATCAATAGTACATATTCATGTTTTTCGACGCCGCCTGTTTTTGATTTTAGGCGATTTTTCACGATTTACGTCACTCTTCACTCTTCACTCTTCGAGCGGAGCCGAGTCTATGACGAGGGCGTTGACGACGACACCGTCGCCCTCGAGCTTTATCTCGGCGCCGGGTATTATCGGCTCGGTCCCGCCGAGCAGGAAGATACCGTCCTTGAAGAAGCCGTCAAGCACGACCGTGCACCTCACGTCCTTTTTCCCGTTCTCATCCGCCTGATAAGCGAGCACCAAGTCCCCGTTTTCGTCTTCCTTTATATATTCAGCCGGCGTCACCGAGACAGGACTCAGTATCTCGCCCTCGACGCCCGTGCTGCCGACGCGGAGCTTGCCGCCATCAGTAAAGAACTCCGTCGAGGTGTTCTCCACGTTCGTTATCAGCACCTGCACCGCCGCCGAGACCGTATCGGGCGTTGACGCGAGAATGCCCTTCTCGTCAGTCAGCACGAACCGCACGGCGACGCCCGTCGCGCACAAAACGACGAGCAGTATCAAAAATATATCGAGTGCCCCGAATGAGGCGCGTTTTCTTTTCATTTCTTCCACCGTCCAAAAACAGTTCTTCCGTCGTTTTTTGCCTTAGTGCAGGCTCCTTACTATCCGCGCACGTTCACGACAACTCCCTTGAAAAAAAGTCCCTTCGTATAGAGCTCGAGCTCGCGTTCCGCAGCTATCTTCATGCCCGAGACCTTTCCGTCGCCGTCGGCAAGCGCGTCGATAGTTATATATAGATCCGTCCACTGGTCGGGGAGCTGCCTGCCCGTTTCGGGATCTATCGCCGCCGCTGCCGTACAGGAAATAACGCGGCCCATGAATTCGCCGTCCTTGCTGTATACCTCATCGTCTGCCGAGACCCTGTCCGAAAGCTCGGTGCGTATGGCGGACACCCTGACGACATATTCGGTCTCCGCTCCGTCTCCCGATGTATCCGCGAACGTGTATCTGTATATAAAGAAACCCAAGAGCAGAAGCAGAACGACGATGACGACGTCAGCCGCCGTAAACGCTGTCCGCTTCTTTTCCCCTCTCATGCTCATGCCGAGAACCTCCTAATTTTTCTCATCAGCTGCCGCACGCCGACCTCAGATCATATCTATCGACGCCGAAGCGCCGTCTCCGGAGACGTATCCCACGGCGGCGGCCGCCGCCGTGCGTTCGTTTTCCCTCACGCTGTTGTATGCGGAGACGACCCCCGCGAACATAAAGAACAAAAGCATCATCCTGTCGTCCACCCAAATATAGCCCGAAATGCCCGCTATGAGCGCCGCCGCAAATCCGGAGCCGAGCGCGCCCGAGCACCTTTTCTGCGCCTTGTCCTCCCGCACGGCAGAAGCCGTGAACGCCTTGATGAGAAGGAGCACGACGACGGTCAGAAACGCCAGCAGTCCGAACACGCCGAGCTCGCACGCTATCTGCAAAAACAGCCCCTGCGCGTTGTCGGCGGACGCGCCGACCGGCGAGCTCGCGTCGTAAACGGCGTAGAACAGCCCGTCACCCGAGCCGATGCCGCCGACGAAGTTGTCAAAGAATATCGAGCCCGAAAGCCTGCGTACCGAGGCGCGCCACACGGTAGTGTATCCCGTCGCGTCGAGGAGCGACGACACCGCGTCGAGCGCTGACTGCGGCAAAACGAGCATCAAAACGGGCGTCAAAACGACGCCGGCGAGCGGAAGAAGCGCGAAGCGGACGTCAAGTATAATAAGCATGATAACAACGCCGGCGAGCGCGCCGAACCATATCCCGCGGGACATGGTGAGGACGGCGGCGGCAAGCGTCAACGCGGCGAAAAACGCCGTGTTTATCCGCTTTCCTCCCTCTCCCCTGCGTGCGATATAAGCTATCATGACAGGCATCATCATCGCAAGGTAATATGACGCGGTCTCGGCGTCGGCAGCCCTTTGACATGCCCAGCCGACAAGCGCCCTCACATACGCGCTGCCCGAGCTGTTCGCAAACGACGCGATGTTCCCGCTGAACATGCCGAATATGCTCACGACGGCGAGCGCTGAGCCGCCGAACATGAGCGCCCTTATGAGCCTGCTTCTCCACGCCTTGTTCGTGATGAGCCCGACGACGAGAAAATAAGGCACGATATAAAGGATGCGGCGGGGAGAGCCCGTATGCTCTGTTCCCGCACCGTAATTTATCGCGGAGGCAAGGATAAAGATCACGAAGAACAGAAGCATGAATATGTCCGCCGTGTCTATGTGAAACGTTCTTCTGCCGCAGACGAGCTTGACGAAATATGAAACAACGATAAGTATTATGAGCGTCGAGAGCTGCCCGTCTGAGAGGAAGGGGAAGCCGGCGAAAAGCAGTATGAGCCCCGTTTCGGGCTTGGAGCCGACGACGTAGAGCAGAATGACGGACAGGACCGCCCCTATTATACGGTTCGGGCTGAATGAAAAAGTCAGAAGCCCCGCTACCATGCCGAAGAGGAACATGGTGTCCACCCGCGAGATCATACCCGCATCTCTTTCGGCTTCTTCGCGTCTGTATCCGAGAATGTCAAATGCGAAATATGACGCGATCTTTCCCGATGCGACAGCGTTTGCAAGCGTTTTTCCCGAAAGAAGGAGCGGCACCGAAAGGAGCATCGCCACCCCTCCGCTGACGAGCACGTCGGTTTCGAACACGGCGCCGCCCGCCGCTATCGCCTTTATCATGCACACGACGGCAACGTAAAATCCGAAAGAGAAAAAGAACATGCCGTATGAGCGCAGCGTCAGCCTTGGAAGGATCGCCGCCGCCCGCCTGACGCCGCGGAGTATCGCGCTTTCCTCAAATGAGCGCGACACGGCACGGCGGGCCTTTGCCGTCACGCGCGACGTGCGGACGCCCGCGAAAAATTCACGGACGGCGCCGTGCTTCCGCGCGCTCTCTATCTGTCCGTACGACGTAAAGACCCTGCCGAAAAAGCCCTGACGCAGGCTCTTTTCGGCGCGTCTTTTCATGCTCTCGCCGCGTCCCATACGCCGCCCCCTTCCTTTTTTTGATGTTATTTTTTCCCGTCTTCCTCCGCGTCCCGCAACAGGTCGGGGCGGAGCCTTTCGGTCGCCGCGCGCGCTTCTTTCTCGCGCCATGCGTTTATTTTCTCGTGATGTCCCGAAAGCAGTATCTCCGGGACCGCAAGCCCGCGGTAAACGGGCGGTCTTGTGTACTGCGGATACTCGAGCAGCCCGTCCGAAAGGCTCTCCGTCTCGTAGCATTCCGGCGAGGCGAGCACCCCGTCGACAAGGCGGGACACCGCGTCGACGAGGACGCAGGCGGGCAGCTCGCCGCCCGTGAGCACATAATCCCCTATCGAGATATACTCGTCCGCCACAAGGTCGAGCGCGCGCTGATCTATTCCCTCGTAATGACCGCAAAGAATTATGAGGCAGTCGTATTCCGAGAGCTCTTTTACCTTTCGCTGCGTCAGCGGCATCCCCTTAGGCGACATATACACGCACCTGACGGACGCCCCCTCGGGGACCGTCGCCCTGACGGCGTCGTAGCAGTCGCAGACGGGCTGCGGCATCATCAGCATCCCCATCCCGCCGCCGTAAGGCGTGTCGTCGACGCGGCGGTGGCGGTCGAGAGTATAGTCTCGGATATTGTGCGCCCGTATCTCTATTTTACCCGACGAGGCGGCCCTGCCTATTATGCTTTCGGAGAGCACCCCCATGACCATTTCGGGAAAAAGGGTCAGAATATCAAATCTCATGATTTTTCGTCTTTCAGTCGAGCATCCCCGGTATCGGGCGCACCGTTATCGCCTCGTCCGTTATGCTTATGACAAATTCGGGCACGGCGGGCATCATCCGCTCGCCGTTCGGGGTTTCAACAACGTAGATGTCCTGCGCGCCCCTGTTTATGACGTCCGTCAGAACGCCCAGCACGTCTCCCGTGTCGGCGTCTACGAGGGGAAGCCCCAAAAGGTCCGCTATAAACCTGTCTCCCTCACCGAGAAATTCCGACAGCTCGTCCCTTTCCGCGTATATGTTCCTCCCCTTAAGGCGGACCGCCGCGTCGAGGTCGTCAACTCCCTCAAGCGTAAGAAGCACAAATCCCTTGAGCACCGAGGCGCCCCTGACTTCATAAGGCGTAAAGCTGCCGCCTCGCTCGGTGTAAACGCGCCGCAGCGAGGCGAGTATTTCCGGGCTGTCGCAGTCCGACCTCGCCTTGACGGCTCCCCTTACGCCGTGAGTGTTTATTATCTGCCCGCACTGAAGGTACGGTGATCTCTCTTTTTTCTCCATATCAAATAAGCTCCCGCGCCGTTTTTTACCCGCCGTCCGAAAGAATGTGCGCCGCCGCCTCCGAAAGGTCACGGCAGACGAGCTCCGCCGAAGCAAGGCACTCAGCGTCCGGCATCATAAGATCCGGTATCATTATGACCCGACAGCCGGCGGCATGCGCCGAGGCAACGCCGGCGGGCGCGTCGTCGAGCGCCCAGCATTCGCACGGCGGCAGCCTCAAAAGCTCGCACGCGCGAAGATATATGTCCGGCTCGGGCTTGTATCTTTCCACCATGTCGCCGCACACGACGGCGTCGAAAAATCCGACGGCTCCGGCGTCCGTGAGCTGGGAAAGCACCGTCTCCCTCTTCGTCGACGACGCGACCGCGAGCCGCAGTCCCGACGACGAAAGTCTTTCGAGAACGTCGAGCAGACCCGGTTTTTTAGGAATGCCGTGCTCCGCGAAATAACGCGCGCGGAATTCGTCCGCGTACCGCCTGAATTCCTCTTCGTGATATGCCTCGCCGTATTCGCGGTAAAGTATTTCCGACGAAGCCTGCGGGGACAGCCCCAGCATCTGCACAGTCAGATATCCCGCCTTGCCGACGCCCGTCATCTCGCCCGCATAGTCAAAGGCGAGCCTTGAGACGCGCTCCGTATCGAGCATGAGCCCGTCCATATCGAAAACCGCGCCTCTCATGGGCTTCATCCGCACCTCTTCCATCTTTTCCTCGTTTCGAGAGCGCTCCCGAAAAGGGCTGCCGCAAGCATCAGCGAAAGCACTGCGTATACGGTAAAGAGCGATTTTGAAATGCCGCTCGTCAGAAACTCCATCGCGTGGTTGAAAAAGTTCGTCACGGTCAAGACCTCCGTCACGAGAGACAGCACCATGACCGCGTGCGGCAGCGCGCCGAGGGATATCCCCCCGAGCGCCGAGGGGACCCTGTCACCGCGAAATCTGTATACGGTGTAAACGACGCCGGCGGCAAATGTCAAAACACACACGGGACACAAAAATATCCCCGTGCCTGTCGCGGTTATGAAGGGCTTTTCCGGCTCGCAGGCGTCCGCAAAGCAGAGGAACAAAAGATATACGGAGGCGGCGGCGACGGCGGCGGCAAGAACCATGGCAAATGCGTTTCCGACGCCCGCTTTTTTCGCGCCCGCGCTTTCCTTTTCCGTAATTTTTTCGTCCGTTTTCAAAACGCCCGCGTCCTTCACGCTTTTTCCGTCCTCCCGCCAAAAGACCTTTTTTCGACCTCAAAGCATAATACATAATTAAGTATACCACCGGCAGGGCGAGTTTGCAAGAAAAAATAGGGCGGCGGGCACCGTTTTTAAAAAAATAGGTGTTTACAAATCGTCCGAACTCGTATATAATGTAGTAAACGCAATATGAAACAGACGTTGACCGGAAAGAAAACGGGATTTGCCCGCGTCAAAGAGACCGTCTTTAAAGCTGAGAGAGACGGACGCGCGCCCCGTATGTGCGTCCGCGAGTCTCCGCGGGGGAAATTTCAGTATCCCGCGGCGTCACCGGACGTTATACGGAAGAGAGCGACAAATCGGAGTGGAACCGCGGCATACCGCCTCCCGTGAAATTTCACGGGAGGGCGGCTTTTTTGTTTCGGTGCCGCGCGCTTCCTTATAAGACCGAATATACGAAGGAGGCTGATATTTTTGAGAATGATCATATCATTTACGGGCGGGGTCGAGGCGGACCGGCTCGCAGGACGAATAAAGAAGAGCGTCGCCGACGCCGTATCCGAGGCGCGCCGCGACATAAAAGCCGTCCGCGACCGCGACCCCGCGGCGAGGAGCGACCTTGAGGCGGCGCTGCTATATCCCGGCGTCCACGCGATATGGGCGCACCGCGCCTCGCACGCGCTTTACGAAAGAGGGCACTATTTCTCCGCACGCGCGATAAGCCAGGCGGCGCGGGCGCTCACCGGCATCGAGATACACCCGGGCGCAAAGCTCGGGCACGGTCTTTTCATAGATCACGGCGGCGCCGTCGTCATCGGCGAGACCGCCGAGGTCGGCGACGACTGCACCATATACCAGTGCGTCACGCTCGGAGGCAACGGGAAGGAGCAGGGCAAGCGCCACCCGACGCTCGGGCGCGGCGTCATGGTGGGAGCCGGCGCCAAGATACTCGGCGGCTTTGAGATAGGCGACGGGGCAAAGATCGCGGCGGGCGCCGTCGTCCTCTCATCCGTCCCCGCAAACAGCACCGCCGTCGGCATACCGGCGCGCACGGTGAAGATGAACGGACGCCGCGTCGACGAGCTCGATCAGGTGCACATACCCGACCCCGTTTCCGCCAAGCTCTGCGAGATTGAATTTGAGCTGTCGGAGCTCAAAAAACGGCTCCCCGCCGCTGACACCGCCGGCACCGCCGACGGCGATATTTAAAGACGTAAAACAAACCAAAAGGAAAGGAAAAAATAAAAAATGATCTGCAAACGCTGCTTCCGCATGTCAGATGACGGATTTCAGTACTGCCCCTACTGCGGCAAATCCTTCACCGACGATTCCGAAATTGAAGTAAAGCCCGAGTCTGCCGACGAGGGGCAGACCGCTCCCCCCGAAAACAAAGGCGCCGACGGCGCGAAATCGCCCGGCACGCCCCCGCCTTTCACGAACGGCGGCAACGGCAACGGAGGCGGCTGCGGCGGAAACGGCGCAGGCACGGGCCGCCCCGACAACGTGCCCCAGGGCAGGTTCGGTCCGTATAACGGCGGCGGCTACGGCTACTACAACTATAACGGCTACACGGTACCGCCTCCGTACGTCCCGCCCGTCAGGCACGAAAAGACGAAGTCGCAGAAATTCTTCTCCGCGATAGGTCACGCCGCGCTCTACTTCCTTCTCTTCTTCCTCTGCCAGACGATAGTCACCTTCGGCTTTATCTTCGTCCGCGCAATCGGCACTTATTCCGATTTTTTTGACGAATACATGGACGAGATACCCGAGAACGGTTATATTTCAGACGAAGAATACGACAGGATAATCGGCGAGATGCAGGATAAGATCACGGAGGATCTTACCGATTTCGATTTCAACCTCATAAGCCTTACATCCTCGGTCTTAACGATAGTGGCGCTCGCAGTCACATCTGCGCTCAAGAGCCGCCCGTTCTCCGAGCACACGGGCTTTTATCCCCTCCGCTCATGGAAAGCGGCGCTGCTCTTCCCGCTCGGTGTAGCGGTTCAGTTCCTCGTCACGATGGTAGTAAACCTGATCCCCTGGTCGCAGGAGATGCTCGAAAATTTCAACTCCGTATACGAATATATGGGGCACAGCGAGGGTCCGCTGCAGTTCATAGTCGAGATCGTCGCCGTCGGTATAATGGGACCTCTTGTTGAGGAACTCATCTTCCGCGGCTGCATATACACGCGGCTCCGCCGCGGGATGCCGACGGCCGCCGCCGTCATCCTCTCCGCCGCCGTATTCGGCATGGCGCACGGCGTGTTCATCGCCTTCTGCTACGCGACCGTGCTCGGTCTCATGCTCGCATATGCTTACATCAAGTTTGAAACCGTGCTCGCACCCTTCATCCTTCACATGGGCTTCAACCTCGCCAATTACATTCCTCTGATGCGCGAGGACTCGTCCCCCGCGGAGGTGATAATAACTCTCGTCGTGTCCGCGGTCGTCGCGGTCGCATGCGCCTCCGTCATTGTCCTTTCGGACGTGAGCCGAAAAAAGACCGTCAGCGGCACGATAACGGTGAACGTCGACGGTGGAAACAACGGCGGCAATAACGGCGACGGCGGCAATAACGATATATACCCGCCTCAAAGATAAAATATCGAGGAGACATCTGATGCTGTATCTTTATAATTCCCTCTCCCGCGAACGCGAGCCGTTCCGCCCGCATGAGGAAGGCAAGGTCGGGATGTACACATGCGGACCGACGGTATATCACTTCGCGCACATAGGAAACCTCCGCACATATATCATGGAGGACATCCTCGACCGCTATCTGCGTTATTCCGGCTACGACGTCAAGCGGGTCATGAACATCACCGACGTCGGTCACCTCGCCGGAGACTCCGACGACGGCGAGGACAAAATGCTGACGGGCGCGAGACGCGAGCACAAGACGGTGCTCGAGATAGCGAAATTCTACACGGACGCGTTTTTCGAGGACTGCAGAAAGCTCAACATACGCCGTCCCGACGTCGTCGAGCCCGCGACCCGCTGCATCGGAGAATATATCAAGATAATAAAAAAGCTCATCGACACCGGCTACGCGTACGTTTCGGGCGGGAACGTGTATTTTGACACCTCGAAGCTCGAGGACTACTACGTCTTCAACCGTCAGAACGAGGAGGACCTCGCCGTCGGCGTCCGCGAGGGCGTCGAGGCGGACGACGCAAAGCGCAATAAGTGCGACTTCGCGCTTTGGTTCACGAAGAGCAAATTCGAGGATCAGGAGCTAAAATGGAACTCCCCCTGGGGGCTCGGATATCCCGGCTGGCACATCGAGTGCTCCGCCATATCCATGAAACACTTGGGCGAATATCTCGACATCCACTGCGGCGGTATCGACAACGCCTTCCCCCATCACACGAACGAGATAGCGCAGTCTGAGGCATACCTTGGGCACAAATGGTGCTCGTACTGGTTCCATGTGCTCCACCTCAACACGCAGAGCGGAAAAATGTCGAAGTCGAAGGGAGAATTTCTGACGCTCGGGACGCTCGAGAACAAGGGGATCTCGCCCGTCGTTTACCGCTTCTTCTGCCTCGGCTCCCACTATCGCAAATCCCTCGTCTTCTCCTGGGACGCGCTCGAAAACGCGCGCG
Source organism: uncultured Clostridia bacterium (assembly GCA_947631245.1). Classification (GTDB taxonomy): domain Bacteria; phylum Bacillota; class Clostridia; order Oscillospirales; family CAG-272; genus DTU064. The sequence goes on from CANRKP010000009.1 coordinate 48,384, forward strand.
GCACATACGATAAGCTCGTCTCCCGCGTCTCCCAGCTGGATGCGGATGCTGACGGCGACATCGACGCCGCAGCGTTTGAAGAATACAAACGCCGCTTCACGGATGCGCTCGACAACGACATAAACACATCTCTTGCAATAACCGCGCTCTACGACGTATTAAAGGCCGACACGAACGACAAAACGAAGCTCGCGCTCATAGATGACTTCGACCGCGTGCTCTGCCTCGACATAGTCAAAAACGCAAAAGCGCGCCGCGACGCCGACGAGGCGAAGCGTCAGGCGGAGGAGGGCGACCCCGAGATACTCGCCGCGATAGCAAAACGGGCGGAGGCGAAAAAAGCCCGTGACTTCGCGCTCGCGGACGCGATAAGAAACGAGCTTTCCGCGCGCGGGATAACTCTCATAGACACGCCCGAGGGCACCCGTTACACGGTGAGCGGAGCGCAAAAATAAAGACGTGAAAAAGAAAAAACGCAGGAAATTCCCGCCCCCCGCGGCGATCCTTTACTATCCCGCCGCGGTCCTCGTGTCCCTCTACATGAGGATAAGATACCGCGTCACGGTCGACAAAAGCGGCATCCGCGACATAAAGGGACCGGCGCTCGTGCTCGCGAACCATCTTTCCGACAGGGATCACTTTCTCGTCGGCATGGCGCTGCTGCCGCACAGAGCTACATTCGTCCTCAGCGCCCATTTCTGGGCAAAGCGCTTTCTGCGCCCGATCCTCTCCCCGCTGCACGTCATAACGAAGCGTATGTTCGACAGTGACGCCGGCACGGTGCTCAACATGATGCGCGCCGCGCGCGACGGGAGAATAATAGTCCTATTCCCCGAGGGCAGGCTGACATGGACGGCGCATTCGATGCGGATAACGGAGGGCACGGCGGAGCTCGTGAGAAAGCTCCGTGTCGACGTCTACCGCGTCACCCCGACGGGCGCTTCGCTCACGTTCCCGAAGTGGGGGCGCGGCGCGCGGCGCGGCAGGATAATGATAGAGACAGAAAAGCTTCTCTCCGCCGACGAGATCCCTTCTATGAGCAAGGACGAGATCTTCGACCTCGTTTCGGACAAGCTGCGCCACGACGACGAGGTATCGTGCCGCGGAATAAAATATTCGACCCGCGACACGACGGCGGGGCTCGACGGTATCCTTTATAAATGCCCCTCCTGCGGCGCGGAGCGCACGCTCACCGCGGGCGGCTCGCACATCAAATGCGCCTCCTGCGGCATGGACGCGGTGCTCTCCCGCGACTATGTTCTGACAGGCGCGCCGTTTGATACCGTCGGCGGCTGGTACGACTGGCAGTACGCGAATTTCGACATCTCAACTCCGCTCTCGGGCGATTTCACCATCGGCTCCACGGACGAGAAAGGCTACGTCGTCCACGGCGCGGGCGAGGCGCACTGCACGCTCGACAGGGAAAAATTCACGTTTGACGGCACGCTCTTCGGCGAGCATCTCGCCTTCGAGCTGCCGACGTCTCAGATCCCCGCCGTCCCGATAACGGTCGGCAAGCGCTTCGATATCTATCACGACAAGACGCTCCTTCAGCTCTCGCCGATTGGTGACCCGGGCGAGGTCGTCCGCTGGGCGATATTTTTCGATAAGCTGGCTGACGAAAGGCTCGGCACGAAGGGAAAATGAGCCGACAAAGGCAAAAAAGCCTATGATAAAAAATAGGGAGGCGGTTTCAAAAACCGTCTCCCCTCTTCTTTTCCCTTAACCGTTTATCAGCTCTTCGTATTCGGCGTCGCCGTGAAGGAACGAAAACGCGTCGTTCTCCCTTATCTCCGACAGCCAAAACGAGAGCTCGCCGCCCGCGCCGTCCGGCGTTTCACACGAGGCAGACGACAAAAACGCGCTCGTGTACGCGTGCCGCCCGGGCACGATCCCGTCGTATGCCTTTGCGTGTCCCAAAGCCTCGCGCAGAGACGAAAGCGTCTTTTCCCGCTCTCCCATCAGCGCGTACTGCTCCGCCAAAAGCATCTTCACATATGCGATATCGGCGTTGTGGTCGAGGTAGTTGCCGTCGTAAAACAGCGTATCCCACAGTTTTATCGCCGTTTCGCACGCAAATATGACCTCCTCCGGCGTGTCGTACTCGTCATTGAATATGTTTATCGCCGCAAGGTCGATATAAGAGAGGGTGTTTTTGTGCCTCTGCTCCTTCGCCTTGTGCCTGTTCTCCGCCGTGAAATACGCGTTTTCGAGAAGTTCCTCACGGCAGGCGTACAGCGTGCCCGCCATATTTGCGTATTTTACCGCGAGCTCCTCGTCGGCGCAGGGATAGCCCTCGCGCCCGTATGTGTAGGCGAGGAGCTGTATCGCCCCGTTTCTGATGTCGTTGTCGGTGCAGTCGTCAAGGATGCGGCGGCATATGTCGATAACGCGCTCCGCGTTCTTCCTGTCGGCATCGCTCGGCGCGTCCGTGTAGGGAAGCGAGCGCCAAAGCGCATGTGCGAGGCTGTGCAGCACCTGAAAGCTGCCGGGAAAGCGCTCGGCGGCCTCCTCCCACAGCGCGAGGTCCTCTTCGAGGCATACGCCGCTCATAAGGCGCTCGCTCGTCTCGAAATAGCTCTCGACCTCCTCGGCCTCGCTCTCGGCATCCCTGTCGAAAAGCTCATCCATCGTGACGCCGAAAAAATTCGCGAGCGGAACGAGCAACGACACGTCGGGCATGGCGTTGTTGTTCTCCCATTTTGAGATAGACTGCGACGAGATCTTGAGATACGCGGCGAGCTTTTCCTGCGTCATCCCGTGCGCGAGCCTCAACTCCTTTATTTTTTCGCCGATGGTCATTTTTTGTCCCTGCAAAGATAAAGATTGCAATTATATTTCATATTATATATTGTCCCCGCGAAAACCGCAATAACCGTTTCGGCAAATTCGATTTAACCGCGGGTTGAAAAATGTCGCATACCGTTTGAATTTGAAAAGGAAAAAGCGCCGCTTTTTTCGGCGCTTTTTTCTGGGATAGCAGGATTCGAACCTGCAATGAAAGAGTCAAAGTCTTTTGTGTTGCCATTACACCATATCCCAGTATCTAATGTCGACGGTGGTATTTTATCACAAAGGCGTGGACGTGTCAATAACGCGGCATATGGATTTTTTTCGACGGTTATGATACAATGAAACCGAAAAACCGAAATAAGGCGGTACCCCATGGCTAAAGTGACGGCAGTATGCGGCAGGATATGCTGCGGAAAAACTTCATACGCGAACAAGATACGGAAAAAGACGGGCGCTGTTCTCCTTTCGATAGACGAGGTCATGCTCGCCCTCTTCGGGCGGGACGCGGGTGACATGCACGACACATATGCCGAGCGGACCGAGCGCTTTCTTCTTTCAAAGGCGGCGGAGATCGTCTCGGGCGGCGTCGACGTCGTTCTTGACTGGGGGCTCTGGACGTCAAAGGCGAGAGGCGACTTAAGAAAATATTTCTCCCGCCGCGGCATCCCGCTTGAGATATGCTTTATAGATATATCCGAGGACGAGTGGCGCGCGCGGATAGAGCGCCGCAACCGCGCCGTTTTTTCGGGCGACGTGCCCGCCTACATAATAGACAAGGGGCTGATGAAAAAATTTGCCTCGCGCTTTGAGGCGCCCGCGCCCGGGGAGGTCGACATTATCATCCCCGCCGCCGACACTTGATTTTATTTTTCCCGCATGATACAATATGCGAAAATACCCTAATCTGTGACACCGGAAAGCAAAAAAGCATGTTTACTGTAAAAGTTCCCGCGACGAGCGCCAATATGGGTCCGTGCTTCGACAGCGCGGGAATGGCGTTCTCGCTTTATAACGAGGTCTCCGTCACATCAGGCGGCGAATGCGCTTTTGACGAGCCGTTCAAAATCGAAAGCAGAAACGAGATAGACAAAAGCGTCGAGGCGGGGCAGACGATCCCTCTCGACGAAACAAATCTCATATATAAGACGATAAAATGGTTTTCGGAGCGAAAAAAACGCCCGCTCCCGCGATTTATGCTGCGGCAGACTGACCGCATCCCGCTTGCACGCGGGCTCGGCAGCAGCGCCGCCTGCATCGTCTCAGGTCTTCTTATAGCGGACCGCCTCTGCGAAACGGAGCTTTCGCGCGACGAGCTTTTACACATGGCGGTAAAGCTCGAGGGACATCCCGACAACGTCGCCCCCGCTTTTCTCGGAGATATGGTCGTGGGCGCGCTCGAGGGCAGGCGGTTTGAGTATCTGCGCGTGCTGCTTCCCCGTGAGCTCGAATTTATAGTCCTTGTGCCCGATTTTCCACTTCCGACCGAAAAGGCGCGCCGCGTCCTGCCGCCGTCATACAGCCGAGAGCAGGCGGT
>CANRKP010000010.1 GCA_947631245.1 uncultured Clostridia bacterium
GGTCGACGGAGCCGACCGCTCACGAGATACGCATTATGCCATGATGGGGTGTTTACACAAAATTTGGGATAGAGCCACGTACCGACGCAGAATTCCTCAACATCTATGCCTTCGCGGTCGAATACCTTTTTCATCTCTTCGAGCGCCAGTGCGGTGTTCCCGTTTTTGCGCGGGCTGCCGTTTATCATAAGTACCTTCATCGTTTCTCTCCTGTCTGTTCATTATTTTGTTTGTATTTTTCGCCCCAAGCCTTCATGGCGTCTAAAATCGGTTTGAGGCTCTCCCCCAGTTCAGACAGCGCATACTCCACTCTCGGCGGGACTTCGGGATAAACGGTACGGGTGATGATACCATCCGCCTCCATAGAGCGCAGGCTGTCTGTGAGTACCTTTTGGCTGATTCCTTCTAGATTCTTTTGAAGCTCATTGAAACGCCACGGGCGCTGGAGCAGATTTCGTATAATCAAAAGCTTCCACTTGTTCCCGATGAGTTGAACCGTAGTTGCTACGGGACATTCGGGGATGAGTTCGGCTTTCGTTTTCATAAAGCACCTCCGTTACATCAGAATGTAATGTTACACTCCTATTATACGGCAGCACACTTTTAAATGCAATAGCTTCGGGTGAGTTCACAAAAAAGTTAAAAGTTGATTTTGCCGTAAAGCGCCCCAAACGCCCAAAAGTTACAAAAAGGTGCGTACCGCACAAAAAAGTGCGTACTTGTGCGGAGAAAAAATATCCGTACAATGATAGATATAGGAGGCGAAAAGCTCCATAAATCTATGAAGGAGGACACGAAAATGGCACTTTCTAATCTCGCCGGATGGACTGAGGACAAGGAAGCTTCCGCCTGTGGCGCAGCTTGCGGCGCGGCTGACAAGATCAGTTCCGAAGGAACTGCGGCAGAGGCTCCCGCCGCTTGCGGTGCTGCCGATAAGAGCAGTTCCAAAGGAACTGCAGAAGAAAAGCCGACCGCCTGTGGTTCTGCTTGCGGTGCTGCTGACAAGCCTGCCGAGACTCCTGCTGCTTGCGGTGCGGCTGACAAACCCGAGGCTTCTGCGGCTTGCGGGACTGCCTGCGGTGCCGGGGACAAGAAGTAACTTTCCCATCCCAAACCGTTCCCGGCGGGAGCAATTCTGCCGGGAACCACGATTATTATTCGGTCAAGCCGATTTACCATAAAGCGAGGACTGACGATGAAGCAGTATTTTTCTGAAGCGAAGCAATTCTTCGCTTTCCAATGGCATATCACGGACGAGTGCGACCAGCGGTGCAAACACTGTTATATTTTCTCCGGTGACAAGTGTCACGAACTCCAAAGCATGACTTGGGCGCAGATGGAGGACACCTTTTTTAACTGTCTTGACTTCTGCGAGGTGTATAGCAGACTGCCATATTTCTATCTCACCGGCGGCGATCCCATCCTGCACCCTGATTTCTGGCGGCTGCTGGCTCTCATGAAAGAACACAACATTCCGTTTACCATTATGGGCAACCCGTTTCATTTAAACGATCAGGTATGCCGGGAAATGAAATACTACGGCTGCGAAAAATACCAGCTCTCCCTTGACGGACTCCATGAGACCCACGATTGGTTCCGCAAGCCGGGATCGTTTGACTGCACGATAGAGAAGATCGGCTGCATCAACCGCTCCGGGATGCGAAGCGTGATCATGACGACGGTATTGGGAACAAACCGCATGGAGGTGCCGGGAATTATCGACGCGGTGGTGGCGGCGGGGGTAAACGTGTTTGCTTTTTCCCGCTATGTCCCCAGCGGCGGCGATCTGGACGCCTCCATGACGCCGCAGGAGTATCGTGAGCTGCTGGCGATCTGCGATAAGAAATTCAAAGAGTATGAGGCGGATGGGTGCCCGACTTATTTCAACAAAAAAGATCATCTTTGGACGCTCTACGAGTATGGGACGGGAACATTCAAAATACCCGCAGACGCAAAAAAGGGCATGATCTACGGCGGGTGCAACTGCGGCAACTGCCATATCACGATTCTGCCCACCGGCGATGTGTACGCCTGCCGCCGCGTTGCGGATAGCAAAGTCGGCAATGTATTCACCGACCGGCTGGCAGATGTTTGGGTATGTGAGATGGAGCAATACCGGGAATATGACAGCTTCAAGAAATGCGGGAAATGCGAATTGAAAGCATGGTGCCGTGGCTGTCCTGCCGTTGCCAAGGGGACAAACGGCAGCTTCTATGAGGCGGACCCGCAGTGCTGGAAGGAGATAGTCTGATGGAACTTTTAGAGCTTATGAAATACCGCCGTTCTATCCGAAAGTATCAGGACAGGCAGATTTCCCGTGACGATATGGAGACGATCATCGAGGCAGGAACCTATGCGCCAAACGCCGGAGGCGGTCAGCGCAGTATCATTGTGGGTATCCGAAATGCGGAGCTTGCGGAGAAGATCGGCAGGCTGAATGTCGCCCGGTTCGACCGTTCAAGGCTGTCCGGCAGTTATGTTTCCGCAGACCAGCCAAGTATCATTGACGACCCGACCATAAAAAGCGGGTTCTACGGCGCTCCCGCCGTCTGCATCGTTTTTGCCATGAAAAATTTTCTTTACAGCATCCCGGACGCCTTTTGCTGTGCCGAAAATATGGTGCTGATGGCAGCGGAGCTTGGCATTTCTTCCTGCATCATCGCAAGAGGTGAGGAAACCTTTGCGGGTGAGATAGGCGCGGCGCTTCTCCGGGAATGGAATATCCCTGAAAACTATACCTCCCGCTGCTTTGTAACATTGGGATATTGTGATGGTGAATATCCGCAGCCGAAGCTGAGGAAAGTCTACAGGGCAAAAATCATCGAATGAGGTATTTAGAATGGACGCACAAACTTGTTTGAAGAAATTAGAATATGTCGGCGTACTGGCTTTTGCGACGGTGGACAAAGACGGCGCACCGCAGATCCGCAATATTTCTGCCATTCACTATGAGGCTGACAGAATGATCTTCTTTACCGCAAAAGGAAAAGCCTTCTGCGAGGAGCTTCTGACCGACGGGCGCGTACAGGTGCTTGGCTACACCAAGTATAAAGAAATGATTCGCCTGTCCGCAAAGGCGGTTCTCGTCCCGAAGGAGGAACAGGAAAAGTGGATCGACACGATTTTTGCGGAGCAGCCCTATCTCTCGAACGTCTATCCCGGCGATACCCGAAAAATGGCGGGGATCGTCTTTGAGATCAGGGACGCGGAAATCGAATATTTCAATCTCGGCGTCAATCCGATCTTCCGGGAGAGCTACACCATCGGTGCGGGAAACCTCACCCAAAAAGGATATGTCATTCTTGATAAATGTATCGGCTGCGGCAGGTGCCTGAAAAACTGTCCGCAGCGGTGCATTGAGCCGGGAAAGCCCTGCCGTATTCAGCAAAACCACTGCTTACACTGCGGAAATTGCTTTGCGGTCTGTCCCGTAAAGGCGATAGAAAAACGAGGATAATATGACGCAAAGAGAAAAAAGAGAATTTCTTATTCGGAAGCTGATCGATGAACAGCCCCGATATCGGGAACTGAAAGTTCCCTCGGGCGAAGCGGAAGAGAAAAGGCTTCTGCGCTCGCTTATGAACGTGCGCCCGCCGATGCCGATCGGCGAGGATTTTCTCGCGGTTCAGGACGCGTATCTGCGGGAGGAGACGGCACGAAAGGGCGTCACTGACATATCGGAGCTACGACCCGTTGAGGAGGGCATATACCTTTGGCAGGGCGACATAACGACGCTTTCGTGCGGCGCTGTCGTGAACGCCGCAAACTCAGGCATGACGGGCTGCTACGTGCCGTGTCACGGCTGCATAGACAACGCTATCCACACATACGCGGGTGTGCAGCTCAGGCTCGCGTGCGCGGAAATAATGGAAAGGCAGGGGCATGAAGAGCCTGTCGGACGTGCAAAGGTGACGCCCGCATATAATCTGCCGTGCGGCAGCGTTATCCACACGGTCGGCCCCGCCGTTCACGGATATGTGACCGAGGAGGCACGGGAGCAGCTTGCGTCCTGCTACCGATCGTGCCTGCGCGCGGCGGAGGAGCACGGTATACAAAGCGTTGCTTTCTGCTGCATCTCAACGGGAGAATTTCGCTTCCCGAATGAGGAGGCTGCGGAGATCGCTGTCCGCACGGTCAGAGAATACAAGGGGAAAACGGAGGTGATATTCAATGTTTGGAAGGACGTCGACCTTGAAATATACAGGCGGCTGCTCGGATGAGATAGAGGCGCTCGGGGAGGCGCTTGACAAAGCGGACGCCGTCATCGTCGGCGCGGGAGCCGGACTTTCGACCTCGGCGGGATTTGTGTACGACGGCGAGAGGTTCCGAAAATATTTCTCCGATTTTGCCTCAAAATACGGCTTTTCGGACATGTATTCCGGCGGCTTTTATCCTTACGAAACAGAGGAGGAGTTCTGGGCATACTGGAGCCGGTATATTTTCATCAACCGCTATATGGACGCGCCGAAGCCCGTATACGAAAACCTGCTTTCGCTCGTCGGGAAAAAGGACTACTTTGTCATCACGACAAACGTCGACCACTGCTTTCAGAAGGCGGGATTTGACAAAGCACGCCTTTTTTACACGCAGGGGGATTACGGGCTGTTCCAATGCTCAAAGCCGTGCCGACAAGAAACATTCGATAACGAAGATATCATACGCGAAATGGCGGCGCGCCAGCGCGATATGAAAATTCCGAAGGAGCTTTTGCCAAGGTGCCCGCACTGTAATAGACCGATGACGATGAATCTGCGCTCGGACGGAAGCTTTGTCGAGGACGAGGGCTGGCACAAAGCCTCTGTCCGGTACTCGGATTTCATAAGGTCAAGGAAAGGCGGACGCGTTCTTTTCCTTGAGCTCGGCGTCGGCTACAACACCCCGGGCATAATAAAATACCCGTTTTGGAGCATGACGAACGAAAACCCGAACGCGGTATACGCGTGCGTGAACTTCGGGCAGGCCTTCTGTCCCGACGAGATAAAAGACAGATCGATATGTATAAACGGCGATATCGGAGAGGTGCTTTTAAGGTTGAAGAATAAGGAGAGCGGGACCGTACGATGAGGGTGCGGTCCTCTTTTATTTTCTGCCGTAAAACAAGGGACTTTATTTTTCGGCAAAACCATGATATACTAAGGCATAATGAATTGACAAATGCAACTTTGCCGGGAGGAAGCCATGTATCGGCTGCTCATAGTTGAAGACGACAGGAGCATTGCGGGCGCAATAACGGAACAGGCCGAAAAGTGGGATCTCGAATGTCGCGCGGTCGAGGATTTCAGAGCCGTGCTCGACGAGTTTGTGGATTTCGGACCTCATCTCGTACTGCTCGACATCGGTCTGCCCGTCTATAACGGATACCATTGGTGCTGCGAGATAAGAAAAATATCTAAGGTGCCGATAATATTCATATCGTCCGCTTCTGACAATATGAATATCGTTATGGCGATGAACATGGGCGCGGACGATTTTATCTCAAAGCCGTTTGACGGGGCGGTGCTCATCGCGAAAATACAGGCGCTTCTGCGCCGCGTATACGATTACGTCCCCGATTCGCGCCTGCTCTCGCACAGAGGCGCCGTCCTCAATACGGGCGACGACACGCTGCAGTATAACGGCGAGGTCATTTCCCTGACAAAAAACGAATACCGCATACTTCTCTGCCTTTTGGAGAACAAGGGAAAGGTCGTCAGCCGCGAGCGGCTGATGGAGAGGCTTTGGAAAACGCAGCAGTTCATAGACGAAAACACGCTTACGGTCAACATAAACCGCCTTCGCAAAAAGCTCGAGCTGTCTGGACTAACCGATTTTATCACGACGAAGGTCGGTCTCGGCTATATAGTCGAGTGAGCGGAATTTTTTATGGGAGGCAAAAATGTTCGACATAGTTACAATGACGGCGGAGCACAGAGAGAGCGTTCTTTCTATGATGCGGGTGTTTTACAGCTCGCCGGCGCTTCTGACCGACGGCTCGGAGGAGATATACATGCGCGATGTTGAGGCGTGCCTCGGCGGGGACCCGTGCGTCGAAGGATATGTTTTCGTCGACGACGGTGCGCCCGTCGGTTACGCCATGACGGCGCAAAGCTTTTCGACTGAGTACGGCAGGCGGTGCGTATGGATAGAGGATATCTACCTTATGCCCGAATACCGCGGGCGCGGGCTTGCCGCGAAGTTTTTCTCGCTCTTAGAAGAGAAGCAACGAGGCGCGATATTTCGCCTTGAGGTGCAGAAGGACAATGCGCCCGCGATATCGGCGTACAGGAAAAACGGCTTTGACGAGATGACATATATGGAAATGAAGAAGATAGTGAAATGAAACTGTTTTGGGCTTATATAAAAGAAAGGAAAAACGTAATACTCGCGGCGCTCGTTTTTGCCGCCGTGTTCGCCGCCGCTTTCTTGATGTATCATCTGCCGACGGCGGCGCTCCTCTATCCCGCGCTTTTATGCGCGCTCTTTGCCGCCGTTTTCACGGTTTTTGATTTTGTCCGCGTGAAGCAAAAGCACGATGTTTTGACGCTTGTAAAGACGATGAGCGCCGAGACGATGGACTGTTTCCCCGAGAAAAGGACCGTAGACGACTGTGATTATCAGGACATCATCGAGTCATTAAGGCACGAGGCGCTCGAGGAGAGGGACGAGGCACAGCACCGTTACCGCGATATGATGGAATACTACACCGTGTGGGTGCATCAGATAAAGACCCCCATCACCTCAATGAGGCTGACGCTCGAAAAAGAGGACACGGCGACGTCGAGAAAGCTGTCGGTCGATCTTTCCGGGATCGAGCAGTACGTTTCGATGGTGCTTGCGTTTTTGAGGCTTGACGGCGAGTCGGGGGACTATGTCTTCGGCAGATATGAGCTTGACGGGATAATAGAGCAGGCGATAACGAAATTTGCGTCCGAGTTCATAGACAGGCGGCTGAGGCTCGAATACACGCCGACAAACAAGACTGTCGTCACGGATGAAAAATGGCTTCTTTTCGTGCTCGAACAGCTCCTTTCAAACGCGCTGAAATATACGCGCGAGGGCGGGATAAAAATATATATGCGCGGGCAGGACGACCTCGTTATCGAGGACACCGGGATCGGAATATCGAAAAACGATCTCCCGCGTGTTTTCGAGATGGGATATACGGGCAAAAACGGGCGGCTCGATATGCGCTCGAGCGGAATCGGGCTCTATCTCTGCCGCCGCATCTGCCAAAAGCTCGGCGTGGGACTCGATATCACGTCCGACTCGGGGCGGGGGACGACCGTCATCCTCGGTCTTGAGCAGTACGAATTGAAAAAAGAGTGACCTTACAAAAATGAAAGATTTGATACGGGAAATGTAAGCCGATCCTATGGCGGCGCGTTTCCCGTTGCTGCTATAATAGGGGCACAATCTTTTTTAGGAAAGGTATTTTTGATGAGTATTTTAGAGGTAAGGGGAGTAGAGAAGATCTATTCCACACGCATAGGAGGCAGCAAGGTCCGGGCGCTCAGAAACGTATGCTTCGCGGTCGAGCCGGGCGAATACGTCGCAATAATGGGAGAGTCCGGCTCGGGCAAAACGACGCTGCTCAATATCATTGCCGCGCTCGACAAGCCGACGAACGGGACGGTCATCCTCGACGGCAGGGATATCGGAGGAATAAAGGAATCGGAGATCGCGGCGTTTAGGCGCGACAATCTCGGCTTTGTCTTTCAGGAGTTCAATCTTCTTGACACATTTACGATCGAAGATAATATTTATCTTCCTCTCGTGCTCGCGAAAAAGGGCTACGCATTGATGAGGGATCGCCTCATACCGATAGCGGACAGGCTCGGCATTTCGGGCATACTCAAAAAATATCCGTATGAGGTCTCGGGTGGTCAGAAGCAGAGGGCGGCAGTCGCTCGCGCCATGATAACGGAGCCGAGGCTCATCCTCGCGGACGAGCCGACCGGCGCGCTCGATTCCCGCGCGAGCGACGAGCTTTTAAGGCTTTTCGCCGACGTAAACGAGGCGGGGCAGACGGTCCTTATGGTCACGCATTCCGTAAAAGCGGCGAGCGTTTCGAGGCGCGTCCTCTTCATCAAGGATGGGGAGGTGTTCCATCAGCTCTACCGCGGCGACGACACGAGCGAGCAGTTCTATCAAAAGATAAGCGACACGCTGACGCTGCTTGCGACCGGAGGTCAGATAAAATGAAAACATTTTTTTATCCGAGGCTCGCGGCAAGCGGCATGATAAAAAACAAGCGCATGTATCTGCCTTTTATCCTGACCTGCACCGGCATGGTGATGATGTTTTACATCATAATATATCTTGCGGTCAGCAGCGTTCTTGACAAGCTTATAGGAGCCGAGACGCTGCGGCAGATGTTTGCGCTCGGAAGCTGGGTCATCGCGGTCTTCGCCGCCATTTTCCTGTTTTACACGAACTCGTTTCTCATAAAGCGTAGAAAGAAGGAATTCGGTCTATATAACATTCTCGGCATGGGAAAGCGGAATATCGCCCGCATTCTCTTTTGGGAAACGGTCATTACAGCAGTAGTCTCCGTCATCGCGGGTCTTGTCGCGGGAATAGCCTTTTCAAAATTCGCGGAGCTCGGCATGGTGAATATCATGCACGGCGAGGTGAGCTACGACCTCTCCGTCTCGTTCGTCGCCGTTTTGCGCTCTGTTGAGGTCTTCGGCGTTATCTTTCTTCTGCTTTTGTGCAATTCAATACGGCAGGTGCGGTTTTCAAGCGCAGTATCGCTTCTCAGAAGCGAAAACGCGGGAGAGAAGCCGCCGAAGGGCAATTGGCTGTTCGGCATTTGCGGGGCGCTGCTCCTTTTGGGCGCGTATTATATCTCGGCAACGATAGAAAACCCGCTTGCCGCCCTGATGGTTTTCTTTGTTGCGGTTTTGATGGTCATTGTCGGAACTTATCTTTTGATGATCTCGGGCTCCGTCATTTTCTGCCGCCTTTTGCAAAAGGACAAGAGGTATTATTACAGGTCGAACCACTTCGTTTCCGTGTCGTCTATGGTATATCGCATGAAGCGGAACGGCGCGGGGCTTGCGTCGATATGTATCCTTGCGACAATGGTGCTCGTCATGATGGCGTCGACGACGTGCCTTTATTTCGGCGAGGAGGACTCGGTGCTCACGCGATATCCGCGCGATATAAATCTCGAATTTCAGTTTGACGATCTGTCTGACTTCTCGGATGAGCATACCGAAACACTCAAAAACGGGGTATATGAGGAACTTAAGGCGAAGAATGTGCTTCTAAGGAACGATTACCGCTACCGCGTCGCCACATTTTACGGCGTTGTCGATGGGAATACGGTGGATGTAGACCCTACCAATATCAGCGACACAGACTTCATGAATTCCGCGTATGTTTTCAGATTTATCCCCCTTGCGGATTATAACGAACTCATGGGAACCGACGAGGTGCTTGCCGACGGGGAGGCGCTGCTCTATTCACACAGGACGAACTACAACGCCGACGAGGTCAGTTTTAAAAACGGGGAAACATTCAGGATAAAAAAGAAGCTTGACGCGTTGACCGGCGGCAGCGAAACGGCGATGGACGTGATATCTACCATTACGCTTGTCGTTCCGAATCTCGAAAGCAGCCTGCGCCGGCTCGACGGTATCGCGAATTTCAACGGAGACAGTCTGCTTCAGAAGAAATGGATCTGCAGTTTTGATACGGGAATGGATCCGGAAGGGCAGATAGCGCTGTATCATGATCTTACGGAGACGTTGAGACGGGATCCTTCATCAAGCGTTAAGCTCGGATATAAAAGCGTTTATATCAGCAGTCAGGAATTTGAAAAGAATGATTTCTACGGTCTTTTCGGCGCGCTGTTTTATCTCGGCATAATCCTGAGCCTCGCCTTCATCGTTGCCGCCGTGCTCATCATATATTACAAGCAGATATCCGAGGGGTACGAGGATCAGGCGCGGTTTCTCATCATGCAGAAGGTGGGCATGACGAAGCCCGAGATCAGGGCGAGCATAAATTCTCAGCTTTTGACCGTGTTTTTCCTGCCGCTTTTGCTCGCCGTGCTTCACGTCACATTTGCGTTCCCCATTATCCGCAAGATACTTTTGATGTTCAACCTCAACAACGCAAGGCTCTTCGCGTCGACGACGCTTCTGACCGTCGCCGTGTTCGCGCTGTTCTATACCGCCGTATACCGTCTCACGTCAAACGCTTACTATAAAATAGTGAGCGGGCTCGGCGGCGACAGATGACAAAATGGAGAAAAAATACGAAAAATTCCGCGTGCAAAAGAGAGCGGGCATACGCCCGCTCGCGCGGGGCTGCGTGTTCTTTACGGGAATGGCATTCATCACGATCCTCGCGGTACCGGCAGTTCTGCTCTTCGGAATGATATACTTCATATCAAAGCTGACGGACGTGCTGACTGACAAGATAGACAAGAGCTGAGAGAAAAAAGGAGGGCAGAGCTGGCATGGGACGAAAAAAGCGCGCCGGAAAAGGCAGGGCGGACAGGGGAGCGAAGGCAGTGCTTTTCGCCGTTTTGCTTATATACATAGGGCTTATAATTTTTACAGTATGGGGAAATACGGCACTCATGCTCCACGAGATGGAGATCGAAAGCTCCCGCCTGCCCGAGGCGTTCTCGGGATTTCGTATAGCGCACATCTCCGATCTGCACGATGCGGAGTTCGGCGACGGGAACGAAAAGCTGCTCGATTTGCTCAGCCGTGCGGAGCCTGACATTATAGTCATCACCGGCGACCTTGTCGACAGAAGGCATGCGGACACGGAAAAGGCTCTCCGCTTTGTAGAAAAGGCGGCGGCGCTGGCGCCGACGTACTACGTTTCGGGAAATCATGAGGCCGCGCGCGGAGATTATGACGAGCTCAGGGAAAAAATTGAGGACGCGGGCGCCGCCGTTCTTGACGACGGGCGCGCGGTTATCGAGCGGGAGGGCGAGAAGATACTTCTGCTCGGGCTCAAGGACCCTGACTTTTCCGTAAAGGGAGACTTTTTCGGCGAGACGTCCGCGATGGTGAAGGCGAAGCTCGGCGAGCTTATGAACGGGGAAGACAAATACACGGTCCTTCTCTCGCACAGACCGGAGCTCTTCCTTGCGTATGTTTCGTGCGGCGTCGACCTTGCATTTTGCGGTCACGCGCACGGCGGGCAGTTCCGCTTTCCGTTTGTCGGCGGACTTTACGCGCCGGGTCAGGGCTTTTTCCCTGAATATGACGCGGGGCTCTATACCGCAGGGAGTACGTCAATGGCGGTGAGCCGAGGGCTTGGCAACAGCGTGATACCGTTTCGCTTCAACAACAGACCCGAAATAATTTTGGCGGTGCTCTCGCGCGCCTAAAAAGCGTCCCCCCGGGGGCGCTTTTTTTGAAGATAAATCCCCGATGAGACTTGATTATGAAATCCGTATCGGCTATAATGAAAATAAAGGATCAACATACGTTCGGAGGCGCTTTTTATGAGGGGCATTTCGATAACGGATGAGCTTTTGTTTGGCGGCGTGTCCGTCACCAGACGCGGCGAGGACGGCTGCGAGCTTTTGTTTTCAAAAGACGGAGGCGGGCTCGTCCTGCCGGGGATCGCAGACTGCGCGGAGCGGTATCTGACGTTTCGCGTCTCCGTCATGGAGGAGCACAGCATACCGATGCACTTTCTCGTCTATGTGAGGGGCGAGGAAAAGCCCGCGTTTACGGTAAGGTTCGGGCTTCTGCCGCGCGTTGAGGCGACCGTTTGCATCGACCTTTCCTGGATGGACGGGAGCAGGCTTTTCCCCGAGGCGATGCCGGGAACGCTGAAGATAGTATGTCACGGGCGGCGTGTATACAGGGACGAGATAGTCCGCGTGACGCTCTCGACCTTGCCCGCGTTTCACGACATAAGGCTGAAGCTCGCGGACATGACGCTGACGGACGAGTACCCGGACACCGCCTCGCTCCCCGATGTGAAGCTCGTCGATATGTTCGGTCAGAGCAAATGGCGGCAGTGGCACGGCAAAACTGAGGACGAAGCGGAGTTGTCAGCGGCGCTTTGCCGCCAATACGATGAAGCTGTGAGCGGATGCCGCATCCCCGACCGCACGGAGTACGGCGGATGGAAAAAGAAAAAGCTCATGGACGGCACGGGCTTTTTCTCCCGCATCAAAACGGACGGCAGATGGTGGCTCACAGACCCGCTCGGATACGCGTTTTTCAGCATGGGACCCGACTGCGTCGGTCTCGGCGGAGACTGCCGGATAGACGGCGTTGAAAAATGGCTCGACTGGCTCCCCGACAGGGAAGATAAAGAATACGGGGGCATGTATTATGAGCCGGAGAAAAGACGCGGCAGAAGAAAGGTAAAGTATTTTTCATTTTACAAGGCGAACCTCCGCCGCGCGTTCGGTGTTGACTGGTACGAAAAATGGCGCCTAATGCTCGTAGGGCAGCTTTGGCGCTGCGGGATGAACACGCTCGGCAACTGGAGCGACGGCGACCTTCTCGGATCGGTCGGCATGCCTTATGTGACGTCTTTGCCGAGATTTCCCTCGACGGAAAAGCATATTTTCCGCGATTTCCCGGACGTTTTCAGCGAGGAATACGAAGCGGACGCAAAAAAATGCGCCGCGGCGCTCGAAAAGAGGAAGAGCGACCCGCTCATGATAGGTTATTTTCTGAGAAACGAACCCGAATGGGCGTTCGTTGACGGACTTGTTCTCGCGGACGAGGTGCTGTATTGTCCCGAGCGCACTGCATGCAAGGAAAGACTGATATCACACCTTAGAGAAAAATACGGCAAAATCGAGGCGCTCAACGCGGCGTGGGGCATGGACCTTCCCGATTTTGACGCGCTTAATGAAAGCAGGCGCGAGGTGTCGAAGCTCTCGGATGCATCGCGCCGCGATATGAAAGAGTTTTCGAGGATGATGCTGCGCGCATACATCG
This sequence comes from uncultured Clostridia bacterium, assembly GCA_947631245.1. Classification (GTDB taxonomy): domain Bacteria; phylum Bacillota; class Clostridia; order Oscillospirales; family CAG-272; genus DTU064. Next base: position 12,915 of record CANRKP010000010.1, read on the forward strand.
AGATACCCGTCCGTGAGTGCAGGATGGTAGACAAAAACCACATGATACTCGGCATGCGCTGGGCATGGATATCGGACCCCGACCTTGTGACGGGATGGGAGTGCTTCGATGTCTTTTCAATAAACTGCTACGCCGTCGACCCGACGGCGGCGATAAACGGCGTCACGTCGCTCGGAGTCGACCTTCCCGTGCTCATCGGAGAGTTTCACTTCGGAGCGCTCGACTCTGGGCTTCCGGCAACGGGGCTTGAGGCCGTTGAAACACAGCGCGACCGCGGTGTCGCTTACAGACATTATGTCGAATGTGCCGCCGCGCACCCGAACGGGGTCGGCTGTCACTATTTCCAGTGCTACGACCAGTTCACGCTAGGAAGATTTGACGGCGAAAACTACAACATAGGCATTTTCGATATCTGCTCGCGCGCGTACCCCGAAATGACGGAGGAGATAAGAAAGTGCTCGGAGAGAGTGTATGCCATAGCGGACGGCTCGCTCGAAAAAAGCCGCGAGCTGCCGCATTCGGTCCCGATGATAGCATACTGAAGCGTATAACAATAAATAAACGGAGGCAAAAGAAAATGAGCACAAAATCAAGAAGAATGATTGCTGTTTTAGTCTGTCTTTCGCTGCTCCTCGCGTTCCTTCCTTCATGTGTAAAGGACGTGGGCGGCGATGAGACGGGAGACGTCATCGGAACAGGCAACGGCACGTCATTAAGCACAGGCGGCGCTTCCGGCACGGAGGCGGCGGATACTTCCTCATCCGCAGGCAAGGAGCCGGAAAAGAATGACGCGGACAAAACCATCGTAGTCTCGCCTCTGAACGCATCTACGAATAACGACGGCGTTTTCGAGGGCTGGGGTACGAGCCTTTGCTGGTGGGCAAACAGGCTCGGATATTCCGATGTGCTCGCGCAGAAGGCGGCAGATCTCTTTTACGGCGACGACGGACTTCGTCTCAACATCATGCGCTACAATATCGGCGGCGGCGACGACCCGACGCACACGCACATAACGAGGACAGACTCAGCCGTACCCGGATGGCTCGTATTTGACGAGGCGAGCGGCGAATATGTCTACGATTACGACGCCGACAAAAACCAAATAAACGTGATGCAGCGCGCGGTCAAGGCGGCGGGAGACGACGCGATAGTAGAGGTATTTTCAAACTCGCCCCCGTACTTTATGACGAACAGCGGCTGCTCCTCCGGAAATACGAACGCGGGCGTGAATAATCTGAAAAACGACTCCTATGAGGAGTTCGCGGAATATCTCGCTCACGTCACGAACTACATACAGAAAGAACTCGGCATTCGCGTTGCAAGCGTCGCCCCGATGAATGAGCCGAATACGGATTATTGGGGCGCGGGCAGCGACAAGCAGGAAGGGTGCCATTTTGACGCGGGAACGGCGCAGTCGAAGATAATCACGCTGACTGCCAAAGCTCTCGCAAGATACGGGCTCGACAACGTCATTATTTCCGCGAGCGACGAGACGAACACGGGAAAGCAGCTTGAGGAATACGGGCTTTATTCAAAGGATGCAAAGGCCGTTATCGGAAGGATAAACACGCATTCCTACGGCACCGACAGGATAGCGGAGCTCGGTCAGCTTGCAAAGGACGAGGGCTTCGTCCTCTGGATGAGCGAGGTCGACGGAAGCGGGACCTCCGGCACGGGCGCCGGCGAGATGGGATCCGCGCTTTGGTTCGGCGAAAAGATAATCTCAGATATGAACGGGCTTTCTCCGTCCGCGTGGGTCATGTGGCAGGCAATAGACAACCACATTTCAAAGGACGGATACAACGGACGTAAGGATTTCGGAATGGTAGACGTCAACGGCGGCTTTTGGGGGCTCGCCGTCTGCGACCATGACAAGGAGGACATCATCCTAACGCAGAAGTATTACGGCATGGGGCAGTTCACGCGATACATAAGGCCGGGATACACGATAATAACATGCAGCTCGGACGCACTCGCGGCGTATGACGACGAGAGCGGGACGCTCGTTGTCGTCGCGCTCAACACGGGAGCGAGGAAAAAGACGGTTAGATTTGACCTCTCGCAGTTTGAGAAGACGGGATCGTCCGTCAGCGCCGTTCGCACGAGCGGGAATACTTCAAACGGCGAAAAATGGGCAGAGATCGGCGAATTTTCCGCCGACAGCGACGGCTTTACGGTCGAACTGAAGGGCAATTCCATCACGACCTACATCATGAAGGACGTGAAGATGGGGGATGCCAGGATAGAGGAAATACCTCTCGACGGCTCGAAGGTCACGGGCTCCGTACCGTGGAACGGCGGCGCCGATGTCGCAGCACACGTTATCGACGGCAGCGTCGGCACGTTCTTCGACGGCGTCGAGAACGGATGGCTCGAGATAGATATGGGAAAAGAGACGTCGTTCGACGTTATCGGATACGCGCCACGCGCCGGATACGAGGACAGGATGGTGAAAGGCACCTTCTACGGCTCAAACGACGGCGAGAACTGGACGGAGCTTTACCGTGTGACGGAGGTTCCCGCCGCCGGTATAAACTTCGCGTTCATGGACGATGCCGTGAGTTGCCGCTATATTCGTTATGACGTCCCGACGGGTACGGGAGACCTCTGCAACATTGCGGAGATAAAGCTCTACAGCACGGGAAAATGAAACGGAAAGGGGTCGGACGCGAATGAAAGACAACATATCGGCAGCGGATGCCGTCTCCCGCCTTTTGGCGGGCAATGAGGCATACATAAGCTGTGTGCGGCAGTTCGGCGATATTTCGCCCGAAATAAGAAAGAAGACGTGCGAGTGTGGGCAGAGCCCGTATGCAATTGTTGTGACGTGTTCTGATTCGCGCGTGATTCCCGAGGCTTTATTTTCGACAGGAATCGGGGAGCTCTTCGTGATACGCGTCGCCGGAAACGTCGTCGGCAGCTATGAGCTCGGCAGCATCGAATATGCCGCGGAGCACCTCGGGTGCAGGCTCGCGGTCGTCCTCGGTCATACGCACTGCGGCGCGGTCGGCGCCGCGATAAAAGGCGAGGCGGGAGGATATATCGGCTCGATAACGGACGAAATACGCCGCGCCGCAGGTGGGGAGACAGACGAATATAAAGCCTGTGTCAGAAACGTCATGCACAGCGCCTCCGTCATAAAAGAAGCGACGGCGAAATCTTCTGTGAGCCTTACGGTGGCGGGAGCCGTTTACGACATCGAAAGCGGCAAGGTCGAATTCCTGTAATAATATAATGTTCACGCCCTCCGGGTCAATGCCCGGAGGGTGTTGTTTTATATAGAAACGTTCATTCACCGATATAACCGGCGGCGCGTGTGCAAACCGCGAAAGCATACGCGCAAAGTAAGAAGAAAGTATTGAAACCGTCCCAGGGGACGTATATAATGGACACAGGAAAAGAAAAACGGAGGACGCGCAGATGAAGATACGGCTTCTTGTCAGCGACGAGGACTACGAGCTCATAAAAAATGAGCTTCTGAGGCTCGGTGTCGTTATAGACGATGACGCGGAGCTCATCCTGACGCAAAAGGACAAGTACGCGAGCTTCATTCCGGCGCGTGAGCCGAAAACAGGCAGCAAGCTGCACATCTCGGCAGACGAGATCATTTTCTTTGAGTCGTTCGGACATACGGTCGAGATACATACGGTCGGCGCCGTATACGAAACGTCCGACAGGCTGTATCAGCTCGCCTCCATGCTTGACCCGCAAAAATTTCTGCGGGTCTCAAACTCCGTCATAATCGCGCGCAGGCACGTCCGCCGCATAAATCCGGCGCTTTCAATGAAGTTTACGCTTATAATGTCGGATGGCTCGCGTGTCGACGTGACGCGCAGCTATTATAATATTTTCAAAGACGCTTTCAACATATAAAAGGAGGGGAAAGAAATGGTCACCACTCGTTCAATAATAGTCTTTTCCGTCATCATTGTCGCCGTCATACTCTTCGCGGTCGGTTTAGTGACAGCGGTATATTTTACGGTATACAAACGCCACATAAACAAAACGCTTATGTACGGTGGCGGCGGCGAGGAACAGCAAAAGATACGCAGGATGCCGTCGGTCGGCTCCGCGACGCGCGCAGTCTTTGCGTGTGCGGCGATATTTTTCGCGGTATTTATGGTGTATGAAATGATATCCCTCGGCAAAAGACTCGACGATATGGTCAGCAGCCTTAATGCCAGAATAAACGGTATGCAGAGCAGCATACAGGACATTCATGATTACACCGACGAGAAGATAAAGGATGCAAACAGCATCGTTACGTCCTCAGACATCAGGGCGGGCGAATATGATATGTCAACGCACACTGTGGAGGTGATTTTTACCGTCGCGCCGAAAGCGACCTCGGGCGACGCGGAGCTGTCGGTCACATTCGGAGATCAGACGACAGAGCTTCACAGTATAGGCGGAGGCATGTATGAAGGGACGGCAAAAGCGAACATCTTTCAATTATACGGCGATGAGGTGATCCTTTCCATTAGCGATGCGTCGGGGACGAGGACAGAGCCGCTCAGCCTGTCAATCGATGAAATCACGGCGGACTTTCTGCCCACTGTTTCAGCAAAGGCGGAGCTTGCAGACGACGTTTCCAACGCTCTTATCATGCCGTATGTGTTCCGCCCCATGCGCGATACGGGGGTAAAGCTTGTTTCTTTAACTCTTATAACAGAGGTGAACGGGAAAAAGGTCGGTAAAAAGGATCTGACGTATCTTTTATCGGGCAAAAATGATAAGACAGACAGTTCCGGCATATCCGTTGACATTCCCAAAGGTGCAGACGATGTTTTTGTTTATCTGACCGCAACGGACAGCGAAGGGTACACATACAGCGCACTCGCTTTAGGATACGATGTGGACGGCGATGCACTTTATGCATCCTCAGACTGGATGGAGATAAGGGATAAGAACGGAAACGTGCTTCGCAGCGATGAGTGACAGTTATTGTTTACGGGAGGTGGCTTGGCTTTTGCCGCCTCCCGCGCTTTTTGCCTCGGCTTTTTTAGCAGAGGCATCTTTTTTGCGCCGTTTTGCCGCGAAAAACACTTGCGAAACCGCTCGGATTGTGCGATAATATGTGCGAAGTATCACAATTATCGCACGGAGCTCACTCCCTAAAAAAATTTTTTAAATCCGTGCGATAAAAACGCTTCTTTCTGCATTTCTTTATTGACAGGAGAATCGAGGCATGCTTATCATATCCGGTTTAACCGTATCCGGGACGCATGATCCGGAGGAGGACAAACAAACGCTTGACGACCTTATAGTCCGCACCGGAAAAGGTGACCGCGAGGCTTTCGCGGAGCTCTACGGCAGGACGCGCGCGGCAGTCTACGCGATGGCGCTTTCGTATCTGAAAAACGCCGAGGACGCCGAGGACGCCGCGCAGGACACATTTGTGAAAATCCTGACTTCGTCAGGCGCATATGTGCCCAAGGGAACGCCGATGGCGTGGATATTGACGATAACGCGCAATCTGTCTCTCATGCGTATGCGGCGCCGTATGCGCGAGGGAGAGCTTTCGCCCGAGGAATGGGACGCCATCCCGGAGGACGCGCCGCGCGTTACGTCGGAGGACAGGCTCGTTCTCGGAGAGGCGATGCGCTCGCTGACTGACGAAGAGAGAAGAATAGTGCTTCTTCACGCGTCATCTGGTCTGAAGCACCGCGAGACGGCAAAGCTCTTGGAGCTGCCGCTCTCGACCGTCCTGTCAAAATACAACCGTGCGATAAAGAAGCTGCAGAGCGTCCTGAAAGGAGAGCTTGTATGAACGAAAACAGGATCAACGAAATGCTCGACAGTGCGCTCAGTCACGCCGCACCCGACGACCTTGAAAACGTCTTTCTGCGTGCGGAAAAGGAAAAAGAGAAAGGGAGTGAGATCGAAGTGACGGAAACTAAGACAAAAAAGAAATTCGGTAAATGGCAGACATGGCAGCGCGTGCTCGTTGCCGCGTGCCTTGTGCTCGTCGTCATAGGCGGCGTCGGTGGAATTTTGCTCGGGCAGGCAAACGCCGTTGTGAGCGTTGTATCGCTCGACGTGAACCCGGGAATTGAGCTCTCGATAAACAGGGGCGAAAAGGTTATCTCGTGCCGCGCCGTCAATGCGGACGCGGAAAAGCTGCTTTCCGATATGGGTGGCGGGCGCGACCTCGAAGGCGTTAAGCTCGACGTCGCGGTGAACGCGCTCGTCGGCGCGCTCGTAAGAGCCGGATATCTCAACGATATTTCCTCCGCGATCCTTGTATCCGTCGAGGATGACGATGAGACCCGCGCGACCCGCATACAGCAGGAGCTTGTCGACTATATCGACGGCGCGCTCAAAGGTGAGTCGGGTCAGGCGTCGGTGTTCAGTCACAGCACGACCCGCTCCGATGTCGAAGCGATCGCCCGCGACAACAATATTTCAACGGGCAAGGCTACGCTCATAAACGAGATAATAAAGAACAACGGCATCACGGACGAGGGCGCGTTTGAAAAGCTGTCGCTCCTAACTGTCAAGGAGCTTGTTGAACTGAAGCGCACCGGCGACAGCCGCATACCGATAGGCTCCGAGCTCGCCGCATCCGCCGCGATAGAATATGCAGGCGCCGCGGGAAATGGCGTCCGCACGGACGTCGACCCCGAGCTCGACGATGTCCCGCCGTGCTATGAGGTCGAAATAATCACCGACAACGGAAAATATGAATACACCGTCGACGCATATACGGGCGAGGTGCTCACAGGCGCGCGCGATATATTCGCATCTGCGCCGAAGGAGAAGCTCACCGAGGACGAGGCGCTCGCCGCGGCAAAGGCTCATATGGCGGCACGCTTCCCCGAGCTTGCGGGCAGCACGCCCGAAAGCGTCGTCATAAGAACTGACGATAAGGACAGCGAATACGAGATAGAATTTATCTGCGGCGGATACAAATTCGAGTACGACATAGACATCTACACCGCGTCAGTGCTCGACTGGGATGTTGAAAAGATAAATGCCGGAGGAAACGGAAGCGGCAGCGTCATGCCGTCCCCGAGCGAGACAACAGCGCCTCCCACATCCCCCACGCCCGCGCCGTCCACAGACATAGGCGAGGATGCTGCGAAAGCGGCGGCATTCTCTCACGCCGGAGTCAAGGAGGCGGATGTGACCTCACTGCGCGTCGTTCGCGATTATGACAACGGCAGGCTTGAATACGATGTGGAATTCCGCGTCGGGAACATCGAATACGAATACGAGATAAACGGAGAGACAGGGGTCGTCATTTCCTATGACCGCGAAACGGTCGGTCAGGCGGGAACAACTACGCCTCCCGCGACGAAGCCCGAAACAGAGCCTCCAACGACGACAAAACCCGAAACAGAGCCTCCAACGACGACGAAGCCGACCGTCAGCGACATAGGCGCAGAAAGCGCAAAGGCCGCAGCGTTCGCCCACGCCGGAGTCGGCGAAAACGAAGTTTCAAATCTCAAGGTAGAGCGCGACTACGACGACGGCATACTCGAGTATGAGGTCGAATTCCGCGTCGGCAATGCAAAATACGAATATAAGATAAACGGAAGCACGGGCGCCGTCATCTCTTATGATGTTGAGGGGGATCATCATGATGACGACCACGACCATAACAGCGCCGGCGGAAACGCGTCCGCTGACATCGGCGCCGAGAAGGCGAAGGCTGCCGCGTTCTCACACGCGGGCGTCAGTGAGGCTGACGTCAGAGCTCTCAAGGTCGAGCGCGAGAATGAGCACGGAAGAATAGAGTACGAGATAGAATTCAAGGTCGGCGCTTACGAATACGAGTACACGATAGACGGTGCGACCGGCAAGGTACTCTCACACGAGAAGGACCACGACGACTGATAATGCCGTATTTTAAAACCGTGTCCGGGGCAAAAAAATGCCCCGGGCACGGTTTTCTTTTGCAAAAGAGACGCATTTTTTTGTCAAAACCGTGACGCAGTACATAGACTGATAAGGAAAGTCGGCGGGGAAAACGAAAAAAGGCTCCGCGCTTTTAATTCTTATAGGGCACGGTATTTGCAATGGAGCTCCATCATGCGATAAATCGGCGCGGCGCGCGCGGTTTCTTTGCGTCCGCAAACTCGTCGGCGGGGTTTTACTCTCTGTTCGGTGAAGTGTTCAGTGAGGAAAAACTGAGATCTCTTTACATACTTAAGGGCGGCCCCGGAACGGGGAAAAGCACGCTCCTTGACACGTTGTCGGGCAGAGCGGAGGGGGAGGGGTACGGCTTTGAAGCGCTTCTTTGTTCCTCAGATCCTGCGTCTCTTGACGGCATAGTTATAGACGGTATAGGCGTGGCGGTGCTTGACGGAACGGCGCCTCATTCGCAGGAGCCGCACTACCCCGGGGTTTGCGGCGAGATAGTAAATCTCGGCGAGCTTTGGGACGGGGAAGAGCTTCGCCGCCGCCGTCGCGAGACCGAGGAGTATTTTCAGATAAAAAGTGAGGCATATGCGCGCGCGTACAGGCTGCTCCGTGCGGCGGGGATTGCGGAGGGTGACGTAATCCGCGGTTACGAGCGCGCCGCCGATATGCCAAAGCTCGAAGCGGCTGTAAAACGGCTTTTGAAGCAGCGCGTAGGAAAAGGAGACGGAAGAGGGACTGTCGTTCGCAGATTTATTACGGCATATTCCGTCGGCGGGTGCGTCCGTCTTAAAACGCTTGACGAAATGGCGGAGGTGACGGTGACCGTGAACGGCAGCCACGGCTTCGGACGGATATATATGAACGCGCTTTATGACGCCGCGCGCTTGCAGGACATATCTATGACGGCGGCGCCCGACGCGCTGCTCCCCGAATATTACGAGGCGATATTTTTCCCGACATCAAAGGTGCTCGTAAAGCTCGCGGACGGCGACGAATATGACCGCGGCGACGTCAGGGTGAACTGCGGAAGGTTCGTCCGCGCCGACGCGATAAGGCACGAGCGCTCAAAGCTCCGATTTTCAGAAAAGGCCGCCGCGGGTCTCTGCGAGGAGGCGCTCATTTCTTTGGCGGAGGCGGGGAAAACGCACGCGGAGATAGAGAAGATATACAAAAACGCAATGGATTTCGACGGCGTGACACGCGCCGCACAGCTTCTCGAAAAGAAGATATTCGGATAAAGACAGCGCAAAAAAATCGGAGTCGAGGCGGAACTTTCTGCCCCGGCTCCGTTTTTTTATTCTAAAAATGCGATTTTAATAAAACTCAAACAAAACTCAAACTATCCGCAAACAAAAGGGCGATAAAATACATCCGTCAAGCGAGAGAGAAAGAGCTCCCGCCTGAAATAAAATTCGGAGGTATTTTCCATGAAGAAGAAAAATTTTGTGACACTCATCATGTGTGTTGTCGGAGGCATTCTCTTTGCCCTCGGTATGTGCATGGCGCTGCTCCCGGAATGGGACGCAATGACGCCCGGCATCGTCGTCGGTGCTGTCGGCGCGGCGGTCCTTTTGGCGACTGTGATCGTTCGCAGGAAGATGGACGGGAAGCGTGCGGTGGTTTTTAACGGCAAGACCGTCGGCACGGCGCTCTTCGGCATCCTCGGCGCCGTCGTACTCGGCGTAGGAATGTGCATGGTCATGGTTTGGGACATGATGATACCGGGCATCGCCGTCGGCATTGTCGGCATAGTTCTCTTGCTCTGCCTCATTCCGCTTTGCAAAGGTTTGAAATAACAGCGAAAAAATTTGCGGCGCGCCGAAACGGAAACAAAACTTTAACATTTATGTGGTATGATAAATATGGTATGATATATATCATTGAGAACAACGACGGAGGGGCGCGCTGTGTTCAAGATATTGGTCGTAGAGGACGACAGGGACTTAAACCGCACCGTATGCTCTTTTTTAAACGGCAGCGGTTATGAGGCGGTGGGCTGCCTCGACGCGAACGGCGCTTATGACGCCATGTACGGAAACACGTTTGACATCATCGTGTCCGATATTATGATGCCAGATGTCGACGGCTTTGAGTTTGCGAAGGCTGTGCGTCTTTTAAACGAGAATATCCCGATACTTTTCATGACGGCGCGGGATGACATAGCGTCAAAGCAAAAGGGCTATTGCATCGGGATAGACGACTACATGGTAAAGCCTGTCGACCTCGACGAGCTGCTTTTGCGGATAGGAGCGCTTTTGCGTCGGGCGAAGATCGCGGCATCTCACAAGTTGGAGATCGGAAAGCTCAGGTTTGATGCGGACGAACGCACGGCGGTCTATGACGGCGAGGAGATCCCGCTGACGACAAGGGAGTTTAATATAATATATAAGCTCCTTTCGTATCCAGGCAAGACTTTTACCCGCACTCAACTTATGGACGAGTTCTGGGACGCCGACACGAACACGGCACCGCGGGCGGTCGACGTCTATATGACGAAGCTGCGCGCAAAATTCGATTGCTGCGGCGAGTTTGAGATAAGGACCGTACACGGTCTCGGCTACAAGGCGGTGATACTATGAAAGAGAACTCAAAATTCGGACGGTTTCTGTTCTCTTTGAGAAGCTATGCCGCGTTTTTCCTTTTGATGTCCTTTGTCATAACCTGCTGCATGCTGCTGTTTTTGAATACGCTCGGCCATTCGATGGAGATAACGTATACAGAGCGCGGGATACGCTTCGCGGCCGTTCTGACATTTGTCAACGTCATATTTCTCAGCCTTTTGTGCACCGTTATCGACGGTGTGCGCCGCCGGTTTACGGTGGAACGCCCCGTGCGGCGCATCGTTGAGGGCGCGGAAAAAATCATGAAGGGGGATTTCTCGGCGCGCATCGAGCCGTACCGCGGAATAGACAGTGAGTCGGGCTTTGATACCGTCATTGACTGCTTCAACCGCATGGCGGAGGAGCTGTCCGGAGTGGAAACTCTGCGGGCTGATTTCATTGCCAACGTGTCCCATGAGCTGAAAACGCCGCTCTCCGTCATACAAAATTACGGAACGATGCTCCAACGCCCCGATCTGACGGAAGAGGCGCGGATGGAATATGCAAAGGCGATTTCCGAGCAGTCGCGCCGATTGGCGGACCTCATTACGAATATTCTGAAACTGAACAGGCTGGAAAATCAGCAGATCTATCCCGCCGCAAAACGGTACGACCTCGGAGAGCAGCTTGCCGAGTGCCTATTGAATTTTGAGGACACTTGGGAGAAAAAGAATATCGACATTGAAACGGATATCGAGGAAGGCGTTATCGTTCAATCGGACGACGAGCTTTTGTCCCTCGTTTGGAACAACCTCTTTTCAAACGCTTTGAAATTTACGGAACCCGGCGGAAAAGTGTCGGTTTCACTGAAAGCCGAAGGTGACTTTGCAACCGTCCGAGTTTCGGACACCGGCTGCGGCATATCAAAAGCGACAGGCAAACATATTTTCGAAAAATTCTATCAGGGCGACACCTCCCACAAAATGCATGGCAACGGTCTTGGGCTGGCGCTTGTGAAACGTGTGGTTGATATTGTCGGCGGCGACATTTCCGTTGAGAGCGAGGTCGGAGCAGGAAGTACGTTTACCGTAAAAATCGGGAGGGCGGCGGATGGAGACATTCAAAAGCGTCCTTAAAAAGATATTCTTCCTTCCGCCGCTTTTGACGGTTTTGCTTGCCGTCGTCGGATACGGAGCCGTTATAGCTGTGTTTGCGCTCGATATAGAGGCTCCGGTGCTCCGCTACGCTTCGTTTTTGGCTTCCGCATATGCGCTTGTCATTACGATAACGGGACTGCCTCGACTGATACGCTTTCTGAAGCGCAGCAAAATAAGAGCGCTTGAAAGTTCGCTTGTGCAAAAGCTCACATCAACTGCGACCTTCGGCAAGTATCTCAACGATATCCATTATAGGAACAGGATCACGCTTTCGGCGGGACTTGCAATAAATCTTGCATACATAATCATAAAGCTGTCCGCCGGTATCGTTTACCGCTCCGCGTGGTTCATTTCGCTTGCGGTGTACTATATTCTGCTTGCATTTATGCGGGCGTCTCTGCTGCGGTTCAAAAAAACGAACGATGAGGCGGCAGAGCTGCGCCGCTATCGTTCGTGCGGGATCACCTTGCTTATTATGAACCAAGCGCTTGCCGGGATCGTAATATTTATGGTACGCCAAAACAGAGGCTTTCGTTATCCGGGCGTCCTTATATATGCGATGGCGTTATATTCGTTTTACGCCGTCATTACGGCTGCCGTCAGCATCGTAAAAACGCGCCGACGCAACAGCCCGATCTTGTCGGCAGCGAAAGCCGTCAGTTTTGTGGCGGCGCTCGTTTCAATACTGTCGCTTACGACAGCGATGCTCGCGCAGTTCGGAGGAGACGACGACTTCGTGTTCCGCAGAAACATGACGGGAGCCGTTGGAGGCGGCGTCTGCACCATAGTGATCGGTATGGCGATATATATGATATGTCGGGCGAACGCAAATCTTAAAAAAATCGGAGGAATAAAAGATGGAAGAGAATAAATCGAATGAAGAAAAAAACGAGGCGTTTACCTATACTTATTCCGCAAGGGAGCAGGAGGAGATAAAGAGGATACGGGACAAATATGCCTCGCCGGGCAAAGAGGAGAGCTCGATCGAGCGGCTTCGCCGTCTTGACGCATCCGCGGCAAGGGGAGCGACTGTCATATCTCTCATCATGGGAATTGTCGGGGCGCTTTTATTGGGTGTCGGAATGTGCTGCGCGATGGTCCCGGGTTGGGAAGCATATTTCGTCCCGGGGATCGCGGTCGGCATTATAGGTATTTTGTGCATTATCGCCGCATATCCGTTATACGCCCGCATGGTAAGGCGCAAAAGGGAAAAGCTTGCGCCTGAGATAATGCGGCTGACGGATGAGCTGATGAAATAAAAATTCGCCAAAAAAGGGAGACATGGTTTTTTCATGTCTCCCGTTTATTTTTGCTGCCGCGGTTTTTCAGACGTTGAACCTGAACAGAACGACGTCTCCGTCCTGCATAACATAGTCTTTGCCTTCACTGCGGACGAGACCTCGCTCCTTTGCGGCGTTCATGCTTCCGCATTCGTGCAGCGCGTCATAGGACACTATCTCGGCACGGATGAAGCCGCGCTCGAAGTCGCTGTGTATCTTTCCCGCCGCCTGAGGCGCCTTCGTCCCGAGCGGTATCGTCCAGGCGCGGACCTCTTTCGGACCTGCTGTAAGATAGCTTATAAGCCCGAGGAGAGAATAGCTCTTTTTTATGAGCCTGTCAAGCCCGCGTTCGGCGAGCCCGAGGTCGGAAAGAAACATATCTCTGTCCTCTTTGTCAAGCCCTGCTATCTCCGCCTCGATCTCCGCGCATATCGGGATTATTTCCGAATGCTCAACGCTTGCGAACTCGCGGAGCTTTTTGTAGCCCTCAAGGTTTTCATATGAGCCGTCAAGGGACGCCTCGTCGATATTGGCGGCGTATATGACCGGCTTTGATGTCAGTAGCGCTATTTCGGAAATAATGGCGCGCTCGTCGTCGTTCATCTCGACGGAGCGGACGGTTTTGCCGTCGGAGAGCGCCTCGCGTACGCGTTCGAGAAAGGCGACCTCTGCCTCGAGCGATTTATTTCCTTTCGCGAGCTTGCGCGAGCGGTCGAGCCGGTGGTCGAGCGTCTCTATATCCGAAAGAATGAGCTCGAGGTTTATCGTTTCAAGGTCGCGCATCGGGTCGACGGAGCCTTCAACGTGGATGATGTCGTCGTTTACAAAGCAGCGGACGACGTGTATTATCGCGTCGCATTCGCGGATGTGGGAGAGAAATTTATTGCCGAGACCCTCTCCCTTAGAGGCGCCCCTCACAAGACCGGCAATATCGACGAACTCGATCGTCGCGGGCGTGTAGAGCTTGGGCTCATAGAGCTCGGCGAGCCAGTCGAGGCGTTCGTCGGGAACGGGGACGACGCCGACGTTTGGTTCTATCGTGCAGAAGGGATAATTTGCCGATTCCGCGCCTGCCGATGTAAGTGCGTTGAAAAGTGTGCTTTTGCCGACGTTTGGGAGCCCGACTATTCCGAGTTTCATTTAATAAAATACCTGACCTTACTTTTTTCGTCTTACATATTATAATTGAAAAATACCGTATCCGCAACCCCCGAACGAGAAATTCACGAAAAACTCAGCAAAAAGTGTGTTTACACATCACATATCCCGTGATATAATTGAATTGATGAGGATATCCTTTGACAAAGGGGGACAGGCTATTTATGGATAACGTATCCGAGATGGACGCCGGCACAAAAATTCTTGTTGTCGACGACGATGTGAATATATGCGATCTTTTGCGGCTCTATTTTGAAAACGAGAGTTACGAGGTCAAAACCGCGAACGATGGAAACGAGGGAATATCTCTTTTCCGCGAATACCAGCCGGATCTCGTGCTTCTCGATATCATGCTCCCGCGCAAGGACGGGTGGCAGGTGTGCCGCGAGATAAGGGAAGAGTCTAACAAGCCCGTTATAATGATAACGGCGAAGGGCGAGGTCTTTGATAAGGTGCTCGGTCTTGAGCTCGGCGCCGACGACTTTGTCGTCAAGCCGTTCGACATGAAGGAGCTTGCGGCGCGCGTTAAGGCCGTGCTCAGGCGCACGACTCACAGCGACTCGCAGACCGACAACGCCGTCGTGAAGTTCGACAATCTCGAGATAAATATCGAGAAGTTCGAGCTCAAGCTGTGCGGAAAGTATATAGAGATACCTCCGAAGGAGCTTCAGCTTCTGTATTTTCTTGCGCTCAACGTCAACCGCGTTTTTACGCGCGACCAGCTGCTCGACAAGGTGTGGGGCTTTGAATATCTCGGAGACTCGCGCACTGTCGACGTTCACATCAAACGCCTCCGCGAGAAGATAGACGGTGCGTCAGACAAATGGTCGCTGAAAACCGTTTGGAGCGTGGGTTACAAATTCGAGTGCCTCGGTTCATAACGCCGGGATGCTTTCTCTTGAAAAAGTGGGACACCTTGCGGCGTCTCTCTTTTTCTTTCGTGAGGTAGTGATATGTTCAGGTCGCTGTTTACAAAATATATAACCGTTTTCATGCTGATAATAATCGTCAGCTTCATAATACAGATATCCATAATCTCAACGCTCATAGGCAGCTATTCGACGACGTCGAAGGAGCTGTCGCTTTCGCGCGCGTCTGACGTGATAACGAGCTTTCTTTCCTCCGACTATATAGGGAAGGGCTCGGGAGATTTCGGGCGGTATGTTGTAGAAAACAGCACAGCGATAAACGGAACTCTCGGCATGACGATGGAATATGCCGGTGACCTGTCCGTCGTTGTGACGGACAGGGACGGCGACGTGCTGCTGATCATAGGCGACGTCGGCAGCAAAGACGAGCGCACGGTCGACAAAGACATAATGGAAAAGGTATTTTCGGACGAAAAAGGAACGTTCATTTCAGACAAGGACGATGAGGCGGAGGGCGTTTTTGAAGGCGTCATGTACGTTTACGGTTCGGCAATTTACGGCGGAGGAGACTTCGTCGGCGCGGTGTTCACATGCTCGTCCTATGTGAGCACGGATACGCTGCTCGACTCGCTGATAAACAGCTCGATAATGTCGAGCCTTTGGATCATGCTCGCTGCCCTTATCGCCGTTTACTTTATAAGCGAACGCGTCACGAGCCCCATAAAGAACATGAGCGTCGCGGCAAAGAGCTTTGCCGCAGGCGATTTCAGCGCGCGCGTCGTCGTCACGGGAAACGACGAGGTGACGGAGCTTGCGACCGCTTTCAACAACATGGCGAGCTCTCTTTCAAATCTCGAAGAGACGAGGCGCACGTTCCTTGCGAACGTTTCTCACGACCTGAGAACGCCGATGACATCCATATCGGGATTCATAGACGGAATACTCGACGGGACGATACCGCCCGAGCAGCAGTCGCACTACCTCGGCATAGTCAGCGCTGAAATAAAGAGGCTGTCGCGCCTCGTGAATTCGCTCCTCGATATAACACGCATCGAGGCGGGCGAGAGAAAATTCAATATGACGCGCTTCGACATATGCGAGATGGCGCGTCAGATAATAATCTCGCTTGAAAAGCGCATAGAGGACGCGAAGCTGTCGGTAGAATTCAACTGCGACAGCGACAACATATACGTTATGGCAGACCGCGACGCTGTGTATCAGATACTTTACAATCTCTGCGACAACGGCGTCAAATTCTCGCGCGAGGGAGGAAGGTACCGCGTAAGCATACGCCATCACGGAAAGAAAGTGCGTGTCAGCGTTTACAACGAGGGCGTCGGCATCGCACAGTCAGAGATACCGCTCGTGTTTGACAGGTTTTATAAGACGGACAAGAGCCGCGGTCTCGACAAGAGCGGCGTCGGCCTCGGTCTCTATATCGCAAAAACAATAATAGACGCGCACGGCGAGGAAATAGACGTGAAAAGCGAGTTCGGCAAATACTGCGAGTTCAGCTTCACGCTTGCGGCGGACTGACGCGGCGAAGAACAAAATTAAAACTCCGTCCGGAGCTTTCCGAACGGAGTTTTTTCATCCGGCTCATGCAGGATGAGGGTTTAATTTTTTGCCGCTTCACGGAGCTTTTTTACGGCTCCCGAAATGTCCGGGTCGCCGAATACCGCGCTGCCCGTGACGATGACGTTTGCGCCGGCACCGACGGCAGTCCCGATGTTTTCTCTTCTTATGCCGCCGTCGACCTCGATTTTGAAGCCCTTGAGCCCACGGCGGTCCGTCTCGGCGCGAAGCACGCTGACCTTTTCAAGGGTTTCAGGGATTATATGCTGCCCGCCGAATCCCGGCTCGACCGTCATTATGAGTATCATATCGGCGTCGTTTATGTAAGGGAACACTGCCTCGATCGGCGTTTTCGGGCTTACGGTGAGCGAAGGATGGACGCCGAGCGAGCGTATTTTTGAAAGAGTTTTGTGCGGATCGCTCAGTCGTTCGATATGGACTGAGAGAAAATCGGCACCCGACTCGCAGGCAAGGGGGACATATTTGTCGGGATCGTCTATCATCAGATGGACGTCGAGCGGTATGCTGAAATGTGCGCTAAGCGATTTGATTATAGGAAAACCGAAGCTGATATTAGGGACAAAGACGCCGTCCATGACGTCGACATGTATCATGTTTGCGCCTCCCGCCTGAGCGGCGGCGACCTGTTCACCCAAAATTGCGAAGTTTGATGCGAGTATGGACGGGGAAATGTAGATCATAAAAAACTCCTTTGTCGCTTGCGGGGTCAAAAAAATTTATTGACGTATGGACGGGGTGATTTTAATAATAAACGGTCAGAGCGTTCAAAATGAGACGTCGATGCCTGATGTGAGGCCAAGGACGCCTGTTGACAGCTTTTCGGCTGTGCCATATGATATTACGGGAAGCGAAACTGCCTGCTCGCAGCTTCCCTCAATATCAAAGAAACGCGCGGCTGTCGTGGGCAGGGACGACAAAAATAAAGGACGGAAGAGCAGATGGGACTTACGGCTCCGCGCTTATGATAGAACCGATGAGGGCGACCGCGTGAGCTGCGATGCCGAGACGGGAGCCGGTAAAACCGAGCCCCTCTTCAGTCGTGGCCTTGACGTTGACAGAGTCTATGCCGACGCCGAGCGCGTCGGAAATACGGCGTCTTATATCTCCGATATAAGGGGAGAGCTTCGGCGTTTCCGTTATTACGGTGGCGTCGACGTTTATCACGCGGAAGCCCTTGTCGCTGAGCATACCGGAAACGGTTTTTGCAAGCGAAAGGCTGTCGGCACCTCGGTAACGCTCGTCCTTGTCGGGAAAATAGTACCCTATATCGCGAAGACCGGCGGCACCGAGCAATGCGTCCATTACGGCGTGCGTCAGCACGTCCGCGTCCGAATGACCGAGCAGTCCCGGATGGTTTGGGATATGGACTCCGCCGAGAATGAGCGGACGCGAATCGTCAAATCTGTGGACGTCATACCCGTGACCTATTCTGATCTGTGTATTGTCCGTCATTGGGGCAGTCCTCTTTCCTTGCGGCGCCGCAGGATCTCCTCGGCGCGGATTATATCTTCGGGGTAAGTTATCTTTATGTTGTCGGCGCCGACGTCAACGAGCTTTACTTTAAAGCCGAGGCGCTCCGCGAGCATACAGTCGTCCGTCGCCTCAAATCCTTCGTCGCGCGCCGTATAAGCGCATGCGCGGTAGAGATTTGCGGAGAAAACCTGAGGAGTTGACACGAGCCACACTCTGTCCCTGTCTATTGTATGGTCGATAAAGTCGTGTCCGTCAGAATATTTTACGGTGTCGACGACGCGGCTTGCGGCGGCGGCGGCGCGGTATTTCACGGCGGCGCGGCATACGCTTTCTATCATTTCCGGCGTGATAAGGCACCTTGCGGCGTCATGCAGCGCGATAAGCTCCGCCTTGGGATTGCACGCTTCAAGACCGGACAGCGCGGAGCCCTGTCTTGTGCTTTTTCCCGGGACGAGCCGTTTCACTTTTGCCGGAAGTATGCCTGACGAAATAAGGTCCGCCTTCCGTTCACGAAAGCCGTCCGCGGGAAGGACAATCACAATCTCGTCAATAAGAGGGCACAGGTCAAACGCGGCGAGCGTCCTTTCAAGGACCGTCATCCCGCCGACGAGCGCGTCGACCTTGCCGCCGCCGAAGCGTGAAGCGCTCCCCGCGGCGAGGATAACGGCTGAGCACGTCGCTCGCTTGACGTTCAGTATTCTGTCAAAATTATTGAAAACAATCTTCATGCGAAAAACGCTCACTGCTTTTTATTTTGACGAAAGGCAACTTTATTATACCACGAAGCAAAAATGCTTGCTCGCAATAGCATTTTTGCGAGGCCGTCAATATCGAGCCGGCGGCGTTGCCGCCGCAAAAGCGTAGCTTTTGAGACTTGCAAAGCAAAACTTTGCAAGTCTGCGAAGATATTATACCACAAGCAAATCCGTTTGTCACTATACGTCGGATATTAAGTTTCACATTTTTTGTATCATAAACTTGCCGAAGGGGGCAAAAAGTGGTACAATTACGAGCGGAAGCTTACCATACGGAGGTCACTTGAAATGGCATATATCATAAACGGCAGGGAGCCGGAGAATCTTTACCGTCGCTTTGAGGACATCGCCTCGCTGCCGCACGGTTCGGGAAACGAAAAGGCGCTCGCGGACTACATCGTAAAGTTTGCGGAAGATCTCGGACTTTATGTCGTGCGCGACGAAAGAAACAATGTGTTCGTCAGAAGAGGTGCGTCTCCGGGATATAAAGATCATCCGCCGGTCCTTATTCAGGGACACATAGACATGGTCTGCGAGGCGGACCCGGATGTGAAAATAGATTGGGAGCACGAGGGCGTAAAGCTGCGCCTTGACGGTGATATGCTCTCCGCAAGCGGGACGACGCTCGGAGCCGACGACGGCGTCGCCGTCGCCATCATGCTCGCGCTGCTCGAAGATAAGGGACTTTGCGCGCCCACAATAGAATGTCTTTTCACAACGGAGGAGGAAACAGGTCTCACCGGCGCGTCCTCGTTCGATTATTCAAACCTTACATCTCGCCGCATGATAAATCTCGACACGGGCGGCGAGGTTATAATCGTTTCGTGCGCCGGAGGGATGAGGACCCTGATCTCGTCGACCGCAAAGATGGAAAGCTATAAAGGCACTGTTATGACCGTTTCCGTCGACAGGCTTGCGGGAGGTCATTCGGGCGCCGATATCCATCTCGGACGCGGGAACGCAAATCTGATCGCGCTTAGGCTCGCGAAGGCAGCCGGCGGGCAACTCGTGAGT
Source organism: uncultured Clostridia bacterium (assembly GCA_947631245.1). GTDB lineage: Bacteria > Bacillota > Clostridia > Oscillospirales > CAG-272 > DTU064. The sequence goes on from CANRKP010000010.1 coordinate 32,623, forward strand.
ATTCACGGCGGCAGCAAGGACAACGCGATCCCCTCAAGATGCAGAATTTCATTTGCGTGCGAGGATGCGGACGCCGCAAAAAAAGCTGTTTTTGAATGCGAAAAAAAGATACGGGAAGAGCTCACCGAGGCGGACGCGGGAATGAAAATAAACGTCTCGGCGGAAGAATTCGAGGGCAGGATACCGTGCCGCGACTTTACAGACAGGCTCCTTTCATTCACGTCCGATGTGCCGACCGGGGTTATCTCCATGTGCGAGGCGATAGACATGGTCGAAACGTCTCAGAATTATGCGATAATAGATCTTGACGAGGACGGCAGATTTGCTCTGCATCTTTCGGCTCGCTCGTCTGTTGATGAAACGCTTGACAAAATGGAGCGCGAGATCGGTGCACTCGCCGCAAAATACGGGTTCCGTGCCGAGACAGGTTCAAGGTACAACGGATGGAGTTACGAGCCGAACTCGCCGATACGAGACGCATATATCGAGGTTTACCGCGAGACCGCGGGACACGATATCCCCGTTATGGGAATCCACGCGGGGCTCGAATGCGGCATAATCAAGCGCGCCGTCCCCGACATGGACATAATAGCGACCGGAGCCGTCACCCTCGGCGAGCATACGACGAGGGAAGCGCTCGACCTTAACTCCTTCGCGCTCGTTTACGAAACAGTAAAGAAATTATGCAGTCGTCTGTAACGGCAAATGACAAAAATAAAAAGAGCGGCGCGCAAAACAGCCGCCGCTCATAAAACAGTATCGAGAGACTATGTATCTGTGTGCCCTTTAGTTCCTAAAGGGGTTTGCAACTGCTTATCAAACTTTTAGTTTATATATCGAACAGAAATACGTTTGGCACAACATCGGAACCAAAAGTTTTTACTGCCATTCGATACATAGCCTTTGCATGAATTCTGTCGTGCCATATAAAACGTCTCAACACTTTTCTTAATGACCATTTCTCATCATAGCTTCCAAGATAGATTATATTTTTCAAGAAATCAGGTTTGCCTTCGAGTGCGGCAAATCCACGCTCCCTGCACTCTAAGATTGTGCCCTCATTATCCGCAGAAACGCCTATCTCATCGAAATAATATTCATTGACGTTCTTTGTATGCTCGTACATCTCAAACGCTGTACGGGGAACCCGACCGTAGAATGTCTCTCTGACCGGCAGACAGCTTTTATTCTTATCAGGTATTGCCTGATACAACGTCAAAAAATCAAGTGCCGATTTTAAGGCAAGGGCTTTCAAATCCGCATACTCGGACAGGCTTAATTCTTCTTTTTCAGCGTCAAATAGGACATCTGAATCAGCGTCGGAAACCGTCAACTCAGATTGCTTTTCCTGAATTATTTCGAGTTCAAATGAGTCTGGCATTAAGTCGCCCTTCCATCTGAGATATGATTTGATTTCGGAAGGCATTTTCCAAAGTGCCATATCTCTGGAATTTCCTCTTGTAAATGCACCGACAAAATTATCCGCATACAAAATACAGTCGTCGCCGTTATGTTCCCATACGCATCTTATTTTCATTGGTAAATCTCTCTTTCGTAAATCCCGCTTGCCGAATAGTCACATACCCGACATTCAACATTATACCACGAAGCAAAAATGCTTGCTCGCAGAGCTATGCGAGGCCGTCAATATTGAGCCGGCGGCGCAGACGCCGCAAAAGCGCAGCTTTTGAAGACTTGCTAAGTGAAGCTTTGCAAGTCTGCGAAGATATTATACCACCCAAATGTGAAGAAATCTACTGTCCGTTAATATGCTTAATCGAATTTTTCCCGAAGTTTCTGCCCACATCGAATAAAAAACGCTCCGGCGATTTTGTCCCCGTCCGGAGCGTTTTTTATTCGATGTCCTTGCCAGTCTTAAAGACAAGCTAAAACAACATAATGTTTTATGACCATTCCCGCAAAGCCGCTCTTATATTTTTGTCAAATGCATTATTTTACAAACGCATATTATCAATACACAAAGTAGCCGCGGCTGCTGCGCGAGAAGATGAGCTTGTCGTGATACGTTTTCATCGATTTGTCGTTGATGTTGTGTATATGGACGGGGACGGCGCCGGGCGCGAGCGCGAGGTATTCGCCGATAGTCTCCTTCGGAACGAGCATTTTCGGCTCCACAGTCAGAAGAAAATGAACGATCTTCGCCTCGCTCTTCGAGAGCAGCAGCTTTGTTCCGTTATAATACACCTGCGCTGGCTTTCCGAGCGCGCATACGATCTCTTCGTCCTCGGCATACGACGGATCTATCTTGAAGGTCTCCTTCAGGATAGTCATGAGCTCGGAAACTGCCGTATCGGGCATGGGGGGCAGCACAGTCACCCGCTCGCTCTCGTTTATGTCATACGGCTCGCCGACATAGATAATTATGGCGTTTTTGGCGTTGTCGGAAACATAATCCGTGAGCGCTTTGGCGGGGGAAGAGTATATGGGGGAATAAATGATGATTATGTCGACAGTATCGATATTTTCTTTAACTCCGTTGAAATCGGATGTGTGAAAATATATCCCCGACCCGGAAAGCTCATGACGCAGCTCGTCCGTATTTGTCTTTTCGTCTGCGGCGAGCAGTATCACAGGGTAATCTTTTCTGAATTTTATCATCTTTTATGTGCCTCCTCGGATATAAAAACAGCAGATATTATTTTTGAAAGTGTTAGTCTGTTCCTCACATAAGGTGAGAAATAAATAGAAAGTTTTGTGAATTTGTCGTTATCGGGAAGAGATATCTCATCAAGCGCGGCGGGACATCCGCAGGAGCGGAGCAGATCCCGTATCTTTTCGGGCGCGGGCAGGCTTTCAATAAGCCGACCTATTTCTTCGACATGTGCCGTCAATGAGCTTTTGCCTAACTTTGCGATAACGGACGAGTCTTTGCCGCTTGGCATATTTTCTTTGATAATGCCGTCCGTCAACGGACCGTATACGGGGCGTATGACATCATCACCGAAAATTATGCTTTCGTCTATATCGAGCGACTTGCAAATAATATCGGCATTTGACTTTAAATGCGACAGCATAAGAACCGTGCCGACTGCCACTTTTTCGCCGTGGAGCGCGTCCGTCGGTTCGTTGGCCACATGCATCTCCCAAAAATGTGACATATGATGCTCGGAGCCGGACGCGGGCCTTGAGTTTCCCGAAAGCTGCATACAGAGCCCCGACAGAAGAAGTCCGTTCATCACGAGCAGGGGAAGCTTCGGGTCGTCGGTGTTGTTTTCCGCGGCGTCGATTATTCCTCCGAGAGCTTCTTTCATCATGGAGTAGATCGGGGAGCAGAGCAGCTCGCCCGTGAGAATGTTCGATATTTTCCAGTCAAAAAGCGCCGTTATCTTTCCGATCATGTCCCCGATGCCGGAAGCCGTAAGCTTTCTCGGCGCCGATGAGAACACATCCGGTTCCGCGAAAAGGGCGACGGGGGAGCTTGACGGGTACGTCAGCTTCTGCCCGTACATTGTCATCGCGGCAACGCCCGATACAAAGCCGTCGACGCTCGCGGCGGTCGGGTATGAGATGAAAGGCGTGCCTATTTCATGCGCGCAGTACCTGACGATATCGTGCACCGAGCCTGAGCCGCAGGCGACCATCGCCGAGGGCGCGCCGCTTTCTTTTATGTAGGAGGAAAGGCGGGCAGTCTCGATCTCGTTTGCGTGCGCGCCGCCCGGGAGAGTAAAAGCGCGGCAGCCGACGGAAGAGATTATTGGCAACGCGTATTTTTCCGTGTTTTCATCGGATACAACGAGAATGCCTTTTGCGGAAAAATTCTTTTTAAGGTACGAGATCAGAAGCTCCGTCGCGCCGTCGCAGCATTCGAGCACGGACGTTTCTATCGCGTGCTTCTGCCCGCACGGACACGATTCGACGAGTTTCTGCGCTTCTTTCAGCATTTTTACGGCTCCTTTTTACCGTGCGCCGTCATATTCGGGCGAACGGGAAAATATATATGTATCAAAATGGCGTACACCGATATGGGGAGGTTTTGTTTTATGTTTGTTTATGCCGTTCACGGAAATACCGTCAAATTTTTCGGTATCATAGGGATATCGATATTAACGCTTGCTCTGCTCATAGTTTTTCTGCCGAAGGACGGCGGAGCAGCGTCTCCTGTGACGCCCAACGAGCAGGCGGCGGCGCCGTCGCAGGTTGAGGTGCCGAAGGAGGATGCCGACAAAGAGGCATCGAAAACCGTCAGTTTTGAAAAAATCAAGACGAACGAAGAACGCATAGCGCTCATCAAGAGCTTCGGCTGGGAGGTCGAAGGGACGCCCGCCGAGGAGGCGAAGGTCACGATCCCCGCGGAATTTGACCGCGTGATGGAAAACTACAACAAGATCCAGCTCCAGCAGGGGTTTGACCTTTCCAAATACCGCAACCGCGACATGATGCGGTACACATACCGCATAACGAACTATCCCGATTACGAAGGCACCGTATACTGCAACCTTTTGATCTACAAAAACCGCGTCGTCGCGGCAGACATCTGCTCCTCCGACGTGAACGGCTTCATCGCCGGGCTGACGGGAAAGAGCGGCAGCGAGCTCGGGCAGGGATGACGTTTCCTTGCCGAACCTCAGCGACTACAATATTATAATGTATATGAAGACAAAAATCAACAGACGTTTTTTTAAAGTTGAAAGTTAGTGAAAAATGTTGTATACTAAAGGTGCGGAAGGCTTCCGCACCTTTAATTTTGACGAATGATTTAAAGCCTTAATTAAAAAAGAAGCCCTCATTTTAGCCCGAAAATGTGGAAAATGCATAAAAACCGTTTTTCGGCAAAAACGGGGCTTCGGCGCGAAAATCGAGCGGCACAGCCGAAGCAGCATCACGACATCATCAAAAAGGGCAACCGGAGGACAAAACATGGAATACGAACTTTGTGCAACGTGTCTTTTCGGACTTGAGCATTCGCTCGGTGAGGAGATAGACGCGCTCGGGTATAAGAGGCGCGAGACTATCGACGGCAGGGTGTATTTCTCGGGCGGAGATGACGCGATAGCAAGGATGAATATATTTTCCCGATACGCGGAGCGCATTCTTATCGTCGTCGGCAGCTTTGACGCCGTGACGTTCAACGACCTTTTCGAGGGGACGAAAGCGCTGCCGTGGGAGCGCTATATAGGGAAAAACGACAGATTTCCCGTAAAGGGGCACAGCATAAAAAGCACGCTCTTTTCCGTGCCTGACTGCCAGCGCATAATAAATAAAGCCGTCGCGGACAGGCTGTCGGCGCGTCACGGCGTGACCGTTCTGCCCGAAACCGGGGTACTCTGTCAGATCGAGTTTTTCCTTTTCAAAGACCGCGCGGCGCTGATGATAGACACGAGCGGCGCGCCGCTACACAAAAGGGGATACCGCCCCGAATCAAACGATGCTCCGCTCCGCGAGACGCTCGCCGCAGAGCTCGTCAATATTTCGCGTCCGCGCGAGGACGTCCTCTTTTGGGACCCGATGTGCGGCTCGGGAACTATCGCTATCGAGGCGGCGATGAGGATGATGAATATAGCCCCAGGCGCAAAAAGATATTTTGCCGCCGAAAAGTTCCCGTATCTTCCGCGCGAGCTTTGGCGGCGCGCGAGGGAAGAGGCGGCAGCGTCCGTCAGAAAGACGGATTTTGAAGCATACGCTTCGGACATCGACCCCGCATGCGTTGAGCTTACGGAGGCGAACGTGCGCCGCGCCGGCGTTTCCGACTGCGTGAAGGTTTTCCGCAAGGACGCGCTCGAGATAAAGACAGAAGGACGGCGCGGGACTATCGTCTGCAACCCGCCTTACGGCGAGCGGATGATGACGCCCGAGCAGGCGGCGGAGCTTTACCGCCGTATGGGGGAGCATTTCAGGACGCTTGACAACTGGCAGATATACATTATCTCATCAAGCGAGGACTTCCCGCGGCTCTACGGCGCGCGTCCCGATAAAACGAAAAAGCTATATAACGGGATGATACCGTGCCGTTATTACCAGTATTTCAGACGTCACGACAGCGAGCGCGGAGGAAGTAAGTATGGAAAACGATAATTCGGGACTCTTTTCGGATATAGTCCGAATAGTATTTCTTATAGCGCTCTGCGGCGTCGTTGTTTTCGGCGGGGTTTTTATTATACTCGGCTGGGCGGACGGCGCGCTCGAACTCATCATTCGCGCGAGCGTTGCCGCGAGCCTAAGCGTTGCCGTTTACGGCGGCGCTGCGCTAATTTACGCGGCAGCTGCCTCCGCCGCGAGGCGGCGCGAGCGCGCATGGGAGGTCAGCAGAGATAATCTGCTCGTACCGGGACCTGCTTCATATTTTGTGCCGTGCGCTGCCATTGTCCTTTTCGTTTCGATTTGGGGCATTGCAATGTTCGGCTACGGACAGGAAATGGTGGAGTATGTGAAGGAGCAGCTGCAAAGCGGATCTCCCGACCCGTCTGTCGTGACGTTTCTTGTATCCGCGCTGACGGGACCGTTCGGCGTCATATCGCTCTTCTGGCTCGCGTTCAGCAGTGTTTCATATGACGACGCAGGCGTCCGCATATGTAAGCCGTTCGGGCGGCCTATGGCATTTTCGTGGTATGAGGTCTCGGGCGTGAAATACATTGACAAGAAAAACGGAGTTATGTTTTTCTTTTCATTCAGAGAGGCGGACGAAAGGCGCGCCTCTGTCTCCTTTTTCGTCTACGAAAAGGAACAGTGGGCAGCCTTTATAAAGGCCGTCGACGACGCAGTGGACAAATTCGGCATTGAGGTCATACCCGAACACGGCAGGCGGAAAAAGACAGACATATAAAAAATAGGGCGTGCGAGAAATTCCTTGAGCTTTTCTCACACGCCTTTTCATTATCTTTTCTTTTTACGTCTCAGAAAGAGCTTTCCGAGTGCGCGGCCGTTCCACGGGATAAGAGGGTAAAGATAGCTCTTTCCGCACACGCCCTTCATCGTCAGAAGAAGGACGAGAATTATAATAAGCCCGCCGCAGAAGCCCCATATGCCGAAAAGCGCCGTCAGCAAAAGAAGCATGAGGCGGAAATACTTGAACGCGTAGCCGAGCTCGTAATTCGACTGCGTGAAGTTCGATATGGCGGTGAAAGCCATGTAGAATATGACCTCCGGCACGAGCCAGCCCGTCTCGATCGCGAAGTCGCCGAGCAAAAGGCCGCCTATGATGGAGAGCGAATTCGACATTGTCGACGGCGTCGTAAGCGAGGCGAGCTTAAGCACATCAAGGGCGAACTCGGTCAGGAAAAGCTGTACGATTATCGGCAGCGCGCCGAGCTCGTTCGGCAGGATAAAATGAAGCCATGAGGGAAGATATTCCGAATGGGTGATTAGAAGGTACCAAAGCGGCGTTATGAAAATGGTGGACGCGAAAACGAGCATCCTTATGATGCGAAGATACGAGCCTGTGAACGGCGGAAAATAAAAGTCGTTCGTCTCCTGTAAAAAGTCGAATATCGATGTCGGCAAGAGCATCGCCTCCGGCGAGGTGTCGCAGAGAACGGCAACGCCGCCTTCGAGCAGATGCGCCGCCGTCGCGTCCGGACGCTCGGTCAGGCGCACCTTTGGAAACGGATTATACCACTGTCGGCGGCAGAGCGCCTCCGTCAGCGACTGATGACCGAGCGGCAGCGCGTCCGTGTCTGCGTTCTCAAGCTGAGAGGAGAGCCTGTTCACAAAGTCAATGTCGGCGATGCCGTCGATATATGCAACGACGACGTCAGTCTTTGATTTTTTCCCGACGCAGATATACTTCATCGTCAGCCGTGTGTCGCGTATCCTGCGGCGTATGAGCGCCGTATTGAAGATGAGGGTCTCCACAAAGCCGTCGCGCGCGCCGCGCATCACGCGGTCGTTTTCGGCGTCCTGCGTGTCGCGCGAGGGGTACGAACGCAGGTCTATGACTATGGCTTCGCCCGCGAAGCCGTCCGTCACCATGAGGCAGCAGCCGCCGAGCACGGAGCGCACGATGTCGTCTCCGTTAGTCGTGACGTCGACCTCGACGTCCGGCAGATGGACCGCCGCGAAGCGCGCGGCGGCGCCGGGCTGTCCGTCGCCGAGGTCGGAAAGCCCGACGAGGAACATCAACAGCTTTTGCAGCTCGCCGCCCTTTATGAACCCGTCTATATAATAAAGCACGCCCGTGTGACCGCCCGCCTCGATCTGCCGCTTTATCATATCGAAATTAGAGTCGACTAGAAGCGTTTCGTCTATTGACTTTACGGTCGCGTCGAGGTCGCCCGATATGTTTATCATGAAAAAGCCCCCTTTACCGAAGAAGGAAGATAAATACATTATATCTTTCCGCGGCAAAGGGGACTTTATTCATTCGGAGGGGGTTATTTTACGATGTCGGGCACATCGCCTCTTAGGAACCACGTCTGACAGCTGTCCGGGGCGACGACAATGTCATCGGCGACATAATATTCGACCGACGGATCATTTTCCGAATCATCGGGATACTTATCCGCATCGAAGCCGTCGTTTGTAAAAGTCCTGTAATCGAAGATATTATATTCGACTATGACGGAATAGTCCGCTTCAGTCTTTGTCAGGGGAGAAATGTTTCTCCCGTTGAGGCTCGCGAGGGACGGCAGGATCTTTTCAATATCCGCCTGACTTTCGAATTTTTTCACCTCGCCTGTCTTGACATTATAGACCTTGATGCTTCTGACGCATTTTGCGATGGATTTTATATACTCGTCATAAGTGAGAGAAGAGAGCGCGCGCCGTCCGGGCAGACTGTCGTAGTATATAAATCTCGACAGTATGTCGGGGTCTACATAAGACATCGAGTTGGTGTTAGCATCGGCGAACTCGAGTATCTTCCGAAGATCTTCAAAGCAGAGAGGGAACTGCGAATAATCGTAGTACTCGTTATACTCGCCGTACTTCGATGTCTGCGTTGTCAGATATCCTATCGCCTGACGCTGATAAAAATCCTTTGAATTCGGCGTCAGAAGCTCTTTAAGCAAGGACGAATAAATCGGCTTGCTTGCTTCCTCGTTCACCTCCGCCTCTATCAAAACGTCACGGAGCTTCTCCTTCGGAACGGTCGTTTCCGTTTTATCGTTCATGAACATGGAGCTTGATGCCGAAAGCTTCATATTGATGTTTTGTGAGTAAGAGAAGTCTAAATTATCTTCCGCATACAGCGTGTCGCTGTCAAGTATAACGTCTATTATCGGCTCGATATATTTGTAGTTGACGGAGTAAAATCTGTAGCGAAGCGGTATGCCGAAGGGCGTGTCATAGCTTACGCTCAGGGAAGTCATGCGGGTTCCGAAGTTGTCATCTTCTATTATCGTGCCTATCGGTGTTTCTTCGTCGTTTCTCAATACCGAAATATAATCCTTTATCGCTTGGCGGACGTTTTTCACATCATCTTTTTCCGTAAATATGGTGGAGGCGGAGTCACCGAAGTTGATGGTTATTCTGCCTGATACGGGGACCGAGTAATCGAAAATACCGAACATTCCCGTGGCAAAGATGAGAGCTGCGACGCATGCCGACGCCGAGTATATGAGCATTCCGCGCCTGTGGGAGAACATCGCCTTCGCGGAGCGGTTAAGGACGGTATTGCAGAGCATGAATGAAAGCAGGAGCCCCACAAGGAAGCCTATTATGCTCCATGCTTCGCGCGCGTCGAAAAACTCGCGGAATATCTCCGACATAAGGACGGCGGACGGACCGATGATGATATATTTGACTGCCTCCGAGAGCGGCGCGTATATTATCGGCGTTCCCGTGCGCTCGACGGGGCGCTTTTTGTACGCGAAGAACGCGAGCGCGAACGCGCCTGCCGCGACGAAAATGTCAATTATGACGAGCAGCCACAGCGGCGTTCGTGAAAAGCTCGGGCCGCCAGTCACCGATATGGCGCGGAATACGGGGGACATGCAGTTGTAAGCCTCAAGACTGCCCATCATCGAGCCGACGTCAAGATATCTGACGCCGTGGCGCAGGAGCATCAGGACCGAGATATACATCGCCGGAATGAAGAAGAGCAGAAACAGCGTCATTATCGCGTGTATCGCCGTCGTTCCCGAAACGGAGCCTGCAAGCATAGTGAACGACAGAAAGACGATGAAGTAGAACACGCCGAGCAGAAGGGCAGAGAGCAGCGGCCATACGACCTCGGCATAGAGCCGTCCGTTCGCCGCAAAGACGAGCAGGACGAGCACGAAGTTTGTGACAGCGCCCAAAATATACGAGACAGCGGAGGAGAATATCACTGAGATGAAGTGCCCTGAGCGGCGCTCGGGCAGGCTGTGGAAGAACACCGCGCTTGTTTTATTGTGCATCGGCGCGAAGAAGTAGCATCCCGCGAATATTGCGGAAAGGCACGACAGCGCGACGAATGTGGCCCTTAGCGAAACGGCATAATTCAAAACGCGTTCGAGTATATCCTCATGCGACATATAATAGTCGCGGGCTCCGAGCGAGGAGATATACATCATCGACAGGATCGTGAAAAAGAGCATGAATACGATAAAGATGAGCATCGCGACAGACCAGCCGCGCTTGGCTTTGCCGAGCATATAACGACCCGTCACAAGATGCGGGCGGCGCTCACTCAATGATTTTTTTTGCGTCATATCCTATGCCCTCCATTTCTGAAATGAATATTTCCTCGAGCGTAAGCGGTATTACCTCGCAGTAGATGGGAGAAGCCGAGGAAAGCGTCTCCGTTATCTCGTCCTCGCCGCCGCGGCAGACGATCGTGTGTAGCCTGCCGTGCGTCTCGTGCGACACGACGTCGAGGCGTGAGAGCGCCTCCGTCGGGTCGAGCTCAAAGACGGCCTGCACCTTGTGTATCGTCAGCTTCATATCGTCAAGCTCGCGGTCTATCATTATCTCGCCGCGGTGGAGCAGGCAGATATGATCCGTCATATCCTCGAGCTCGCGCAGGTTGTGCGTCGAGATGATCGCCGTCAGCCCGCTCTCGGCAACGCTCTCCGCTATCATGCGGCGGACGAGCTGGCGCATGACGGGGTCTATCCCGTCAAACGTCTCGTCGCAGAGCAGATATTTCGGGCGGACAGAGAGTCCGAGCAAAAGGGAAGACTGCTTCTGCATGCCTTTTGAGAACGTGTTTATCTTGCGTTCGCGGTCGAGACCGAACATCTCGGTCATTTTCATGTAGAGTCCGTCGTCGAACGTGTCGTATGTGCTGCGGTAGAACGCCCTCATGTCGGAGAGCGTGGAATGCGGCAGAAAATACTGCTCGTCCGAAAGGTAGACGATACTCTGTTTTTTGCCGTAATTTTCGTAAACGGGCTCCCCGTCGTAAACGACGCTGCCGGAATCCGGCTTGAAAACGCCGCACATTATGCGGAGAAGCGTTGATTTACCGCTCCCGTTCGAGCCTATAAGACCGAATATCGAGCCGTCAGAAACCTTTGTCGAGACGCCGCGAAGCGCGTCGACCCCGCCGAAATTCTTTTTTATATCTTTGATGTCTATCATTTGACGAACCACTCCTTTCTGATTATCTCCTCGGCCTCCTCAAGAGACATCCCGAAATCGTGCGCTTCCTTTGCCGCCGCCGAGAGCGCGCGACGAAGCTCCTCCCGCTTGGCGCTGTGCGCGGCGTCTATCTCGTCGGAAACAAAGCTGCCGCGGCCGGGAGACGAATATATCATTCCCCGACGTTCAAGCTCGGCATAAGCCTTGTGTATCGTGTTCGGATTGATGCCGAGCTCCTGCGCCATCTGACGGACGCTCGGGATGCTGTCGTTGGGCTTGAGGATGCCGCGCAGGATGAGCGAGCTTACGTTTTCGACGAGCTGCTCGTATATGGGCTTTCTGCTTTTGAAATCGACGAAGAATAAGCTCATTTTTCCCGTCACACTCCTTTCCCGTTCCGTTCTGCTGTACGCGTTTTAGTGTACTGCTCGTAATAGTACACTATCATAATACACCCGACGGCGACGTATGTCAAGTGTATTTTCATTATTTCACGTAGTTTTTTATTTTTTTCCGCAAACGGGAAAATGCTCTTGAAAAACGCGGACGGATATAATATAATATTGGCATACGAAAAATGAAAGGAAACCCGGGAGCAAGAATCCCGAAAGACAAAGAAATGCTGAACATTTTACTTGACGCCGCCGCAGAACCGACAGTAAATCCGGCGGCAAGCGGCTGGTCGACGATAATCATGCTCGTCGTCCTGCTCGTCGTTTTCTACTTCTTTATGATAAGACCGCAGAAGAAGCAGGAGAAAGAGACGGCGGAGATGAGAAACAACCTTCAGGTCGGCGACGAGATAACGACTATCGGCGGTATCATCGGAAAGATTGTCTCTATAAAGGAAGAGACGATAATGATAGAGACCGGAAAGGAAAAAACGAAGATCCGTCTTTTAAAGACCGCAGTCCGCAACGTCGACGTCAAGGCTGAGGACGCCGAGGACTGACGCCCTGCCATTCATAAAATCAGATACTCCCGAATACTAATGTAATGAAAAATTTAGTATTCGGGAGTTGAGATTTTTTTGAACACTGTTTTAAGAAACGACAGGGACGACGGCATCGGCGCGGCGGAGATAATGATCCCCGCTCTCGTCGGACTTGGCGCCGCCGCGGCAGTTTCCGTGCTGCTCGTCTTCATCGTCGGCGCCGCGATATACGCCACTGCCGACCCGAACAAGCTCGTGACCGCGGGCTCGCTTTTGACGGCAGCGGCAGCGTCATTCACCGCCGGATTTGTCGGTGCGAGGCGCGGGCGCTCGCTTTTGTGCGGCGTCATATCGGGCGCATTTTTGGCGGTAATCCTTTTTGCTGCGTCGTTTATAACGAGCGGCGGAGGCGCATTACCCGCGCCGTATTCTTACCTTTTCAGGGCTGGCGCGTTCGCGCTTTCCGTGCTCGGAGCTTTTCTCGCGTCAAGGCTCGGAGGTAAGAGGATGCCCGGTGCGCCGAGGGTGCCGAAGATAAAAAAGAGGTAAGGCGTTTTTCCTGAAAACAAAAAACAGTCACGCGGAGCGCGGGGTCGTCCCAACGGGGCGTCCCGCGCACGCTTTTTTGGATGCGTTTTCATTTTTGGGATTGCTATTCGCGAAATAATGATGTATAATATCTTTTAAAGCATTATTTCTGCTTCTTAAAAAAATCATAAGGAACAAAAGCTTGTGAAAATAATAGATAAGGTTTTTGGGACGTACAGCGACAGACAGATAAAGAAGGTGCGTCCGATAGTAGACAAAATAGAGGCGCTCGCCCCGAAGTTTTCCGCGATGAGCGATGCCGAGATGCTCGCAATGACGGACAAATTCCGCGCACGTCTTGCGGACGGGGAGACGCTCGACGACATTCTGCCCGAGGCGTTCGCGCTCGTGCGCGAGGCGTGCGACCGCGTGCTCGGCAAGCGTCCCTTCAACTGCCAGCTCCTCTGCGGCGTTCTGCTCCATCAGGGCAGGATCGCGGAGATGAAGACGGGCGAAGGAAAGACGATCGTCGCCACGATGCCGTCATACCTGAATGCGCTGACGGGAAAAGGCGTCCACGTCGTAACCGTCAACGAGTACCTCGCGCGCAGCCAGGGCGAGGAGATGGGCCGCGTTCATGAATTTCTCGGTCTTACGACGGGACTTATCGTCCACGGACAGACGACGAAGGAGAAGCAGGACGCGTACAACTGCGATATAACATACGGCACGAACAATGAGTTCGGGTTCGATTACCTCCGTGACAACATGGTCATTTATAAGGAACAGCTGACGCAGCGCGGGCACAACTTCGCAATCGTCGACGAGGTCGACTCGATACTCATAGACGAGGCGCGCACGCCTCTCATCATTTCCGGCGCGGGCGACGAGTCCACCGATATGTACGAGCGCGCAGACGAGCTCGTCTCGAGGATGAAGCCGTTCGTAATAAAGGAGCTCGACGCAAAAGAGGACGTCGAGGACGTCATAAGGGAAGCAGGCGTCGACCCCGATTACATCGTTGACGAAAAGCAGAAGACGACGACGCTGACCGCCCGCGGCATCGAGCGCGTGGAGAAGTTTTTCGGCATAGAAAACTTCGGCGACGAGGAAAACTCCGAGCTCAGCCACTATGTCTATCAGGCCTTAAAGGCGCACGGCATAATGCACAAGGATATCGACTACGTCATACACAACGGCGGCGTCATGATAATCGACAGCTTCACGGGCAGAATGATGCCGGGACGCAGGTATTCAAACGGACTGCACCAGGCTATCGAGGCAAAGGAGCACGTCGAGATACAGCGCGAAAACAAGACGCTCGCGACGATAACGTTCCAAAATTTCTTCCGTATGTACGGAAAGCTCTCAGGCATGACGGGCACGGCGCTCTCGGAGGAAAACGAGTTCCGCGAGATATATAATCTCGACGTCGTCGAGGTCCCGACGAACAAACCGATGATACGCGAGGACCACAACGATATCGTATATAAGACCGAAAAGGCTAAATACGACGCAGTTATAGCTGAGATAAAGCGGTGCCACGAAAAGGGACAGCCCGTCCTTGTCGGTACCGTATCTATAGAAAAGTCTGAGGCGCTCTCGAAAAAGCTGAAGGGCGCGGGGATCCCGCACACAGTTCTTAACGCGAAATACCATGAGCGCGAGGCTGAGATAGTCGCACAGGCGGGCAAGCTCGGCGCCGTCACTATCTCGACGAACATGGCGGGGCGCGGCACCGATATCCTTCTCGGAGGCAACGCGGAATATCTTGCGAAGGCGCAGATGCGCCGCGACGGGTACGAGGAGCGCATGGTGGCGCTCGCCACGGGCTCGTCTCAGTCTGTCTCGGAAGAGGTTCTCGAGGCAAGGCGCGTATATCAGGAGCTCTACAAGAAATATCAGAGCGAGATCGAGCCGGAGGCAAAGCTCGTCTGCGAGGCGGGCGGACTTTACGTCATCGGCACGGAGCGCCACGAGAGCAGACGCATTGACAATCAGCTCCGCGGACGTTCAGGACGTCAGGGAGACCCGGGTGAATCGAGATTTTATATCTCTCTCGAAGACGACCTGATGCGCCTTTTCGGCGGAGACAGGCTTTACAATATAGTCGACAAGCTAAAGCTGCCGGACGATGTGCCGATAGACGCCGCCATTCTTTCAAATTCGATCGAGACGGCGCAGAAGCGCATTGAAGGGCAGAACTTCAACAGGCGCAAGAACGTTCTTGAATATGACGACGTCATGAACCAGCAGCGCACGCTCATATACAGCCAGCGTTCCGAGGTCCTCGAAGGGCTTGACCTGCGCGACAAGATTCTTGCGATGATAAAAGGCACGGTCGAGGAGGACGTCAACCTCTATGTCGGCGGGGACGATCCGAACGCATGGTCGCTCGACGAGCTCCGTGCCGAGTATTCCGGTATCCTCTTCGGAAAGGACGATTCCGACTTCTCAAAGGAAACGCTGCTCACAAAAACGCACGGCGAGATACTCGACCTTCTGCGGGACAGGGCAGTCTCCATATACACGTCAAAGGAAGAGAAGTACGGCGCCGAGTGGATGCGTAACGTCGAACGCAACGTGCTTCTGCGTACTGTCGACCGCCACTGGATGGAGCATCTCGACGCGATGGACGACCTTCGCGACAGCATACATCTTGAGGCATACGCGCAGCGCAATCCCATTTCCGAATACCGCATTGCGGGCATGAACCTGTTCGATCACATGACGGACGAGATACGCCGCGACACGTCGCGCACGATCCTGACCGCGATCCCGCGCGAGGAACTCGAACGCCGCCGTCAGATAATGGTCGTGAAGAACGCCGTATCGGGGACAAACGGACCGATATCGACAGGCGAGAAGAAAAAGCCCGTCGTAAAAAAGGCGTCAGAAAAAATAGGACGCAACGACCCGTGCCCGTGCGGCTCGGGAAAGAAGTACAAGAACTGCTGCGGCGCCGTGAACAACACGCCCACGGGCGGCACAAAATAAAAGAGGGGTGAAAGATGGGACTCGGACTTCTTTTTGTAGGATACGTTTTCGTGTCCCTCTTTACGCTCGCGCCGACATACTTTGTGACGGATCTTGTCGGCAGCTTCATCATTTTCGAGGCGCTCGGAAAGCTGCGCCGCCACGCGGAGAGATTCAGATACGCTCTCGCGGCGGTGTATGCGATGTTTGCCGTATCTGTCGTGCAGTGCGCGTATTACGCGGTAAAATATATAGGAATAATAGAAGGGCGCGCGGTATTTGAAAACGTGCTCGAGATAGTAAGGCTCGCGGTCATGTTCCTTCTGACGGAGGCGCTGCTTTTGTCGCTGTCTCAGCTCGCCTCAAATGTCGGGGACAGAAAGCTGTCCGAAAAAGGCACGAGAAACGCGTGGTTCTACGTCGTAAACTATGTTTTTATAATCGCGCTCTCGCTCGACTTTGATTTTCTTGCGGGCTTCAAAAGCGCGTTTATGGCGTTCGGACTGCTTTTGCGTATCGTCTGCGCGCTTCTGAACTGCGCCTTCATCTACAGTTGCTATATGTGGATCTGCCTTGAGGGCGACCGCGATATGAGCAGGCCTTCGGCGGCGGACAGATTTATCGGAAAGCTCATGCCGAAAAAGGAAAAGGCGGACGATGCGCCCGCC
Organism: uncultured Clostridia bacterium; assembly: GCA_947631245.1. Lineage (GTDB taxonomy): Bacteria > Bacillota > Clostridia > Oscillospirales > CAG-272 > DTU064. Next base: position 49,186 of record CANRKP010000010.1, read on the forward strand.
GATAAAGACGCGGAGCCGAAGGTGTCCGAACAAAAGAAACCGACAAAAAAGAAGAAAAAATAAAGGAGCTTATAAGGAGGAACTGCGATGTCGATAACAATATCGATAACAGCGGCAATACTTGCGGTCATCTTTTTTGCGAACCCCTATATTTCAACGCTCGACCTTCTGCCCGATGCCGTCGGCTGTCTTCTTATGTGGTATTCTCTTCGCCGTGCCGAGGCTTTTTCGCCGAAGCTCGAGGAGGCGCGCCGCCGCTGGCTGCGTCTCGCCGCTATAACGGGGCTCGATTTCATCGTCTCGTATGTCACCCCGACAAGGGACGGGACGATGATACTGCTCGTCGTCTTTGTTTTCCGCATTGCGGAGGCATTCCTCATGTATAATGCCGCGGCGGAGACGTTTGACGGCGTCGTCTACCTCGGGACAAAATTCGAGGGCGACAGTATATATATGCACGACTCAAAACGCAAGCAAGAGCGGCGCAGCAGAAAAGAAAACGCGGAGCGCGCGCGCCTTGACAGGATGCTCGATCACGAACGCGAGCGCTACGAGCGCGAAACCGCCGACGGGATCGACGAGGAGCACCGTCACCGCGCGACCGTGCGTTACAGCCGCGCCGTCGCAAAGCTCTCAGCGGATGCAGGCAGAGTCAGGCACGACCGCGACGGGATCGCGGCTTTGTCCCGCCTGACGCTCGTGTTCCTTATAGTCAGGGCTGCCGCGTGCGTTCTTCCCGAATTTACGGCGCTTTCGTCTTATCAGCATCTCGGCGACGTGCCGGCGGAGGGTGCGTTCGATATAACGCGGTTCCGCCCGATGTTTATCTCACTCGGCTTTATTGTCGCCGCAGTCTTTGCGATATTTTGGCTCGTCAGAATGCTGATGTATATCGGAGGCATAAGGCGCGACAAGAGATTTCTCTCGGCTGTCAGGGATGAATTTGAGACGTTCGCAACAGAGAATTCCAACAAATATCTGAGCCGCAGGCTTTCGGCGGCGCTTACATTCCTTATCATAGGCGTTGTATGCACGCTCGATATTGTCGTCGATAATATAAATTATGTGCCGGACTTCATCGCCGCCGTCTTCTTCGCGGGGTTTTTCATAATACTTTTAAAGGATCTCGAAAAGGCAAAGCGCGGGCTCATAATATGCGCGGCATGGGGCATTGCTGCTGTTGCTCAGTGGCTGACGGTATACGAATACG
>CANRKP010000011.1 GCA_947631245.1 uncultured Clostridia bacterium
CGTCGACAAGCTCCATTTCCTCATGCTCGACGAGATAACCTGCGACGAAATGGAGCTTGTCGACGTGCTCCTCGAGTATGCGCTTCGCCTTGGCGTAAGCCTCCTCCACGATGCGCTTTATCTCGACGTCTATCTTGTACGCCGTCTGCTCGGAGTAGTTCTTCGTCGAGGAGAAGTCGCGGCCGAGGAAGACCTCGTCGCCGTCGTGCTCAGCGCCGTATACTATCGGACCGAGCTCGTCTGTCATGCCGTATTTGGTGACCATGTTGCGTGCTATCGACGTTGCGCGCTGTATGTCGTTCGACGCGCCCGTTGAGATGTCGCCGAGGATGAGCCCTTCGGCGACACGTCCGCCGAGAAGCGTGACTATCTCCTGCTCCATGTCGTTTTTCGACGTATATGAGCGATCGTCCTTCGGCAGCGACAGCGTGTACCCGCCTGCCCTGCCGCTCGGGATGATGGATATCTGATGAACGGGCTTCTCGGGCTGAATGAACTTTGTCACGACCGCGTGCCCAGCCTCATGATATGCCGTCAGCTTCTTGTCCTTTTCGCTTATGACCTTCGAGCGCTTGGACGGACCGACGATGACCTTTATCATCGCGTCCTCGAGGTCCGCCATGCCGATAAGCGTCTTGCCCTTGCGCGCCGCGAGCAGCGCCGCTTCGTTCAAGAGATTTTCAAGGTCTGCGCCCGTAAATCCGACGGTGGTCTTCGCCACAGTGGCGAAATCGACGTCCGCCTCAAACGGCTTGCCGCGCCCGTGCACCTTCAGTATCTCCTCGCGCCCCTTGACGTCGGGATAATTGACCGTTATCTGCCTGTCGAAGCGTCCCGGTCTCAGAAGCGCCGGGTCAAGTATGTCAGGGCGGTTCGTCGCCGCCATGACTATCGTGCCGCTGCCGGAGCCGAAGCCGTCCATCTCGACTAAGAGCTGGTTCAGCGTCTGCTCTCTTTCGTCGTGACCGCCTCCGAGACCCGCGCCCCTGTGACGACCGACGGCGTCGATCTCATCTATGAATATGATGGAGGCGGGATTTTTCTTCGCAGTCTCAAACAGGTCGCGGACGCGGGATGCGCCGACGCCGACGTACATTTCGACGAAGTCGGAGCCCGATATCGAATAGAAAGGCACGCCCGCCTCGCCGGCGACCGCCTTTGCAAGCAGCGTTTTACCCGTGCCGGGAGGGCCTACGAGCAAAACCCCGCGCGGAATGCGCGCGCCGAGCTTTGTGAAGTGCTCGGGGTCGCGCAGAAACTCCACGATCTCGCGCAGTTCCTCTTTCTCCTCCTCGGCTCCCGCAACGTCACGGAAGAGCACCTTCTTCTTCTCGCTTGAGACGAGGCGCGCGCGGCTGCGTCCGAAGCCTCCCATGCGGGAGCCGCCGGCGCCGGACGTCTGATTTATCATATACATCCATGAGAGGATGAAGAGCGCTATGACTATGAGATACGGCAGGAAGCTGACCCACCACGGTATCTCCGTCGGAGGCGGGAAATCGTAGTTGCTTATGATTCCCTCTTTCGCCTGCTCCACGATGAGATCATTCAGATCGTTATAGAAAATGGAGAGGTCGCGCAGCTTGTATGTCATGCGCTGGAGCTGCTCGGGCTCGCCCTCGTTGTTCGTGCGGACTATCATCGTCAGCGTGTTGTTTCCGTCGACGACGAACTCCGAGACCTTTTCGTTCTCGAAAAGCTCTCTCACATCGAGATATGAAAGTCCGTCGTTCTGAACCGAGTTCAGAAGCGATGCCGACGCGATAACTATGACCGCGATAAGAATGATGTAGAAGATTATTACCTTGATATTACTCTTTTTCATGTCACCCATCCGTATCCCGCACCGTCGGCGGGGCGTTTTGTTTCCTCTCTTCTGTAAGTTCCGGCTCGTCACGGACGCCGGTGTCGGAAAATGAAGCGCTGTTGCCCGCGCGCCGTGACGCGCGGCATCGTCTACTTATTATTTCTCCAAAAATTCGGGTTTAAGCACGCCCACAAAAGGCAGCTCGCGGTATTTTTCGTCAAAATCGAGCCCGTAGCCGACGACGAATTCATCCGGTATCACAAATCCGCAGTAGTCGGGCTTCAGGTCGACGACGCGGCGCGACGGCTTGTCGAGCAGCGTCACCGTTTTTACGGACGCGGCGCCGCGGAGCTTCAGATACTCGATGAGATACGAGAGCGTCCTGCCGCTGTCTATTATATCCTCAACTATCAGAATATCGCTCGTTTCGAGGTCGCGGCGGCGTATATCGAGCTTTATCTCTACGTTGCCCGTCGACTCCGTTCCGCTCCCGTATGAGGAGACCTTCATGAAGTCTATCTCCATAGGCAGACGAAGCTGCTTCATCAGCTCCGCCATGAATACTATCGAGCCCTTGAGTATTCCGAGGAGCACGAGCTTGTTCTCCGAGCTGCCGTAGTCGCGCTCTATCTCCCTTGAAAGCTCCCCTATACGGCTCAGTATGCTTTCCTCCGAGATGAGGACATTTGCCTTGTCTCTTTCCGAGATCTTATGTTCGTTTTCCGTCATATGTTGTGCCTCCCGATGCCATGATCGTCTTTCATAAGCGCTCACAAAGCGCGCCTGCCGTGCGCGTAGTAGATGTGGACCGCCTCGTCGCCGTCGCGCGCGGCGGCGCCGTCACGCGAGCATATGCCCGGTATCCATAAGATGCCCGCCCCGTCGCAGAAGACGGGCAGCAAGTTTCTTTTGCCGAGCGGTATTTTGTACTCGCAGTACAGCTTCTTCGTCAGCTTGCTCATGCCGCAGGAGGTGATCCTGTCGCCCGCTTCGCGGTTCTTTATGTAAATGTCGCCGGCAAGAGCGCCGCGCTTTGCGGAGAAGTGATATACGTCCTCAAACGCTCCCCGCAGCCCGAGCTCGTATTCTATGTCGGGCTCGCTCGAAACGCGGATAACGGCGTCGAGCTCCGAGACCGTGTGTTCTCCGTCGTCGAGAACAATGCAGAACTCCGGCGTATACATGTACTTCGCCTCGTACTCGTCCTCGCCGAGCATCATGAAGAGGTCCCCCTCCACGGCGGCGCATATGCGGCCGGGGAGCGATACCCTCGAGTGAGCGCCGCCTCCGCATATTATCCTCGTCACAGCTCGCACATGTTCGAAATCGAGCGGCTGATAAGGACGCCTCTGTCCGTATAAAAGCTCCGACTTCTTGTCGTACATATACCTGATCGCGCGGGACAGGAGCGCCTGCTCCTGCGAGGCGAGCAGCCCGCGCGGGCACTCGGTCTCGATGCCGTTCTCGGCGAGGAACCTGCTTGCCGCCCTCTGTATGAAAACGTCGTCGTTTCGAAGGAGCGTGCAGAGCTGCGATATCGCTATCTGCGGGGACGGGTTTATCCTTGTAAGCCTCGGAAGGATCTCCGAACGGATGTAGTTGCGCGTGTAGTCTATGTCTCCGTTCGTAGTGTCGGTCACATAAGGGATATCGTTCGCGATGCAGTATCCTATGATCTCGCTCTTCGTGCAGTATATGAGCGGCCTTATGACGCGCTCGCCGCGGACCGGAGGAATTCCCGACAGACCGCGGATGCCTGTGCCGCGGCACATATTGAAGATGACGGTCTCCATATTGTCCTCGGCGTGATGCGCGAGTGCGATGTGGTCAAGCTCGGGATGAGTGTCTATGATGCGGCGGAACGTGCGGTATCTGACGTGGCGGCCCGTTTCCTCAAGTCCGCGACCCTCGCTTTTTGCGAGCGCCGGAACGTCCGCCTTCTCGACGAAGAGCTCGATGCCGAGCTCACGGCATACGTCGCGGCAGAACTGCTCGTCGCGGTCTGCCTCGTCCCCCCTTATCCCGTGGTTGACGTGCACCGCCGCAATATGGATGCCGTGGAGCTTTGCGTACTTATTCATATACGAAAGCAGTGCGCCCGAGTCCGCGCCGCCCGAGTATCCGATGAGGACCCCGGACAACTTGTTCTTCATCCCGAAGTCTATTATCGCCTGCTCGATCTTTTGCTCCACCATCCTTGTTATGCTTCTTTTATCCATAAAAACCGAAAGTCAAAACAATATGCCCGGGCAAATCCTCCGCCCGCGGTCCCCCGGCGGGCATCCGGAAGCTCCGCCGCATTTCAAAAGCCGTACTTATCATTATACGGCTATTATACCACTACCGAAAAAATTCATCAACAGGGTTCACAGAAAAACCATAAAAATAATACGTCGATTTCACAAAAAAATGTGCGCCGCAGAAAAAAAACGGTCTTTGCCCCGCTTGCAAATGCAAAAGGCAAAGACCGCTTTTTTTGCATCCGACGCTCAAGGCAAAGCCTTAAAGCGACGCTGCGAAGTCCTCGGCAGCGTCCCCGAGCGTACAAGGCGTAACGGCTCCGTCCGAGATAAGGGAAAAGAACTCAAGTGCCGTGCCGCGCTCGGATGTGAGGTCGCGCACGCATGCAAAGTCGGCGTCGTTGCCCTCACCGCAGAGAGCGGCGAAAAAAGAATATGAGCATCTGTCACTCCCAAGCTCATCCGTCGTCTTCTCTTCCGTCAGGACATAGAAGACGCACATTCCGTTCGTCTCCGCGACGGCGCACTTCATAAGGCGCCCTTCAAGATCTGTCTCATATGCTGTTGTCAAGGTTGTCACCCCCTCTCTATATTATTGTTTGTTTCATAATAACACAATTTTATGTCGTATATATTTAAAATAAGTAATATATTTCTATAATCTGAATGTTGAATTCATACTTCTGCTGTTTTTTGGAATATTTATGAAAAATACTCTGAAAAATTTTTTGAATTTTGTCGAAAAAAGTCGCAGAATGCATTTTAATCGCCCGCAGCGAACGCGGGCGCCCCGTCTTTTTCTCTTTGTGAGGTTCTATTTTTAAAAAAGAATTTTTTTCCAAAATTCAAAGGAAAATATTGAGTATTGAAACGAAGATGGTGCTGATATATAATAAAAATACAGTCATGAAATTTAAAAATAGGAGAGCTGGTTGCATTGCGAAGGCGGATATATTCATTATTACATATTTTTACGAATTTTTTTGTCGAAGTACGGTGTGAATCCGGATTTTTCACCGTATTTTTTCTCTCTGCGTCGGCTTTATGGCTGATATTCGCCGTTTTTCTTCTTTCCGCCGCGGAGGCAGGGAGCTGCCCCCTTTTTTACGCGTCCGTATATGTCCCCGAAATGGCGAGGGCGGCAAGACTTTCGGCGCTGCTCTCTGTCTGCGGGGGCGCAGTTTTTGATATCCAGCTTCGCGGGCACTCCGATCCTTGACAAATAGGAGAAAATGTTATATACTAATAAAAGTACGAGGGGGAGTGAACCCATAACAAAAAAACACGCGTACATAAACACGCCGTGAAAAGTTTACGCGGCGTCATATCGCATACGAAACGGAGGGGACGACACCCATGGAAAAAAACGTAACCGTGTTCGACAGCGAAGGAAAGATCATCGGGAAGACCTACCCCAAGCGGGCGCAGGGTCTTGTAAAAAACGGGAGAGCGCGCTTTTGCGAAGGCTCGGAGCCCGCGATCATTCTTTCGCGTTCTCCCGACATAACATCGTCAGAGGAGGACGAAACAATGAGCACATTTTCAAGTGAAGAACTGCACGAAAAAATCGAGGCGATGGTGCGCGAGGCGAGAGAAAAGCTCGACGCAGTATGCAAGACAGCATCGGACGCCATAGACGACATCGTCAACAAGATCGATGAGGGCGAAAGCCGTGCGGAGGAGGCGGAGGAGCCTATTGACGCCGAGAGCTCGGACAGTGCCGACGGCGAAGATGAGCCGCGCGGACGCTTCATCCGCATCTCGGATGAGGACATGGAAAAGCTCCGCGCAAAGATGCGTTCCCTGCGCGACTCGCTCGAAAAGGCAGCGGAAGAGGCAAAATCCGTCGCAGTAAAGACGGGCGCGGAAATAGGCAGATACGCCGAAAGCGTCAAAGCCAAGATCACGGAGAAGATATCGGAGCAGAAGGCAGCGGCCGATGCAAAAGCCGACGTTGAAAAGCCCGGCACCGAGGCTTACTATCTGCGCCGCATAGAAGAGCTCAGGCGCGACAACGCCCATCTCGAGGCAATGTCAAATTCCGTTAAGGAATACGTCAGAAACACCGTTTCCGAAAGCGAGAATATGTCGGAGGCAATTTCGCAGATCGCGTCGGTCGCCTCAGCACATGAGGAAACGAACCGCCGGCTGCTCGAGTTCTACATACGCGAGATCGGCAGGATGCACGACAGGTAAAACATAAAAGCACAAATTAAGAAGCCCGCCCCCGCGGATATGATCCGCGAGGGCGCTTCAATAAAAAAATGATGGAGAACGGCAGATGAAAAACAAAGAAAACAAAAAAGTCAAAGAAAAGCGCCGCCTTCGCGATGTGATGCGCGACGCGCACAACGAGATCAAGAACAAGCCCGGCGTCGCAACCGTATATTTTCTTCTGCGAATATCCGTCATCCTCGTTATGGTGGCGCAGATATTCAACGGCAATTACGAAAACGTGTTTCTCTGCGTGCTTACCCTCATCCTCTTCCTCATGCCCGCCGTCCTCGAGCGCGGGCTGAAGATAACGCTCCCGAACACGCTTGAAATTATTGTCCTGCTCTTCATTTACTCGGCGGAGATACTCGGAGAGATAAGATCGTTTTACACGGCGTTTTCCGGCTGGGACACGATGCTGCACACGCTGAACGGCTTTCTCTGCGCCGCCGTCGGATTCTCCCTCGTCGACATATTCAACCGCGACAAGCATTTTTCGCTGTCACTGTCGCCGTTCTTCATGGCTGTCGTCGCGTTCTGCTTCTCGATGACGATAGGCGTGCTCTGGGAGTTCTTTGAATGCGGCATGGACATGTTCTTCCTCACCGATATGCAGAAGGACACTGTCGTCTCGGCGATATCGACCGTCAACCTCGATCCGACGGGCGGCAACACGCCGCAGATAATAAAGAACATAACAGACGTCATCGTCGTCTCGAACGGCAATGAGATTCCGCTCGGCGTCGGCGGCTATCTCGACGTCGGCATCCTCGACACGATGAAGGACCTGTTCGTCAACTTCATCGGCGCCGTCGTCTTCTCCTTTATCGGATTTTTCTACGTCAGAAGCCGCGGCAGCGGAGCCTTCGCCTCCCGCTTCATCCCGAAGGTGCACGGACACAGCCCCTCGCCCGAAGCCGACGGCGAAACGCCGGACTCTCCCGCGACAGACGAAAAATCACGCGAGTAACGATTTTCAATACAAAAAAACGGGACGGCATCGGCTGCCGTCCCGTTTTTTTCATCTTATTTTTTGAGAAACTCTAAAAGTCCCTTTCCGCTGTATACCTTGTACCCGTCAAGCTCGTCGCCGTCAAACATCTGAACGGTCGTATTGCCTTTTACGCAGCGCAGCTCTATCGGGACGGGGTTTATGCAGAGTATTCTCTCGGCGCCGGACGCCGCGTCCTCCGTCTCTTTTCCCGATACTGAGAACCCCTTCATGTCGCCTTTTTCAGGCTTGTGTGCCTGCGGCATCAGCATACCTTCGGATTTGTTCGCCATACCTGTCGAAAGCTGCTTTGTATTCACCAGCATCGTACCCGCGTTCGACTGCGTCGTATAGTGCCTCGCGTCCGCGAATGTGTATGTATCCTTATATCGCAGGCAGGAGAAGAAGCTGACGCTGTACTCCCCCTCCGGCGTCGTGATGAGAAATGCGCTTTTGTAAGTCGGCCGGAATATCGAAGTCCAGCACGACGACAGCTTTTCGAGCTTGTATTTTTTCTTGCGGCAAGTCTTTTTTATAGACCTGACAAGGAAAAATCTCTTGACTGCGGCTCTCAGATATTTGTATGAGAAAAGGAGAGCGGCGATGACGAGCGCGGCAGCAGCCACAGTCGAAATAAATTTGACCCACATATGAACCGACATAATTTTTCCTCCTTATATACTTTTGATGCAGCGCCTCCGGCGCTGTTTTGACCACATTATACTGCACGTTTATGCGTATGTATTATATGGTTTATTTGGTTTTCAGATAATACCGAACCCCTATCAGGCTTGAGGCTCAGCCTCCTTTTCCGCCTCTCTCCACTTATTTCAGATCACAGATAATACAGCTCGTATTTTTGCAGATCTGCCGGCAGCGGTTCTTCGTTATAAGTGTATCCTTCAAGAGAAGAGATGTATCCGTCTTTCATGAATAGTGCAAACCCCATGCCGTATTTTAAGTCCGGGATTTTTGCCCCGACATTGCCAAGTACTTTTGACTCCGTATCATCTATCGGCGGAATGTTATCTTTTATTTCGTATTTGATATAAAAGCCCGAGGGAAAAACCTTATTCTCGACTATTACCCTGTTTTTAAATTGATCTAAGATCAGCTTCGAGATCATCGGAGTTTCACTTGCGATTGCACATATAACGTCCGCCTCCAGCTTTGTGGGTATATTCTGTTTCATAATATTTTATCGCCCCTTCTTTATGTTATATGGGCAGTTTCCACGACTCACCGATCGCGATGTCGATGCCTACGACATAATCGACCGTATTAAATTGAAATTCGCCATTTTCATCTTCTACGAATTCAGTCATTATGACAACATTGCATATGACATACTGGTCACTATATCCCCACACGGATATTGTGACATCTCCTTCGATGCCGCTTGCATCGTAAATTTTATTGTTCGCACCTGTGTTGAAGTTATATGCGTATAATATATTTGCATTTGGCTCGAGTCGGTAAATATACATATCACCGTATACAAAGCCTAAATACGCCTTTTCTAAAATAGTTTCACATTTTGTTAAGTCACCCGCATCATAGCGGTATAGCCCGGTGTCTCCGTTAAAGGCATTGTTTTTGCATCTGCAGTATATATAATCATCAGTTACATATTCAACATTTGATACACTTATACCGTCTCCCTCAACGTCGAATATCTGTTCACTGTCTTTGAAATCCGTGCCGTATTTGTATAATGTTACTACGCCGGAATCTATTTCAATTTCGCTAATATACACCACGTTATCGTGAACTGTCTCTATCATAAGTCTACTCGTTGCATCATACCATATGCTTGTGTGACCGCTACCATCGCGCAATACCTTGTTAACATAGCCGTCACTGCTGTTCATATCTATCGTATTATAAAATATCATGTCGCCATATAAAGAAAAATTTATGATCGTTCCGGCAATATCATCCTGTATGATATTCCACTGCGCCGTTTCAGCATCAAACGATATGATCTTTCCTTCCGAAGCATCGGAAGATGTGTAGTGGCAATTTACCGCGATAATCAGCACGGGCGCGTTATTATTCCGGGCAGTCGCAAGTTCGTCAACCAATACAAAAGTGCTCAATATATTTTCAAACAGCCCGCCCACGCCCGTGCCGTCATAAATAACGGTCCCTTCGCTTTCGGTGTCATGAATGTCGCGGCACTTTATAATACCGCTTTCGATATAATAAACGGTGTCTTCCCATACACACAACTTACCTATTGCGCTGAGATAGTCATAGGACTGCGGCTCGGATATATCATCGATTTGCACCGATGTGCCGCTGCCGACGGAATTTTGAGTGTCTTCCGAATCCCCCTTCGTGCCGGAGCATGAAACAGTGTTAAGCGCGAAGAGCGCGGCCAACAATACAGCAAATAGTTTTTTCATAGTTTAACCTCGATTTGTTATTCTTTTACTTATATAGCGCACAGCAGGCGCTCGGAGTGCAATATTTTGCAAAAAATTTTCACATCCCGTTCGGCTGTTATATCATGCTGCCCGTATCTCAATGGAAAACTCTCTCACCTGACTATATTCATGCCTGTTTCCATATTGAGGACCCGCATGCCCTCCACTTCCTCGCCGATATCGACGAGGAAACCGTTCGATACGATAAATGCATTCGACTGAAGCATCAGATATGCTCTGTCCTCCGAAGTCTTGGGCAGCGGCTTCATACGCTTTTTTGTCCCAAAGCCGAAGAGCTGCACCTTCTCTTTTTTATCGCCGCCGTAATCAAGAAACGCATATTTTTTCTCCATCGGCAGAACTCTTCTTGCGTTTATTTCACCGTTTTCGATCACATACCGCATAGCTCCGATCCCGCCGAGAATACCGAGCGAGAATTTACCGTTTTGCGTCTCTATTATAACGTTGTGTACGTTTCCTCTTCCCGTAAAGATGAAATCGAAGATGTTTCCGTACATTCGCCAATCATTCTCTCTCACCTTATCTTTCACATCGCGATAAAAGCTGATGCGGCGCATCAGGTAGACCGCAGTCGGGATAACATAGATCAAGAAGACTGTCAAAAAATAAACTGTCGGGATAACAATGTACGGCACAAAAATCGCTGCTGCCGCAAATAACAGATTCACTAACGGAGGCACGATGAAAAGCATCTCGTGCATATCGTAAGACGTGCCTCCGTGACCCGTCATCAGCGGATCGTACCGAGATCTTGACGGCACGAGCTTTAAGGCCAATACAAAACCCGAAAGCATCGTTACTCCGACGACGCTCAAAGATGTCGTTATAATTGACGGAGCGATACGGTATAATGACGCGACAAAAGTGAAGCATAAGAAAAACAGAAACGATTTCATAGATAAGCCCTCCGAATATGATGAAAAAAAACCGTTACAGCTTAAGATGTTTTTTTCACAAGTACCGTGCCCGGGCCGCTGTTTTTTTCTAACCCCATTGTACCATGCGGTCATATGATTGTCAATAGCTTTTTTAAAATTTTATTAAAAATATTTTGTGCACTTTCAGAGTTCCCGAGACGATGCTTTCAAAGCAAAAAAGTGGGGGAGAACAACGTCTCCCCCCGCTGAGCGGTACGGTTTTTATCAGCTTTCCTTTGTCAGCTTCGCGTATGTAGCCATGAGCTTTTTCGTGCCCACGTCGTCGAAAATGATCTCGTACATATAATCCTGCCCCATTTTTGTGACAGATATGACCTCGCCGCGTCCGAACGTGCGGTGGCGCACGATCGTGCCGGGAGCAAAGACCTCCGCCGGCGGCGCTTCCTTTTTCACCTCCACGCGGACGCCCGCTCCGTTTTTGTATACGGGCTCGGGCACGCGCTGCCTTTTTGCGCTTTCGCCGAAAGTCTCCGGCGCGCGGCGAGGTGCCTCGGGCGTTTCGTCTATGACGCACTCCGGCGGTATCTCCGAGATAAAGCGGGACGGCGGGTTGTATCTCGTCTGCCCGTACATCATCCTGTTGTGCGTGCGCGTGATGAACACCCTCTCCTTCGCCCTCGTCACGGCGACATATGCGAGCCTTCGTTCCTCCTCGAGCTCCTCCGGGCTGAACGAAGACTGCTGTCCCGGGAATACTCCCTCCTCCATGCCGGGGAGGAACACGGTGTTGAACTCGAGCCCCTTTGCAGAATGTATCGTCATCATAACGACGGCGTCCGCCGTCTCGTCGTACCTGTCGACCTCGGAAACGAGCGCGACGTCCTCGAGAAAGCCCGTGAGCGACGCGTCCTCGTTGTCCTCCGCATACTCGACGGCGTTCGCTATAAGCTGGTCGAGGTTTTCGAGCCTGTCGAGCTCCGTCTCGCCGCCCGCCGCGATCATCTCACGGTAGCCTGAGAGTTCAAGCGTCCTGTCTATGAGCTCGGCGACGGATGACGCGGCGGAAAATTCCCGCAGCGTCTCTATGAGCTGCACGAACCCTTCTATTGACGCCGCTGCCCTCGACAGCGCCATATGGCGGCGCGCGTCTTTCAGTACGTCATATAAGGAGCAGCCCTCGACCGCCGCAATTTCCTCCGCGGCGGCAACGGCAGTCGCGCCTATCTTGCGCTTCGGCTCGTTTATTATGCGCTTGAGGCGGACGGAATCGTTCGGATTTGCGATAACGGAGAGATATGCCACGGCGTCGCGTATTTCCTTGCGGTCGTAGAAGCGCATCCCACCGAGCATGCGGTACGGCATACCCGCCTTTGCAAACGCGCCCTCTATCGGCGCGGACTGCGCGTTCATGCGGTAGAGCACCGCGAAATCGCGGTACTGCGAGCTGCCTCCCGAAACGAGCGCCTCTATTTTGTCCGCTATGTACTTTCCCTCGTCGTTTTGGTTGTCGAGCTCGCGGAGGACTATCTTCGCCCCCTCGCCGCCCGCGCACCAAAGGCTTTTTTCGTGTCTGCCGCGGTTGTGAGCGATAATTGCGTTTGCGGCGCCGAGTATCGTCGAGGTAGAGCGGTAGTTCTGCTCGAGCTTAATGACGGTCACGTCGTCGTATTCCCTGTCGAACGAAAGAATATTTTCTATCGTCGCGCCGCGGAATTTGTATATGCTCTGGTCGTCGTCGCCGACTACCATGAGGTTGTTATGCTCGCCCGTCAAAAGAGACGTCAGGCGGAACTGCGCGTGGTTCGTGTCCTGATACTCGTCGACGGAAACATATCTGAACTGGCGGTTGTAAAGCTCCCTAACCTCGTCGTGCGTGCTCAGAAGCTCCACGGTCTTCATGATTATATCGTCAAAATCGAGCGCGTTCGACGCCATCAAGCGGTCGGCGTACATTTTATATATCTCCGCGATCTTTGCGCCCCTGTAATCTCCGCCCGCCGTCGCCTCGTACTGCTCAGGCGAGAGGAGCCTGTCCTTCGCGCGGGAGATGACGTTCATCACCGTCTTGACGGGCAGCGCCTTTTCCTCGATCTTCAGATCCTTCATGCAGTCGGAGATAAGGCGCTTCGTATCGTCGGTATCGTATACCGTGAAGCCCCTTTCATATCCGACAAGGTCTCCCCAGCGGCGCAGGATACGCATGCATATCGAATGGAACGTCCCCGCCCATATTTCCGACGCGCCGCCCTCGATGTCCGTGCCCTCGAGCGCCGCCGCGAGGCGCGACTTTATCTCGCCCGCCGCCTTGTTCGTGAACGTTATCGCGAGCATCTGATACGGTCTGCACGCGTCTACGCGGAAATCGGGGAGGACGAGCTCCCCTATCTCCTGCGGCGTCATCGTCTCGAGCGCGTATCTGTATCTCAGAAGCGCCGCCTCGTCAACTCCCGGCGGCACAAAATCGGAGTTGTACGCGTCCCCGTACTTGATTATATGCACGATGCGGCGGACGAGCACCGTCGTCTTTCCGCTTCCCGCCCCCGCGAGAACGAGAAGCGGTCCGTTCACAGTCGTGACCGCTTCTCTCTGCCGTTCATTCAGGTCAGAATAATATTTGTCAAAAAGGGCCCGCTTCAGCTCGTGGTATCTGAGGCGGAGCCCCGTGTCTGCGGCGCTCACCTTTCCTGACGTTCAAGGTCGAAAACGGGCCGCCCGTTTTCGTCAAAGAAGACCTCCATGACGTGTGCATGACGGTTTGGGTCATAGAGCGGGTCGCCCTCTATCTTTTCATAGGGGCGCGCGTGGTAAATGGAGAGCACGGTCTCCCCGTCCTCGGCAACAGTAAAGCTGTTGTGTCCGGGACCGAAAACGCCGAGCTTTGCGTTCGTCTCAAGCACAGGATGCCTCGACTTTTTCCACGAATTGCGGTCAAGAAGGTCGGCGCCCTCATCCGCCTCCATCATTCCCATGCAGTAGCATGCTCCGGTCGCGGAGGATGAGAACGTGATATAGATTTTCCCGTCCTTTATAAGAGCCGCGGGTCCCTCGTCGACCCAAAAGCCGATGCGCTCCCAGTCATAGTCGGGCGTCGTCAGCTCCATTGCGGGTGTTGACAGGCTCCACGGCGTCGCCATCTTTGCGATATAGAGGTTGGAGGTCAGAAGCCCGTTGCCGAAGCCGACCTTCTCCGCCCAAACGTAGTAACGCTCGCCGGCAGCCTCAAACACCGTCCCGTCGAGAGAAAAGCCTGTGAAGGACGACTCGTCGTTCTTCGCGCGCTGCATCATTCCGCACTCGCGCCAGCCGTCGTTTATCGGGTCCTGCCCCTCGCATTCGAGGACGTAGGGGCGCAGCGCCCACTTGTTCTCCGCCTCGCCCGCGCCGAAGTATATGTAGAACTTCCCGTCGAGGTAGTGGAGCTCGGGCGCCCAGATATGGTCCCCCATCGGTCCGTGCTCGTGCTTATGCCATATGTCGTGCGGTTCCGCCGTCGAAAGGCCGTTTATCGTTTTCGAGCGGCGCAGCTCGATTCTGTCATATGACGGCACGCTTCCGGTAAAGTAGTAGTACCCGTCGGTGTGACGGTAGACGTGCGGATCGGCACGCTGCGGTACGAGAGGTGAATTGTATTTCATTTTTGTCTCCCCCTTTTGAGGATTTATCCTCTTTCATTTTATCATATCCTGCCCGCCTTTTCAATCACACAAAAATATTTTGCGAAAAATATTCCCCTCCTTCTCCATTATTCGATTTTAGTCATTTGACTTAAATTTTTGTGTTTTGTTAGACAAATGACTGTTTTATGCTCAAAAAAGTGACCGCCGCGCCATTGCGCGGCAGTCACTTTCGCTTCAGATATAGTATATTATCATAAAGACAACAGATATGACGAGGAACACGGCGCCCGCGATAAGCTGCGGGGAAGCGGGCTTACGCTCTTTCGCCTTGCGCTCGAGATACTCGTCTCGCGTCTCGCGTCCTCCGAAAACGGACGGCAGATGCGTGCGTAAAAACGAGCTCATGCCATATCCCGAGACGTCGAACGCGCCGCGTCCGACGACCCATTTGATGCCGCCCACGCCGAGCAGCGCTGTGGCGGCGACGAACGCCCCGTCCGAGATGCAGCGGAAAATTCCGTACTCTCTCGAAAATCCGAGGACACCGACCGCGACTGCGATCACGGCGCCGACAATAAGAGACTTGACGACGCTCTTTTTCCGTTCGTCCATTATTTGAGCTCTTTCATGTACCGCTCGTACTCCGCCTCGTTGCACATTACGAAGTGACCGGGCTTCAGCTCGCGGAACGAGGGCTTGTCGACGGAATAATCATGCTCCGCCAAAGGATTATACGTTATCCTGCGGCGCGCCTTTTCGTAATTCGGATCGGGAAGCGGTATCGCGGACAGGAGCGACTTCGTATACGGGTGCATCGGATTGAGGAACAGCTCATCGGAATCCGCAAGCTCCACCATCTTGCCGTAATACATAACGCCGATTCGGTCGGAGAAGTACTTGACGACAGAAAGGTCGTGCGCGATGAAGAGCAGCGTCAGACCGAAGCGGTCGCGCAGCTCATTCAAAAGGTTGATGACCTGCGCCTGTACCGAAACGTCAAGAGCGGACACCGGCTCGTCTGCGATGATGAGCTCGGGGTTCATTATGATCGAACGCGCGACGCCGATACGCTGACGCTGACCGCCCGAGAACTCGTGCGGATAGCGGCTCGCGTGCTCGCGGACGAGACCGACGAGCTCGAGCATTTCGTAGACCTTTTCGTCGATGACGTGCCTGTCGCGCTCGCCCTGAATGATAAGTCCCTCCGAAATTATCTCGCGGACGGTCATTCTCGGGTCAAGAGACGCTATCGGGTCCTGGAATATCATCTGTATCTGCGTGACGAGCTTCGTGCGCTTTGCCTTACGGAGCGCGTTTTTGTACTCCGCCGTCAGCTTCGCCTTTTCTTCTCCCGTCGCCGCCTCTATCTTCGGCAGATATTCCGCCTTCGCCTCTTCGACGAGCTTGCGGGAGTATGCGCGGTCGCAGTTCTTCTGATCGTTGTCCGCCGCCTTCATCGCGGCCTTGTTCTCGGCGATTATGCGGTCGCATTCCGCCTTGTCTATTACCGACGCCTTGAGGTCTTCCTTTGCCTTCGCGATCGCGTCGCGGTACATCTTCTTGCCGGCGGAAATTCTGATGCCCTTGAAAAAGATGTTGCCTGACGTGATATTGTAGAGCTTGATTATGGAGCGGCCCGTGGTCGTCTTGCCGCAGCCCGACTCGCCGACGAGACCGAAGACCTCGCCCTTCTTTATGTCGAAGCTGACGTCGTCGACGGCCTTTGTGTACGTTCCGGGACCGATCTTGAAATACTGGCAGAGATGCTCGACCTTGAGCAGAACTTCTCTTTCGTCTTTGACTTCGTTATTTGCCATCGTTCTGCCCTCCTGCTCTGTTGACCTTTGTCATTCTCGCTATCCTGTCGACAAGTATCTTCGGCGGGTCGACCTTTGGAGCGTCCGGATGCAGCAGCCATGTTGCGGCACAATGCGTGTCGCTTATCCTGAACATCGGAGGCTGGCGCTCGAAGTCAATGGCCATTGCGTACTTGTTTCTCGGCGCAAACGCGTCTCCCTTAGGCGGGTAGATCATGTTCGGAGGCGTGCCGGGTATGCTCTCGAGCTTCTCGTTCGTATCGAGATCGGGCATGGACGATAGCAGCGCCCATGTGTACGGATGTGCCGCACGGTAGAAGATGTCCTCCGACGTGCCGTACTCCACTATCTTGCCCGCGTACATGACGGCGACGTGGTCCGCCATGTTGGCGACGACGCCGAGGTCGTGAGTGATGAAGATAACGGAGAGATGACGCTCCTCCTTGAGCTTGTTTATGAGCTCGAGTATCTGCGACTGTATCGTAACGTCAAGCGCCGTCGTAGGCTCGTCGCATATGAGAATGTCGGGGTTCGCCGCGAGCGCTATCGCTATGACTATTCTCTGACGCATACCGCCCGAGAATTCAAACGGATACTGATTGTATCTCTTGTGAGGCTCGGAAATACCGACCTCCTCCATCAGCTTTATCGCACGGTCCTTCGCAATTCTGCGCGTCACCTTTGCAACAACGCCCGACGCGCTCTCCTTGAGGTAATCGATAACTGCGATCGTCTCCGTATCGAAGTTCCTCGACTTTCTTCCCGACGCGGCCTCGAGATAGTGCTCGCAGAGCCTGTCGATGAGGTGAGCGATATTTTTCTTTATAAGCTCAAGATCCGTTATCGCCGCGTCCGCGACCTCCCAGCCCGTCTTCTTGCCCTTCTGTACGAGGCGCTCGTACCGTTTGACATCGCGCGCGTGCGCGGCCTCCGCCTTCTTGTTGTTTCCGATAGCGGCGAAGTAGCTGTCAAGCTCGGACTTGAGGCTCGGCGCGAACGTGAACGTCAGCGAATCCTTTGTTATCGCGAGCTTATCTATCGTCGCACCGACCTTTTCCGCAAGGGCCTTGCATGCGGCGTAGCATTCCTTCTTGTCAAGGGTCTCACGCTCAAACACGCCTCGCTCGGACTTCATCGCCTCGACGGCGTCGTCCATGTTTTTGTATGATTCCTCCGCGGAATATATGAGGGCGCGCTTTGTATGAGCGATAAACGTCGTCATAAACTCGCGGTCAAGATATTCCTTCAGATAGTCGTTGAGCTTCTCTGTAGGCATATCGGGCAGGGGCTTATCGGAGAACGTCAGATAATATCCCATGCGGAAGAAGTTCGGCACGGGCTTCTCCACTGCCTTTTTGAGTATGCCGCCGAGCTCGCGGAGCGTGTCTATCACCTTTGAGAAGTCGCGGGAGCGCTTGCACGACGAATACTGCCTTTTCAGCATTCCGGCAAGCTCGCGCGCCTTTGCGGTTTCCTCCGCGTCTTCTTCGAGGACGTATTTGTTTACGGACGCCTTCGTCTCCTTGACGATCTCCTTGATGTGGTAGGAGGCGTCCTTGTCGGACTTATGCTCAAGCTCGAACGCGAGCTCGTCTATGTCCTCTATTGCCTCGACAGCGGCTTCATGCGCCGTGTTGTAGGCGGATTCGAGCTCGATATGCTTGAACTCGAATTTGTCAAAATTGCGGCAGCATTTTGTCGCCTCGTCGGCGTTGACGCCGGACGCGATCATTGCCGCGTTCAGGTTTTTGAGGTATGTGTTGAAGAGCGTTCTCGACTCCTTCTGTCTCGCCTTGCCCTTGAGGATCATGGCCTCCGTGAGCTGGCGTCCTATCCTCACTATGGGGTTAAGGCTCGACATCGGGTCCTGGAATATCATCGCGATCTTGTCGCCTCGGATCTTGTGGAAGTCGTCCTCCGAGATCTTCAGAAGGTCGCGTCCGTCGTATATTATCTCTCCGGACTCTACTATCGAGTTTCCGGCGAGTATGCCGAGGATGGCCTTTGAGGTGACGGACTTTCCCGAGCCGGACTCGCCGACAATCGCGAGCGTTTCGCCGCGGTAGAGGTCGAGGTCGATGCCGCGCACCGCCTGTACCTTACCGTTCGACGTGCGGAACGATATGCGTAAATTTCTGACCTGTAATTTGTTTTCCATCAGTCGTCAACTCCTCTCGTCGTCGGGTTGAAGGCGTCGCGCAGTCCGTTGCCGAACAGGTTGAAGCAGATCATGAGGAGCCCGATGAACACGCTAGGCCACAGCATCGCGTGAGGCGACGTTGTCGCCGCCGCCTGCCCCTGCGAGAGCAGCTTTCCTATCGTCGTTCCGGCGAAGGAGGACAGGTCTATGATGCCGAGATATGTCATCGACGTTTCCGAGCCGATGACGCCGGGGATGACGAGCGCGCAGCTCGTGATTATAGTTCCTATCGCGTTCGGGAAGATGTGCTTGAACATCAGTCTCCAGTCGGAGGCGCCAAGCGTTCTCGCAGCCATAACGAATTCCTGGCTCTTGAAGCGGTAGAACTGCTTTCTCGTCAGAGCCGCCATGCCTATCCAGCCTGTAAGCACGAATGCAAACAGGAATGATACGACAGGTCCGACCTTCTGTGCCAGATGGAGCTGGAACAGCGTCGTGACGACGACGAACGGAACGCCGGAAAGAATATCGGAAATTCTGTCAAGCGTCATGTCTATGGCGCCGCCGTAGTAGCCCTGGACAGCGCCGTACACGGCGCCTATCGAAAGGTTGATGGCGCTGACGAGCACGGCGAAGACGAGCGAGAAACGCGCGCCGAGACCGATAGCGCAGAAGAGGTCGTTGCCCATGACGTTCGTACCGAGGAGGTATGAGGGCTCATGACCGTTTTGATAAATATAGTAGTTGTAGTAGCAGATGCGGCACTGCACGGAGCCTGACTTCGCGGTGGAATATACCCAGCTTCCGTCGTCGCCCTTGATGCGTATGGAATTGTACGGCGCGCCCTGAGTTGCAGTGTCGGTGGAATACGCGGGCTTGAAGTTGCCGTCCTTGTCTTTGACCGCGTTGCCGGAGCTGTCGACCTGATACCAAATATTCGCGTTTGTCGAATTGTTCGTCAATTCGGGATCGGTATAGGGATATATGACCTGTATTCCGGTCTCGTTCTGCCATTTTTGGAGATCCGCATAGTCGTCATAATTGAAGTTGCGGAACATGATACCGTAAGCATAGTAAGAGTTTATCTCTATGCTGTACGTTGTACGCGTTCTCCACTCGCCGCGGTACTTTTCCTTTGTCTCAGTCTGACCTATAATACGGTTGACAGGGTCGAGACCCGTCTCTTCGGCTATGCCGCGCCAAATATCCATCGACCTTTCGTTTTGGCTGTCGATATTTCTTCCGCCGTCAAGAAAGCCGTACTTTGCGAGCGCGGGAACATACGGAGGATAGTTGACGTACATCGGATCCTTGTCATTTATATCGTAGCGGGAGATAATGGGTGCGAATATCGCGAACAGGATGAGGAAAAGAAGGATGTAGGACGCCGCGACGGAGGACTTGTTCTTGCGGAAGCGTATCATCGCGTCCGCAAAAAATCCCCTTGCCTTTGTCTGAAGCTCTCTGTCGTGGAGGTTTTCGTTTTCCTGTACGAAGGCAAACTTTTCGGCAGGTATCTTTTCATTTAAAACATCATTGTTGTCCATGTTTTCTGTCATGTCGTTCACCCCCTTATTTCTTTGAGCCCATGCGGATACGCGGATCTATAAAGCCGTAGCTTATGTCGACCACGAGGCTTGCCGCGAGCCCTATGGCAGTATAGAAGCATGTCGAAAGCATGAAGATGTTGTAGTCAAGGCTGTTTATGGCGTCAAGCGTGAGCCTGCCGACACCCGGTATCGCAAATATGCCCTCTATGATGAGTGAGCCGCCGAGGATACCTATGAACTCGCCGAAGATGCCGGGAACGATGACGACGAAGCAGTTGCGAAGCGCGTGACGCACGGTCGCCTGCGCCCTCGTCAGTCCTTTAGTTCTCGCAAGGAGCATAAACTCGCTCGTCAGAACCTCCGTCAGCTCCGCGCGCGTCGTGCGGCAGAAGCCGGCGATAACGCCGAACGACAGCGACAGCACGGGAGGCACGATGCTGACGAACATATCCCAGCTGAAATAGTCCGTTCCACCTTTCATGAGGAAGGGGAACCAGTGCAGCCGGAAGCAGAGTATGTACTGCACAAGGAATGCGTATACGAACGAGGGAACGGAAATGACGACCATCGTCGCGGTCGAGAGGAAATAGTCTATCCATGTGTTCTTCTTGAGAGCAGCCCAAACGCCGAGCCCGACGCCGACAGGTATCGTCCAAATGATGGAGTAGAGGTTGACTATCATCGTCGCCGGCAGCTTGCCGACGAATATCTTCCACACGTCCTGCCCGAAATAGAGCTTTTCGGAGAGGCCCCAGTCCCATTTGGTGACGATATTCTTCAAAAAGAGCCAAAACTGCACGAGATACGGCTCGTTATAGCCGAGCGCCTCTCTGCGCCTCAGTATCTGATAAGTGTGCTTGTCCTCGGGCGGGAGCACAGGCAGGGGAAGCATGCGAATGAGAACAAAGCACATGAACGTAATAATCATAAAGACAAGGAACATGTACAGTATTCTCTGAAGAACATATTTGAACATTAACCGTTTCCTCCTTTTTTCATTCGGTTCTCATCCGCCCCGCAAAACGCTGCGGAGCAGATGAGAGCCCATGAAATTAAATACGAAGCGGCGGGGGAGCGAAACCGCGCCCCCGCCGTCGTTTTTTTATGGGTCTATTTCGGTATTAAATCTTTAGGAGTTAAAACCGCAAGAGATTAATACGCAAGCGTGCCGCCCTGTTCCTGGACGTAAGTTTCCCACTCGGTATCGCTGAAGTTGTACTTCATGTACTGTATACCGCCGCGGCCCATCATCGGGTTGTAGTCCTCGACGATGTAGTAGACCTGCTTGCTGAGGAGCGCGCCGCTGCCGTTCTGGAGTATCGGAACGCAGTTGTAAGCCGTCAGCATCTGCTCTTCGATAGCGGCAAGGATCGTGAGACGGTTTTCAACAGTTGTCTGACCGTAACCGAAGTTGTATTCCTTGTCGCCGACCTTCGTCATCGTGCCGTTGAGGCAGAGAGCCCAGTCGCGAAGGCTCATCGTTATCTTCTCGCCGTCGATGGTGAGCTCCATGTCATGCTTGGTAGCGTCGTACCACGCGCCCCAGTAAGCGGCGGAGGAGTCGGTCCAAGTGTCAGCCATGCTGAACGGATCGAGGACTGCTCCGGACCAGCCTGCGAGCTGCGTGTCAAGAAGGCCGCTTCTGAGCTTGTTGTTCCATTCGTTTTCACCTGCGTTCTCGTAGACGATCTCGATCTTGCCCTCAAGGCCGGTGCCCTTCGCGCCATTGTTGAGAGAGGTGTTCAAGTAATCGATCGTCTTCGAGAAGAATTCGTTTATCTCGCCGCTGCCGGCGTAGTACATCGTTACGGTCTGGTCGGACTTGCCGTCGTTGTCGGCGTCGGTGATGTAGCCCTTCGCAAGAGCTTCCTGATAAGCCTCGGCGAACTTCGCCTTAGCGGTCTCGGGGTCATAACCCGTGATGGCGTCAACAGCCTTGTCAAGGTCGTTGTCGTAATCAGCGAGGTTGATGGAGTAGAAGTTTACGAGCGCCTGCTTAGCCTGATCGGTGTCGCGGTAGTAAGCGCACGTTTCGGGGTCATAAATGTATGTGTTGCCTATGAACGCATAACCGCCCTGTCTTGCGGGAGAAACCGTCTTTGCCATGTCTTCGCGGTCGATGGAGACAGCGCAGCCGCGGCGGAAGCTCTCGAGCATCTGTGTCTGAAGGTCTCTTGCGTTCTTGTCGAAGTCAGCCGCAGCCTCGCGATCGTTGATGACGGATTCATATCCGTTGAAGAGCAGGAAGTATATCGTCTCAGCGGGAGTTGCGTAATAGTAATCGGAATTTCTGTAGTCGTCGTAGTCGTTAGACTGCAGACCGTAGGTCATAAGCTGACCATTGAGGAACATCTGCTTCTGCGTAGCAGCTTCCTTAACGTACTGGAGGTCAACGTCCGTCGTCTGGTACATGCGGTAGCACTTGCCGTTGTCGGGGTCGACATAGGTGTAGACGTCGCTCGTCCAGCCCCACCAGTTCTCGTTCTTCGAGAAGTGCATGCTCTTGCCGTTCTGGTACTCGGTCAGAACGTACGGACCGTAGGAAACGGAAGTGTCAAGGTCGGTGCCGTAGGTAGAGGACCAAGCCGTACCGGAAGCGCTCTCGGTGGGCTTAAGGCTCTTATCGTAGACATCGGTCTTAACGAGGTAAGAGGTCGACATGCCGTAGGTCATGAGGTAGAAGCCGTCAAGTGCGTTAGCGAAGACGAACGTCAGCTTGTTGCCGTCAGCGAAGAGACCGACGTCATCAAAAGAGGCAGTGTCCCACGTCTTGCCGAGGAACGCCATCTCTTCGAATTCCTGATAAGCATAGTCGCCGACTCCGGGAGCGGCAGCATACGCTTCAACATTGGGAGCGCCGTGCAGCATAGCTATTACATCCTGCACCATCTTGATCGTCTCGGCATTGATGTAAACCCAGTTGTTGGCATCTGCCTTCTCTATCAGGGCGCCGATGGCGTTGATGATAGCCTCGGGCATCCTGTCCTCTTCTTTCTCAGCATCCTTTGTGTTGTAGTAGTCAAGAAGAGAATCGCCCCAGTTACCGCCGCTTGTGAGGTCAATAACGACATCCTGTCCGTCAACCTGATATGTGCCGTTTTCAGACACAGTGAAGTCAGCGGGGTCAACATACTCATCATCGCCTAAAGCTGCGGAAACGAACTCACCCAGCACATATCTGCCGCTGTGCGAGTATGCCTCGGCGTTGACAACGGCGTAGGTGCCGTGGTCATAGTCGGTAGCACGGAAGTTGATGAGCTCGGGGCGAAGAACGCGCTCGAGAGAGTCAACAAAATCCTGAGCCGTTATCGGCGTGCCGTCCTGCCACTTGAGGCCGTCGCGAAGCGTGACTTCCCAAGCGTAGCCGGATGTCGCGGACTCGGGGATGTTGAACTGCGGGTGAGAAGCCTTGACCGCTTCGGTCACGTCGACCGGGAAGTCGGCCGCCATCGAGGGAACGATAACGTAGCCCTCAAAAGCCTCGCGGCCTTCCTGCGGGTGGATCTCATCGTTGAAGAACAGCGTGTAGAGGCTGTCCGTCGTGTAATCGAAGTACACAGCGTCATCGGCAGTCTGATATGTATGCGGGTTCCAGCCCGTAGGTACAGTCGAGACAGCTGCCTTATATGTGTACTTTGCGTTCGGGTCGAATTCCGTTATCTCGACCGAACCGTTCGGGTTTTTCCCTCCGACGTCACCCGTGTCGTCTCCGTTGCCCTTCTTCGGATTGCATCCGACAAGAGCCATGGCAACCATCACGAATGCGAGAAGGAATGCGAGTGTTCTTTTCATAAGGTTCCTCCTTATAAATTTTATGTCGTATGTGTTTCATGCGGCATAAGTCAGCGCTTTGCGCTTTTTTTGGTCAGAAAACGGCTTCTGACTTTTGCATATTATATCACGCAAAATTTCATCCGTCAAGGTTTTACGCTTTTTTCATCGAAAAACTACTATTTTCACAAACGAAAGCGCTCCGCCGCTCTCTTTCATTGTGTATTTTTTTATAATTCGTTGCAAATGAAACGTCGTCGGCGCGTCCGGCGTTCGTCCCCGCCGATATGTTGTTTTGTTTGCGGGGAGCTTTTCTTCGCGGAAGCTTCGTATGAATTATGCGCGCGGCAGTCGATTTCGCACCCCTTTTCCGACTTTTTTGAAAGATTTGGCTTTTCTTTATGCAGAAAAAGGGCGCGCGGTCTTATTCAAGCGTGACTTTCGCCGAAGTCTGCCCGCAAACGACGGAATATTCGCCCGGATAAAAATGCTTTTTGCCCCCGTCCGACGGGTCTGAGCGGTAAAACGCGAACATATCGGTATTGAGCGCGACCGTTTTTTCCTCTCCGGGGCGCAGCTCAACGCGGCGGAACGCCGCAAGCGTCGAAAGAGGCTCGCCCTCAACGCCTTCCCTTCCTTTTATATAGAGCATCACGACCTCGGCGCCCGCGGTCGCCCCGGTATTTTTCACCTTGACGGTAAAGTCGGCGCCGTGCCGCTTCTTTTTCACGCTGAGATCCGAATACAGAAACTTCGTGTACGACAGCCCGTATCCGAACGGGTAGAGCGGCTCGCCCCTGTAATACCTGTACGTTCTGCCCTCCATCGAATAGTCCTCAAACGGCGGCAGGTCCTCCGTCGAGCGGTAGAACGTGACGGGCAGCCTCCCCGACGGGGAAACTTTGCCGAAGATGATGTCCGCCATAGCCTCGCCGCCGCGCGAGCCGCCGTAAAAGAACTGGAGCACGGCGGAGGAGATCTCGTCCTGACGGCATATCGCGAGCGCGCTGCCGCTTACATTTATATATATGATAGGTTTGCCGCGCGAGGCGACGGCGTCGAAGAGCTTTTTCTGCGCCTGCGGCAGCTCGATGTCCGCCTTGTCGCCTCCGTGACCGAAGCCGCCCTCCTCGCCCTCGTATGCGGGGGATAGACCGAGGCACATTATAACAACGTCCGCCCTGTCGGCGGCGAGCATCGCCTCACGCAAAAAATGCTCGTCCCAGTTGTCGGCGTCCCCGCGGAAGTATCCCGAACCCTTCGCGTAGTACACTTTCCCGAGGCACGCGCGGCGTATGCCCTCGTATATCGTCGTATATGAAGACGGCGTGCCGTTGTAATTTCCGAGCAGCGTGTCCTTATCGTCGGCGGCGGGACCTATGACCGCGAGCTTCAGCTCGCGCGAGTTGCGAAGCGGCAGTATGCCGTCGTTTTTGAGCATCACTATGCTCTCTCGCGCCATCTTAAGGTTGAGCGCCGCGTGCTTTTTGCTGTCGATGGCGTCGTATCCTATATTATCATACTCGCAGTCGCCGGCGAACATGCCGAGGCGGAATCTCTCCGTGAAGAGCCTGACGGCTGCCTCCGTTATCGTTTCCTCGTCGACGAGCCCCATCTCGTGCGCCGCGAGCATATGTGCATACGCCGAGCCGCAGTTTAAGACGCAGCCGTTTTTCAGCGCGAGCGCCGCGCTCTCCGCCGGCGAGTCGGTGACATGATGATGCTCGTTTATATCGTTTATCGCGCCGCAGTCGGAGAGGTAGTATCCGTCAAATCCGAGCTCGCCGTAGAGCATGCCGACAAGCGTCGGCGACGCGCAGCACGGCTCGCCGTTCGTGCGGTTGTACGCGCCCATGACGGCGGCGGGATGCGAATGCGCGATGCAGTAGCGGAACGCCTCAAGGTACGTCTCGTACATGTCGCGCGCGCTCGCCTTCGCGTCAAAGCCGTGGCGGAGGGATTCGGGACCGCTGTGGACGGCGTAATGCTTGAGCGTCGCGTCCGCCTTGCGGTATTTACTTTTCCCGTCCGCCTGTACGCCGCGCACGAACGCCGCTCCCATCCTGCCCGTCAGGTACGGGTCCTCGCCGTAAGTCTCGTGACCGCGCCCCCAGCGCGGGTCTCGGAAGATATTGATGTTCGGCGACCAAAACGTCAGCCCCTGATATATCTCGGTGCCGCCGAAGCGCCTGTATTCGTTGTACTTCGCGCGCGCCTCGTCCGATATCGCGCCTCCGATCTTACAGAGCAGCGCGTCGTCAAACGACGCCGCCGAGGCTATCGCCTGCGGGAACACCGTCGCGACGCCCGAGCGCGCGACGCCGTGCAGCGCCTCGCACCACCAGTTGTAGGCGGGCACGCCGAGCCTCTCTATCGCGGGCGCGTCGTATTTCAGCTGCGAGCAGCGCTCGGCGAGCGTCATTTTTCCGACAAGCTCCCTTGCCTGCCTCTCGAATGTTTCAGTCCCTCTGTCGCGTTTCATGAGCTTATCTCCTTCATTATTTATAATGTATGAGCATGATGTACGCAAAAGAATTGTACCATATCCGCGCGCGAAATAAAAGGGTTAATCGTTTTTTTCGCGCGGTTTTCCGCAGTGCCGCGCAATATGGGTAAATCACCGCTGCAATATGCAAAATTCTCGTGCTTTGCCGAGATTTTATCCGATTTTTGAATAAAACGAGGGCGTGAGGCTTCAAATTGTGCCTTTTGCCTATTGACAAAGTCCCGCTTCGCGCATATAATAGCATACATGTATACAATTCTCTCCGAACGGAGGCATACATAAATGCTTGAAATATCGAAAAAGACAAATCTGCTCGAGCAGAAGTCCTACAAATTCTCTCTCCAGGACGTTGCCGAGCCGAACCTTTACCGCGACATCTATTCCTATGACGAGGTGCCGAAGATACCCTTCAACCACCGCCGCGTCCCTATGGACATGCCGGAGGAGATATTTATCACGGACACCTCGTTCCGCGACGGGCAGCAGTCCGTCGAGCCGTACACCCCCGAGCAGATCGTGGAGCTTTATAAGCTTTTGGCAAGGCTCTCCGGCGACAAGGGCATCATCCGTCAGACGGAATTTTTCATATACAGCAAAAAGGACCGCGAGGCGATCGAAAAATGCCTTGACCTCGGGCTCCGCTATCCCGAGATAACGACGTGGATACGCGCGAGCCGCGAGGACTTCCGCTTAGTCCGCGACCTCGGCGTCAAGGAGACCGGCATCCTCGTCTCCTGCTCCGACTACCACATTTTCAAGAAGCTGAAGATGACGCGCCGTCAGGCGCTCGAGCATTATCTCAAGACCGTCGCCGACGCGTTCGAGGCGGGCGTGCTGCCGCGCTGCCACTTCGAGGACATAACGCGCGCGGACTTCTACGGCTTTGTCGTCCCGTTCGTCAACGAGCTTCAGAAAATGTCCGAGGACGCGGGCATCCCCGTCAAGATACGCGCCTGCGACACGATGGGGTACGGTGTGCCGTACTCGGAGGTCGCGCTCCCGCGCAGCGTCCCCGGCATCATATACGGTCTGCATCACTACGCGGACGTGCCGAGCGAGATGATAGAGTGGCACGGGCACAACGACTTTTACAAGGCCGTCCCGAACGCGACGGCGGCGTGGCTCTACGGCGCGGGCGCCGTCAACTGCTCGCTTCTCGGCATCGGCGAGCGCACGGGGAACATTCCGCTTGAGGCAATGGTTTTCGAGTACGCCTCGCTCAAGGGCACGCTCGACGGCATGGACACGACGGTCATCACCGAAATTTCCGATTTCTTTGCCGAAAAGATAGGCTACAAGATACCGCCCATGACGCCCTACGTCGGCGGTCGCTTCAACATGACGCGCGCCGGCATCCACGCCGACGGTCTTTTGAAGGACGAGGAGATATACAACATCTTCAACACCGAAAAGATTCTCGGCAGACCTGCGCTCGTCTCGGTCGGCAAATCGTCGGGACTTGCCGGCATCGCCTTTTGGCTCAACGCTCACTTCCGCCTCGTCGGGGAGACCGCCATCGACAAGCGCTCCCCCGTTGTCGCGATGATGAAGGAGCGCATAGACGCCGAATACGCCGAGGGCAGGCAGACGGAATTTTCCGACGATGAGCTCGAGGCGCTCGCATACGACGCGTCGGACGGCGCACTCTCGAAGTGAGGACGGCGGCAGCATGAACAACGCAAAGATATCGCTTGCGGACAGGGTGTTCGACGAGCTCGAGGACGCGCTTCTCGACGGAAAATATCACGAGGGCGAGCTTTTGACCGAAAACGCCCTCTCACAAAAGCTCGGCGTCAGCCGGACGCCGATAAGAGAGGCGATTGGGAGGCTCGCACAGGACGGTCTAATCGAGGAGACGCCACGCGGCGCGCTCGTGCTCGGCGTCACGGAGGAGGACATCACCGTGATATACGAGATACGCGCCCGCGTCGAGGGATACGCGGCGCGCCTGTTCGCGGAAAAGGCGGACGCCGAGGCGCTCGCGTCGCTTCGCGAGAACGTCGAGCTTCAGGAATTTTATTCCGGGCGCGGCGCCGCCGCAAGCTCCGGAAAGCTCAGCTCGAGCTTTCTCGACTCGAGCTTTCACGAGACGATATATGAAAACTGCGGCAGCCGCGTGCTCGAGGGCATCCTGACGACGCTGCACAAAAAGGTCCGCCGCTACCGCCGCGCATCCTACGAGGACCCAAAGCGCGCCGAGGCGGCGACACGCGAGCACCGCGCGATTTACGAGGCTGCCGCCGCGCGCGACGGGGAGCTCGCTGAGGAGCTCGTCAAGCGCCACGTCGGAAACGCAAAGGCGAGCATAATCAACAACCTGAGGAAAAATGACGGCGCGAAATAATACGGCGCGCCGAATTATAAAAATTATAACGGAGGAAGAAAACATGGGACTTTCGATTGCTCAAAAGATAATAGCCTCACACCTGCTCGAGGGCGATATGTCGCACCCGGGAGGTGACATAGCGATAAAAATTGACCAGACGCTGACGCAGGACGCAACGGGAACGATGGCGTATCTCGAATTTGAGACGATGGGCATCCCGCGCGTGCGAACGGAGCGCTCCGTCGCCTACATCGATCACAACACGCTCGGCACCGGCTTTGAAAACGCCGACGACCACCGCTACATAGGCAGCGTCGCGAAGAAGTACGGAGTATATTTCTCGCGTCCCGGCAACGGCATCTGCCATCAGGTGCATCTCGAGCGGTTCGGCAGACCGGGGGCGACTCTCATCGGCTCCGACAGCCACACGCCGACGTGCGGCGGGCTCGGCATGCTCTCGTTCGGCGCGGGCGGCATGGACGTCGCCGTCGCGATGGGAGGCGGCGCTTACCACATAGCGATGCCGAAAATTTATAAGGTTGAGCTGACGGGGCGTCTGCGCCCGTTCGTCACGCCGAAGGACATCAGCCTCGAGATACTCCGCATCCTCTCCGTCAAGGGCGGCGTCGGCGCCGTCATCGAATGGGGCGGCGAGGGCGTCTCGTCTCTCACCGTTCCCGAGCGCGCGACGATAACGAATATGGGCACCGAGCTCGGTGCGACGACCTCCATCTTCCCCTCCGACGAAATGACGAGAAAATTCCTCTCAGCACAGGGGAGAGAGGACGTTTACGTCCCGCTCAACGCCGACCCTGACGCCGTTTATGACCGCGTGATACATATCGACCTTGACACGCTCGAGCCGCTTATCGCCTGCCCGCACAGTCCCGACAACGTCGTGACCGTCGCAAGCGTCGCGGGAAAGCCCGTCGATCAGGTCTGCGTCGGCTCATGCACGAATTCTTCCCTTTACGATATGCTCAAGGTTTCGGCCCTTCTCAAAGGGCACGTCGTCGCGCCGTCCGTCTCGATGTCGGTCTCGCCCGGCAGCCGCCAGGTGTTAACGATGCTTTCCGCCTCGGGCGCGCTCGTCGACATACTCGCGTCCGGCGCGCGCCTGCTTGAGTGCGCCTGCGGTCCCTGCATCGGCATGGGCTTCTCTCCTAACTCCGGCGGCGTCAGCCTCCGCACGTTCAACCGCAATTTTGAAGGGCGCTCCGGCACCTCTGACGCGGGCGTCTATCTCGTCTCGCCCGAGACTGCCGTCGCCTCCGCGATCACAGGCGTCATCACAGACCCGCGCACCCTCGGCGAAATGCCGGAGATAAAGATGCCGGCGTCGTTCGCCGTAGACGACAGCGCCGTCATTCCCCCCGCCTCTCCCGAAGAGGCGGACGCGGTCGAGGTGCTGCGCGGACCGAACATCAAGCCTTTCCCGTCTCCGCGCCCCGTCGGAGATGTTATCTCGGCGGCGGTCTCCCTCAAGGTGGGCGATAACATCACCACCGACCACATCATGCCCGCCGGCTCGAAGATACTCCCCTACCGCTCCAATATCCCCTACCTCTCGCAGTTCTGCTTCGCCGTCTGCGACAAGTCGTTCTCCGAACGGGCAAAATCTCTCGGAGAGAGCATCGTTGTCGGCGGAGAAAATTACGGGCAGGGCTCGTCCCGAGAACACGCGGCGCTCGTCCCGCTCTATCTCGGCGTCCGCGCCGTCATCGCAAAGAGCTTCGCCCGCATCCACGTCGCGAACCTCATAAACGCCGGCATTCTCCCGCTCACGTTCTCCGACCCCGCAGATTATGACCGCATCTCGGAGGGCGACGCGCTCGAGCTTTCGGACCTCGAAAACGGCATGAAGACAGGCGTTGTCACAGTAAAAAATAAGACTACGGGCGACACATACGAGCTTAAAGCCTCTCTGACCGAGCGCCAGCGCGAGATGCTCCTCTGCGGCGGGCTGCTCGCATACACGAAGGTACACGGATAAAATAAGGATACGAAAGGAATAAAAATATGGACAAGACAAAAATTCTCGACGCCGCGTGCGAGCACTTCCGCGCGCTCGTCTCCGAACAGCTCGACAGAGCGGAAAAGATGAAGGACCGCGAGGTCGTAGACTTCGCCGCGCTCGACCGCGTCGTCATCGGCTTCTGCGGCGGCGACGGCATAGGCCCCATCATAACGCGCGAGTCGATGCGCGTGCTCGAAACGCTTTTGGCGGACAAAATCGCCGCCGGCAAAGTCGAGCTGCGCCCGATAGAGGGACTTACGATAGAAAACAGGCTCGCCGTCGGGAAAGCCATACCCGACGACACGCTCGCGGAAATAAAAAAGTGCCACGTCATACTAAAAGGTCCGACGGAAACGCCGCACGGCACCGGCATGGAGAGCGCAAACGTCGCCATGCGCCGCGAGCTCGACCTCTACGCAAACGTCCGCCCCGTTTCGGTTCCCGAGGAGGGCATAGACTGGACGTTCTTCCGCGAAAACACGGAGGGCGAATACGTCCTCGGCAGCCGCGGCTTTGACGTGCCGGGCACGCTCGCCTTCGACTTCAAGGTCACGACGGACGAGGGCACGCGCCGCATCGCCCGCGCCGCGTTCGAGCACGCGAAAAAGACGGGCAAAACTAGCGTCGCCATCGTCACAAAGGCAAATATAATGAAGAAAACGGACGCGAAGTTCTCCGCCATCTGCCACGAGGTCGCCGCCGACTACCCCGGCATCACCGCCGAGGACTGGTACATAGACATCATGACCGCGAACCTCATAAACGAGCAGAGGCGCGCGTCGTTCCAAGTCTTCGTCCTCCCGAACCTCTACGGCGACATCATCACAGACGAGGCAGCGCAGATAGGCGGCGGCGTCGGCACGGCGGGCAGCGCCAACATCGGCGACAGGTACGCGATGTTTGAGGCGATACACGGCTCAGCCCCGCGCATGATAGAGCGCGGCTGCGGCGAATATGCGAACCCGACGAGCATCATGCGCGCCTGCGTCCTCATGCTCAACCACATCGGCTTCACCGCGGAGGCGTCCCGCCTCTCGGCGGCGCTCGACAAGTGCTCGACCGGCGATGGCCGCGTCGTCATGACGGGTCGTCCCGACGGCGCTACGGCGGCTCAGTTTGCCGATGCTGTGATGAGGGTAATGTAAGTTTTATTCCGGGGGAACTTTTGAAAAAGTCCCCCCGGACCCCTTCAAAACTTTTCGGGGAAATGGATATATCAGCTCGCAGCGCTTGCTACGGGCTTTTTCGGCTCAACCGGGGCGGGTAAAAGCCCTTTTTTTGCCGAAAAAAGCACGAAAAAATAATTTATTCGGTAACTCGCCTGACGGGTGGTGTACTTCTCCGCCGAAATGTGGTATATTTTTCTTTAGAAAAGTGACCGAATGTCGTTTTTTGCGGCACTGCGATATACTCACCCGGAGGTGCAAAGAATGGACCAAATTCTTATCGGAAAGCTCATATCCAAAAAGCGAAGGGAAAAAGAGATGACGCAGGCGGAGCTCGCCCTCCACCTCGGCGTCTCTGACAAAACCGTCTCAAAGTTGGAGCGCGGAGTTTGCATGCCGGACTATTCGATGCTTGAGCCTCTCGCCTCCGAGCTCGGTCTCTCCGTCTCAGCGCTGATCGGCGGCGAGGAGACAGCGGACGCGCCTATGCCGGACAGCGAAGAGCCGAAAAGTCCTCCCGATACATACTGCGGCAAGTATTGCTCCGAGTGCGAGTACAGGGTGGAGCTCGACTGCCCCGGCTGCATAAACGGAGCGGGGCAGGTCGGGGGCATATGCGAAATTGCGCGCTGCTGCCGCGACAAAGACATCAATTGCTGTAGTGACTGCTCCTTCTGTGCTCCGTGCAGAATAAGACGCGGGCGCGGGAGGGCGCCGCTCGAGCACAGACGGCAGATGGCGGAGGCAGAGGAGGCGGAAATTGCGCTCGCGGACGACGCCGCCTATATCGCAAAATGGCTGCGCGTTCTGCTTTGTCTCATAATCCCGCGCGTTCTTTTGGCTTTGTTGGCGGGAAACGCTTCCAAAGCATTTTCCGTTGTCAGGATCATTGGCACCGCCGCCGTTTTCACGGCGCAAATAATTGTTTTTATCAAATTGTCGCGCGTAAACCGCCGCTTTCGCATGGCGGCGCTGTTTTCATCCTTTTCCGCTGTTTTCGGGATAGTCCTTTCGGCTATGAACGCGTTCGACGCGGGAGTCTTGCAAAGCGTCCTTCTCTGTATCGACATTATTGCCGCTGCGGTCGGTTTAGTCTCGGATTATTACGAATTCGGCGCGCATGCGAAGCTCATGTACGATTATGACTATGAGCTGTCAGAAAAATGGCGTCGGCTGTGGATACTCGACGTCGTTTCCGTCGCGCTGGTCGTGGGAAGTATACCGACAGTATCCGTGGCGGCACCTCTCGCGCTTCTTTTTGCCGTTGCCGGAGCTGCCATAATGTTCGCCGTGTCGATCCTCAAGCTAATCTACATTTACCGTGCCGCCGCTTTTCTCGGCAGCTACGGGGAATAACGCGTTTTCGGGGCGTAATTATTTTCACCGATCAAACAAATAATGCCGGCACGGATCACTCCATGCCGGCATTGTTTGTTTTTATATATAGATTACGATAAGTCCCACTATGATCCCGACGAGTATCGCGAACGCGGGCGCCTTTGAGCGCCACATCAGAAACGCCTCCGGGATGAGTTCTCCGAACACGACGTACATCATCGCGCCCGCCGCAAACGAGAGCGCGAGGCAAAGCGCCGCGGGACCGAGACCTCCGAGCGCGTATCCTATTATCGCGCCGATTATCGTCGGCGCGCCGCTCAGCGCCGTCACGAGCACGGCGCGAACGCGCTTCATCCCGCCCGAGATAAGCGGCACCGAGACCGCCATCCCCTCAGGGATGTTGTGCAGCCCTATGACGATCGCCATAACGAGGCCCGCCCTGTCAAAAACATTCTCGGCTCCCGTGTACGATACGCCTATGACCATGCCCTCCGGCAGATTGTGGAGCGCTATCGCGCACGCCATTATTACGCCGGCGATGAGCATCTCACGCCACGTTCCCGTCTCTTTGTGATGTTTGTAATGGTCGCTGTGTATAAGCTCGCCGAGGTCGTCGGCTGTGGCGGGGTGATTTTTGTCTATGTGCTCGACCTCGCGGTTCGTCTTTGCGTCTATGAGCCTGTTCAGCGCAAACACAGTCAAAAATCCTACGGCAAGTCCCGCTATCGTCAAGCCGAGGAAGCGCACGCCGACGTTCCCGTCGGAAAATAGCGCGTCTTCTATCAAGTCAAAGCAGACGACGGACAGCATGACGCCCGCCGCGAAGCTGAGGAACAGGCTCACGACGCGCGACGAGTCGCGGCGTGTGACGCAGCCGAGAAGCCCGCCGAGTCCGGTGCCGAGCACGCCGGAAATGAATGTTACAACTATAAGCCAACCGAAAACAGCCATAATCCCGTGAAAAATACCCCATGTATAAGCACGGAAGATTATAGCATACGGCGCATGTCTATGCAATAGCGTAGGGCATTTTTCCCGAAATAATTTTTATCCGCAGCATCATAAAGTTACCGCGGCAAAAGAAACGGGTGCTTCATCTGCATCGAGTAGATTTATGCCTGCCGCAAAAAGCTTTCATATTAAATCGAAAAAAGGGTGACACGGCGCGCGCCGTATGGTAAAATAAAGGCGTCGGATCATCCCATACGGGAAATATGAGAGGTCTATACAATGAAAACGAACAACACATTTCTGAGGGCGGCGTCCCTCATTCTCGCCGCCGCAATGACTCTTCCGCTCTTCGGCTGCGGCAGAAAGGGCGACGGCGACGACACAGACGCTGCCGACGAAACGGACAAGCTCGCGCCGGGCGCGGGATACTGTGACCCGCCGGCATCGTTTGTTTCCGCAAAGGAAAAGGACAGGACGGGGCTCCCGACGCTGACCGTCGACATAAGCGGCGCGGGGCACGAGATGATACACGGCAGCGCCGGCTTTCTCTACGGAATCAGCAACGAGGGCGTCCCGGACGTCAACACGCTGACGCCCCTAAAGCCCAAGGTGCTGGCGACAAAGGGCGCGCTCGGCACCGAGCATCCTTACGGCGACGCGCTCGACGTCGCGGAGGAATTCTTCCTTTCGGGCGGCAGGCAGGTGCAGATGTACTGCTCCAATTACTACGGCGTCTTCGGCGTGACAGCCGACGCCCGCGACTATGCGGAGGTGCTCCGCACAGTGATCGCGCCCGCCGTCGTCGAATGGAAAAACGGTATGCGCGCGAGATTTCCCGACATAGACAAAATGATAGTCTACATCCCCATAAACGAGGGCACGCCCGTGAACGGAGCCCCGAGCTTTGAGGAGGCGTGGCGCATCTATTACGAGGCGATAAAATCCGCCGACAAGAGCGCATGCATAGCAGGTCCGAACGACGCCGTTTACAGAGGGCACGACGGCATGGCGTCGTTTCTCTCATACTGCCGCAGAAACGACTGCCTGCCCGACGTTATGACGTGGCACGAGCTCGCCGTTTCGAGCCTCGGCTCGATGGGAGAACACATCGCGGATTACAGGTGCATATGCAAGTCCCTCGGGATCGATGAGATCGAGGTCGTCATAAACGAATACGCGGACTTTTCCGACTGCGGCGTCCCCGGCAGGCTCGTCAACTGGATCTCGCGCCTCGAAGACAACGAGGTCTACGGCTGCCTTCCCTTCTGGCATCAGGCGAACAACTTAAACGACCTCGCCGCCGGAGCGAACCAGGGCAACGGCGCTTGGTGGGTCTATAAATGGTACGGAGACATGGGCGGGCAGACGCTGCCCGTCAAGGCTGAGAACACGACGGCGGAGGGCTTTTACGGTCTTTCGTCGAAGGACGCGGACAAAAAGTGCGTCTCCGTTCTCTGCGGCGGCGTCGACGGGGACACCGTCGTCGTGCTCGACAATATTGACAAAAGCGGATTTTTCGACGGTGAAAACGTCCGCGTCGTCGTCGAGGCGGCGTACTTCACGGGATATCACGGCGCGTGCCTCTCGCCGGACACCGTGCTCGACGGCACATTCCCCGTCAAAGACGGGCATGTCACGATAGACCTTGAGGACGGGAGGTTCTCGACCGCTTACAGGATAACGGTCACAGAAACCGACCGCGATATTTGCGCGCCGACGGTCGGCGCTTTCCGCGCCGTGTACGAGGCGGAGGACGCGGCGCTTTCCGGCGAGCTTCTTATCGACAACCAGGAGAGCCCCGTCGAGTATCCCAAATACTACTGCTCCGGCGGCTTCCGTGTCGGCGGCATGGATAAGGACGGGGACGCGATAACGTACCTTATAAACGTGCCCGCGGACGGGCGCTACACGCTCGGCTTCCTCTACGGCAACGGCGTCGGCTCGACGCGCAACAACGCGGCGACGCACAAGCCGAAAAACATCACGCAGTCGCTGACCGTCGACGGAAATACGACGGAGCTTTACCTTAAAAACACTTTGTTTTATTCGATGGAAGGGCTCGCGGAGGTCGAATTTGACCTTCGCTCAGGATATCACACCGTAACGGTTTCATATTCCGGCGATGCCGGCGCGTTCCATGACGCGCTCGTCGTCACTCGCTCGGGCGCGTTCGGTCAGGACGCCGACACGGGGCTCTTCTTCGAGGCGGAGGCGGCGGACTTTGACTTATCATGCGGAAGCGTGCCGACATCCGTCAGAACGGTGACCGACAAGGCGCACGGAAGAGACAGCTTTTCCGGCGCGGGTTATGTGACGGGGCTCGGATCGGCTCCCGTAGGCGAGGGCGGCGGCATCCGCCACATCGTGGACGCGGCGGAGAGCGGGCTCTACCACCTCGTTTACAGGGCGTCCGCCGAAAAGGAATGCCGCCTGCTCATATATGAAGACAACACGAACCTCACGTTCGGCGAACCCGCGGCAGAGGCAGCCGTCCCCTCGGGCGACGGCTGGCACGACGTGCACGCGGTGCTTTATCTGCGGCAGGGGATAAACATCATCGACACATGCGCCGACGGCGACGCCGCGCTCGACTCGCTTTTCGTCGTCCGCGCAGAGGACGATATGTCCGTAACGGTCGAGGCGGAGGACGCGGACGGCAGCTTCAAAACCGCGAAGTCGGGTGATGTGACGTATGTGACCGAGATGAAGGCAAACGCGGGGTATCTTGAATTTCACGTCAACGCCCCGACCGAGGGCGTGTGGAAGATGCGCGTCTTCCAGTCGAACAACGATCTCTGCGGGACGCACAGCTACAACATCAAGATAATAGACAGGTATGCCTCCTTCACCGTAAACGGCGAGGACGCCGGTCGGTACTTCTTCCCGAACACGTTCTCCGACGACACGTTCCTTGAGCGCACCGTCGACGTGAAGCTGAAAAAGGGCGACAACACAGTTCGCGTTTACAATGACGACAGCTGGCACGTCCTTTGGGGCGGCTCAACGTCGGAGCCCGGCAGAAACGAGCTCCAGAACTACACCCCGAACTTCGACAAATTCATATTCACGCCGGCGACTGCCGACATCGAGCTGCCGACGCTTAGGCACAGGATATCCGTCAGCTCGACCGAGGGCGGATACGCATACTGCGACAAAAACACGGCGGCGGACGGGGACGAGGTCACTCTCAGCTTAATTCCCGACGGCGTCATAGGCGCGGTATACGTCAACGGCGTAGACAGAAAAGACAGCTTTTTCACCGAGGACGGCATAGTATATTCCGCAAAGCTCACCGTCAGCGGCGACGTCACGGTATCCGCCGAATTCTACCCCGCACCCGCGGGAGATTTCGACGTGCCGAACGAGGGGGACGCGCCCGGGACCGTGCTCTGCGGCGGCGTGCGCTACAACACCGTCGGCGATAATCTCTTTTCAAACGGAGACTTCTCCGATAACAGCGGAAAAGGCATGGAGCAGTGGTACGTTGGCGCGAACACCGCCGGTCACCCGACGTCGGGCAGCACCGCCCGCCCCTCGATAGGAGAAGACGGCAAGCTTTCAAATCTCACGCCCCTCTCCGAAAGCGGACTTCTCGTCAAGGGCTCGTTTGAGCCGCAGGTCAGCGGAAACAAATTCTACTTCGGCTATGACGGAAACAGACCCGAAGGCGAGCAGCATTATCTCGTAGAGGCTGTCGGCGAGCCGTGGACGTCGAACGCGTGGAACGGCGCGCACTCGCTTTTAGCATTCGTGAAGGTAAAGCCTGATACGAGCTACTATTTCACCTTCGTCGCGTACACCGCGGGCGGGGCGGCGTCCGTCAGATACGGCGCCGTAAAGATGGGGAGCTTCGTGCCCGACGCTTACAGCACGTCCGCCTCTCTTAACTTCAGCGGGAGCGGCGGCATGAGCTGCAAAAACGGCGACGAGCAGAACGTCGGCGGCGCGTGGAGGCGTTACGAATCCGTCGTTCGCAGCGGGGACGGAGACTTCTTCCTCTTCAACGCCTACTGGCTCCAGATGTGCTCCTTCCTCTGCATCGGAGACTTTAAGCTCATCGAGGTCGAGGATACGGCGCTTGAAACGGCGGTCGGTACCGAGCGGCTACCCACGGTAACTCCCGAGCGCGGCGGCACACCGGAGCTGCCGGAAGAGGTCACCGTCCGTCTCTCCGACGGCGGCACAAAGAAGCTGCCCGTCGAGTGGCTCAACGGTGACGCCGTCGACACGGGCAAGCCCGGCGTCAGTACGGTCACGGGCCGCGTCGTTCTGCCGGACGGCATATCCTCAAACGGCACACTGCTTGTCACGGTGCGCGTCGTCGTCAGATAAAAAATCTTCTTCAAAAAAACGTATCGGGCACCGTCCGATATCCCCGCACGAATATAGCGGCGCGGGAGCCGATTTTCGGCTCCCGCGCCTTTGGTTTTATTCTTCTTCCGTAAGCGCCGCGAGCGCCGCCTCGAAATCTCCTGGGAGCGGGGCGGAAAATTCCATCGTCTCCCCCGTCCTCGGGTGGCGCAGAGAAAGCCTGTACGCGTGGAGCATCTGCCCCTCGCGGCAGTACCTTTTCTCAAACCTTGTTCTGCCGCCGCCGTATGTCAGGTCTCCCGCGAGCGGATGTGAAAGATGCGACATGTGGACCCTAATCTGATGCGTGCGTCCCGTGCGGAGCCTGCATTCGATATAGGAGAACTTCTCTCTTTTGTCCTCCCTTGAGCAAAGGCGTGAGAGGACGGAATAGTCCGTCACGGCCTCGCGCCCGCCGGAAACGACCGCCATGCGCTTTCTGTCGACAGGGTGCCTCCCTATCGGCGCGTCGACCGTGCCTTTCTCATCTCTTATCCTCCCGACAGCTATCGCCCTGTACACTCTTCTCATCTCGTGCGTGCTGAGCTGGAGGGAGAGCGCCTCGTGCGCCGCGTCGTTTTTCGCCGCCGCCAAAAGCCCCGTCGTGTCCTTGTCTATCCTGTGAACAATGCCGGGCCTCATGACGCCCCCTATGCCCGACAGCGAGCCTTCGCAATGGTATAGAAGCGCGTTCACGAGCGTTCCGTGCTCGTTGCCCGCCGCCGGATGGACCACCATGCCGCGCGGCTTGTTCACGACTATTATGTCCTCATCCTCGTATACGACGTCGAGCGGAATGTTCTCGGGCAGCGCCTCGCAAGGCTCCGGCTCGGGCAGAACCACCGATATCTCATCTTTAGAGCGCAGCGCGTAATTCTTAGGCTTTGCGGCGCCGTTTACGGTGACCGCGCCCGTCTCGATGAGCCTCTGCGCCGCCGAACGGGACACCTCCGCCGCCTCGGAAACGAAAACGTCGAGGCGTGCCCCGACGTTTTCCGAGCCTTCATCAATTATTATGCTCAGAGCTTCGTTCATTTTTCATTTTCGTCCTTCGCGGCATCATCGCTGACTTCCGTCTCCGTTATCTCCTTTTTCTCATCAGAGATCTCTTTTGCGCCGGCGGCACATGCAGCCGCCCCCTTCTCCTTCTTTTCAAGGACGAGTTCGCGTACAAGGCACACGATGAGAAGAAGCGCGCCGACCGTCACAAACGAGTCCGCGACGTTGAAAACGGCAAAATTGATCAGCCTTACGTCGATAAAATCTATGACGTAGCCGAGCCTTATGCGGTCTATCATGTTGCCGATGCCTCCGCCGAGCATCATGGAGACCGTCACCGTCTCAAAGACGTTTTTGCGCGCGTACTTCGCGATTATGACTATTATGATAATGATGGCGACGGTCGAGACGACCATAA
This sequence comes from uncultured Clostridia bacterium, assembly GCA_947631245.1. Classification (GTDB taxonomy): domain Bacteria; phylum Bacillota; class Clostridia; order Oscillospirales; family CAG-272; genus DTU064. Next base: position 39,547 of record CANRKP010000011.1, read on the forward strand.
ATATCCATCTTTTATCCTTCATCATACCGAAGGCTGCGCCCGTGTTCTCAACGTATGTGAGGTGGAGCACGCCGTCTATGAGAGGGATGCTTCCCGCCGGCATGAGATACTTAACGACGAGCCATTTTGTGAGCTGGTCGAAGAGCACTACAGCGGCGGCTATAAAATAGCACCAAAATATCATTACGACGTATGTTATATGGCTGCGTCAGCCGCCGATTATCGCGCGGCAGCGCGGGCACAAAGTATCTTCACCGTCATGGACGCATTCCTTCGAATACTTCCAACAGCGGTCGCACCTCTCGCCGTCGGCATTCCCGACATCGACGGAAACATTATCGTCCCCGCCGCACTCGACCGTGACGCCGGAGGTGATGAAGATATCCTCGAGCTCCTCCTCCGTGAAAGAACCAAGATGGGAGAGCTTTTCCTTGTCAGTCGTTCTGACCGTGACCTTCGCGTCGAGCGACTTGCCGATGAGCTTTGCAGCCCTCGCGCTCTCGAGCGCCTCCATCACGCGGTCGCGGATGTCTAGTATCGCCTCGTAACGCGCGGCGACGTCGGCAAATTCCCATTCTGTCTTATATTCCGGCAGACGGTTGCAGAAAACGCTGTCTCTGACGTCGGACGACGTGTGCGGCATCGCCTGCCATATCTCCTCGCCCGTGAACGCTATGAGGGGCGCCGCCATGAGCACGAGAGAATGAAGGATATGATACATCGCCGTCTGAGCGGAGCGGCGCGCCTTTCCGGCAGCCGCCTCGGTGTAGACGCGGTCCTTCGTTATGTCGATATAGAGCTTCGACATATCTATCGTACAGAAATTGTTTATCGCATGGTATACGATGTGGAACTCGTACGAGTCATACGCGTCGCGCACGACCTTTGCAAGCTCATTCACCTTTGTGAGCGCCCACTTGTCTATATCGTAGAGCTCGTCTGTCGGCAGGGCGTCACGGTCGGGGTCGAAGTCGCTTATGTTCGCCATGAGTATGCGCGCCGTGTTCCTTATCTTGCGGTACGTCTCGGAGAGCTGCTTTAAAATATTCTGCGACACGCGCACGTCTACCCTGTAATCGCTCGACGCGACCCAAAGGCGGACGATATCCGCGCCGTAGTTCTTTATTATGTCCTCGGGCGCGATGCTGTTGCCGAGGGATTTGTGCATCGCCTTTCCCTCTCCGTCGACGGTCCATCCGTGTGTCAGCACCGTCTTATACGGCGCGTGCGCGCCGTCTCCCGCGCCAACAGACGTCAAGAGCGAAGACTGGAACCATCCGCGGTACTGGTCCGCGCCCTCAAGGTACATATCGGCAACCCCGTTCGTCTCGGGGTAGTCCTCCATCACGACAAAGTGGCTCGAGCCCGAGTCGAACCAGCCGTCGAGCGTGTCCGTCTCCTTCGTGAAATGGACGCCTCCGCAGTGCGGGCAGACAAAGCCCTCGGGCAGAATTTCCGCGGCTTCGCGCTCGAACCACGCGTTCGAGCCGCATTTTCCGAAGAGCTCGGACACCGCGTTTATCGTCTCGGGCGTGCAGATGACCTCGCTGCAGTCCGAGCAGTAGAACACGGGGATCGGCAGTCCCCAGTGGCGCTGGCGCGAGATGCACCAGTCTGTCCTCTCTCTCATCATCGAGCGGATGCGGTCGCCGCCCCACGCGGGGAGCCACTCGACTGCCTCCGTCGCCTTCACCGCGTCATCTACGAACGCGGAGACGGAGCAGAACCACTGAGACGTGGCGCGGAATATGATGGGGCTCTTGCAGCGCCAGCAGTGCGGGTAGCTGTGAACGACCTCCTCGGAGGCGAACAGCGCGCCCGACTCCTTCATATCCTCAAGGATCGCCTTGTTTGACTCGGCATAATACATTCCCGCGTATTTGCCGGCGTCCTCGGTCTGATATCCTCTGTCGTCAACGGGGACTATTATGTCTATCCCGTACCTTTTGCATGTAATGTAGTCGTCCGCGCCGAAGCCGGGGGCAGTGTGAACGCAGCCCGTGCCGCTGTCCATCGTGACGTAATCGGCGTTTACGATGACGCTGTCGCGGTCGAGGAACGGATGGCGGGCAGCCATGAACTCAAATTCACTGCCCTTCATCGTCAGGAGCTTTTCGTATTTCTCAACGCCGCCCTCCTTCATCGTCTTCTCGCAGAGCGCGTCGGCAACGATGTAGCATTCGCCGTTGTCCGCCCTGACGGCGACGTAATCAGCGTCGGGCGCAAGCGCTATCGCGAGGTTCCCCGGCAGCGTCCACGTCGTTGTCGTCCAGATTATGAAATATGTTTTGTCGTCGGGGCAGACGCCGAAGAGCTTGCCCTTGTCGTCCCTCACCTTGAATTTGACGTAAATAGATGTGCACGGGTCGTCGCTGTACTCGATCTCCGCCTCGGCAAGCGCCGTCTCATCGGACGGGCACCAGTAGACAGGCTTGAGCCCGCGGTAGATGTAGCCGCGCTCGAACATGCGTCCGAACACCTTGACCTCGCGCGCTTCGAATTCCTTCGACATCGTGAGATACGGATGATCCCAGTCACCCGTCACGCCGAGCCTCTTGAACGAGGTGCGCTGGATATCGACATAGTCGCTTGCGAATTTTTCGCACGCGGAGCGGAATTCCGGTATGCTCATGCGCTTGCGGTCGAGCTTGTTCTTCTTTATTATCGCGGACTCGATCGGCATCCCGTGGTTATCCCAGCCGGGTCTGTACGGCGCGCGGAAGCCCTCCATCGTCTTGGATTTGACGATGAAGTCCTTTAAGATCTTGTTCATTGCCGTGCCCATGTGTATGTTACCGTTCGAGAACGGAGGTCCGTCGTGAAGCACGAACGTCTCGCCGCCCTCGTTGACGGCGAGCATCTTATTGTAAAGATCTGTTTTATCCCAATATTCCATCATGCCGGGCTCGCGCTCCGGGAGATTTGCCCTCATCGGAAAATCGGTCTTCGGAAGATTCAGTGTGCTCGTGTAATCCTTTGCCATGTCAGATATCGTAAAGCTCCTCGTAGGTATATTTGTAGTTTATTTTTTGCCCTTGTCTTTTTTGTTTTTCTTTTTGCCGAAGCCGAAGAAATAGTGGTACTCGTCGTACTCCTTTGTTTCAAGCTCCTCGTCATTGTCGTCGGCGCCGCCGTTATTATTATCGTCATCGTCATCGTCATCGTCATCGTCGTCGCCGTATTCCGCCTTGAGCGCGGCTAGAATGTCGTTGTCCTCGGCGTCGGTGTCGAAGGCGTCGTCATTGATGTCGGCAGACGACGTTTCGTCGCCGAACGCCGCGTCCGCATCTGCATCCGCATTCTCATCTTCTTCGGGAAGCGCCGCGGACGACGCTTTTTTCCTCATGCGGTATGTGCGCTTTTTGTATGTGCCTGTCGTTTGTTCGGGTTCCCCGACCTTCTCGGGCTCCTCGGGTTCGGCGGCATCCTGCGTATCCGCTTCTTCCTCCGCGGACGCGGGCTCGTCCGCCGCCTCTTCCGTCATTTCTTCCGCCGGTACAGGCGAAGTCTCATCTCCCACTTCCCTTGAGGCAAGGTCAAATGCGGCAATCTCAGCGGTATCGTCAGCGCCGTCGGCTCCGATCCCCGCGCCTTCGTCGTCGGCATCCGGGAGTCGAAAAAATCCGCCGTCGGTCTCGGTCTCATCGGTCGCAGCGTCCGTATCTGCCGCATCAGAAGCGCCGTCTTTCTGCTCGCCCTCGGCGTCCCCATTGCCTTCGCCCTCGTATTCTTCCTCATCGTCGCTGAGACCGAAGAGTTCGAAGACGTCGATGTCGCTGAGCCCATCGCTTTCTTTCCCGTCGTCGGATTTCGTGCCGTCTCCGCTCACAAGCTCGACGGCGAGACCTCCCGCCTCAGCGGCACCGACAGCAGCGCCTGCAGCGGCATCAGCTGCCGCTCCGACTGCTCCTGCGGCAGCGGCTCCCGCGGCTGCCACGGCTCCGAGCGCGCCGGTGAACATCCCGTCGTCGGAGTCGTCGTCTATGAAAATGTCGTTGTCTATCGTTATCTGCGTCGGCTCCTCGTCCTCGCCGTAATCGTCGTCCAGCTCGGAAACAGCGGCGGCATCGTCGTTTTCGTTTATGTCAACTGAAACGGTGTCGGCAGCTTCGGCATCCGCTTCGGGGATCCCCACGGCGTCGGCTGCCGAACTGACTTCCGCAAGCCTTTTTTTCAGTTCCTCGTTCTCATTGAACAAAAGCGCGGCTTCGGCGCGCAAATGTTCAAGAAATGCGTCGACCTCGCGCGGAGAATATCCGTTTAAGGTACGCGAAAACCTGACCTCTTCTATCTCTTCGTGCAGCAGCATTTTTTCTCTCCGTAGCATCAAATATATTTTTCGGCCAAAAGACGCAGCCTTCCGCTCCTCGTCTGCCCGCCGATATTAACGATCCTGTATTTTCCCGAGCCGCGGACGGATATCACGTCCCCTTCCTCGAGCTTTTCGTCAGGCTTTGTCATGGGCTCGTAATTCACCTCGACAAGTCCCGACGCTATCCTCTCCTTCGCCCTCTCGCGCGAGACGCGGAGCAGCGACGATATCACCGAGTCTGCGCGCGGCGACGCCAATGTGTCCGATATAGGCTCCGTTTTCCGCTTTGCGGAAAAGACCTCCGGCAGCGCCGACAGCGACGTTTTCACCGTGTCGTTCGCAACGCGGACGAGGTTTTCTGTCAGAAAGGCGCATATTTTCCCGTCACAGAAAATATATGCGCCGTGCGCGTCTTCATCTACTATAATATCGCCGAGCATTCCGCGTTTTATGCCGAGCGAAAGTATCGTTCCGAGAAAGTCCCTGTGGCAGAGATCCCTGTACCCGCTGCCCTCCGCGCGCAGAACGGATATCTCCCCCTCCGCCGCGTATGCGACGGCGCGCCGGAGCCTTCCTCCATCCTCGCCTGCATCGTCGAACATGTCGAGCATATACTCGGGCACACAGAAAAGCCGGCGTCTCTCAGCGTCCTCGTATCCGCCGTAAAAGCCGCAGCAGTCCCGAAATCCCGAAGCCGCAAGCACGACCTCCGCAGCCTTAACCTCGCGCGGGCTGAGAAACTCGCTCGCGGACATAACGCCACTCTCCGCACGCGACGCAAGCTCCGCGATGCGCGCCGAAAAAAGCTCCCCGTCTCTGTTTTTCTCCGTGTCCGCCATATCACACCGCCCCGAGTATCAGAGAAAGAAGGTACAGCAAAAGATACGCCGCGATAAAGGACACGTCGACAGGGAGCGCGCTTTTGCCCATAAATCTGTCGACAACGCGCCTCACGGGCATGATGACGGGCTCCGTCATCATAACTATAAACTCGTACACTGCGCCGCGCGCGTTCGGTATCCACGACAAAAGCGCCCTCACGAGCATAAGGAGCATCTCAACGCGGAGCAGAACAAGAAAAACGGTCCTTACAAGCCTTATAAGCTGGAATACCATAATGTTACAAATCGCACGGCGATACAACAAAAGTGCCGTATCCGTATTTTGGATACGGCAGTTTTATTGCCGCGCTGAGGTTCAATAGTTGTAGGACTCTTCCTCGGGCTGATCCTTCGGGGAACGGCGCTGCTCACGGAGCTGGTCTCCGCTGACGTCGACGTTCGACGGAGTGATGATGTAGGCGTTGTTTGCTATGCGCTTGAGCGAGCCGTCTATGGAGTATGCGACGCCGGAAAGGAAGTCTATGAGCCTGCGCGCGGTCTCCTTGTTCGTTGCCTCGAGGTTGAGAACGACGGTGCGCTGGCTGAGAAGATGATCCGCTATCTGATTGACGCTTGCAAAGCTCTCGGGACGGATGACCTTCATCTGGAGCGCGCTGCCGCCTATGTTTATGCCGCCCATTACGGACGCGGACGACGGTGCGGGAGCAGGTGCGCTGTAGCCGCGGGAATACTGATCCTGCGGAGCTGAGTATCCGCTGTTCACATTCTGATACTGCGCGGAGGAGTTGTCCCTCTGCGGCTGGTTCGCCGGCTGCTCCGTGTCGGATTCGTAGCCGCTCGTTATGTCGTCGTAGTAGCCGTCGTCCTCGTAGCCGTTGTCGTCGAACTCTTCGGCGCCCGTGATCTTCTTTATCTTATCCATGAATCCCATTTTGCCTTATCCTCCGATAATTTTATTGTCGTTTAGGTCCTGAGCCGCAGCAGGACGGGCACCGAAAAGCGCGCTCCCGACGCGGACCGCCGTCGCTCCGTTCTCCGTCGCCTGAACATAACTGTCGCTCATTCCCATCGATAATACGGGTTCTATTATATTATGCCGTTTTTTTCGCAGAAAGTCAACAAATATTCTATAAGTTTCTTCAAAATATTTGCCGTAATCCGATTTTTCGGCACATTTCGGCGCCATTGTCATTATTCCGCGGACCGAAATGCCCGGCAGCTCCGAGATGCGGAGCGCGAAATCGACCGCTTCCTCCGGCATGACGCCGCCTTTCGACGGCTCCCTTCCGATATTTACCTCAGCCGTCACGTCCATGACCTTGCCCGCAGCCTCCGCCCTCCGGCTTATCTCAAGCGCGAGCTTTTCGCTGTCGACCGAATGGATCATTGTGACCTTGTCTATGATATACTTCACCTTGTTGCACTGAAGCGAGCCTATGAAATGTATCTCGGGTCTCGGGTCGAGCAGGTCGTATTTGTCCAGCAGTTCCTGAACCCTGTTCTCCCCTATCACCGAAAGACCGAGGTGCGAGACCGCGAAGTTTATGACGGGCGCAGGCACCGTCTTTGTCGCCGCGACGAGCAGCGGAGGCTTCCCCCACGGCGAGCGCGCGGACGCCTTTATTATGTTCTCCCTGACGCGCGCGAAGTTTTCTCTTATGACGCCGGTGTCGTACCCGCAGAGCAGATCTCCGCCGGCGCTCTCTATTTCCGACACGTTCTCCCTCCTGTCCTTATCCCGAGATCATCTTGCCGTCGTAAAGGTCGCGAGCCGACGTGATGACGAAATCATAAAGCGAAAGGTACGGTACTTTTTCGTACGGCAGAAGCGGCTCGGTCTCCGCCTCGGTCTCGGGTTCCTCGCCGACAGCGGGGAAATCGACGTATCCGTCGCCCGCCTCCGTCTCAGGCTCGCCGGCGTCGCTTTTGCAAAGGACGTATCCGTCTTTCGTAAGTATTATCTCTATCCTGCGGAAGCGCACGACGCTGCCGCGCAGGATATATACTCCCGTCACCTCGACCCCGTCGTAATCGACGACGCGGACGGCGGAAAGCGGCACCCTGTATCCCGTATACGACCTGACCGTGACCGTTATCGGCTGAAGTCTCGTGTATTCGAAATCCTCCGGCATGGTCGAGGTCTCAAAGATGACTGCCGCCTTGCCCGCCCCTCCGTCAAGCATGACGGAGCGCAGCTTCATCGAAAGCGTCCTGTCGGATGAGTTGAACACGATGTCGTAGTCGTCGCCCTCGTGCCCCGAGAAGAACGCGGCGGTGTCTCGGTCCGTGGGCACGGCAAGATACCATGTGTAATCCGGAACGAGCTTGCCTATTTCGTCCGAGCCGCGCGCGGCGGGTGTCGCCGTTGACATTGCGTATATGTCCCCGACCGTGAGCTTGTCAATATCTTCGAACGCAAACGCGCTCTCGTATCCGTCGACGTCATAGAAGAAATACGCGCTCTGCTCGCTCGAAACCGTCTTCGCGACGTTCGTCAGCTGAGCCGTCAGCGACGCGCGCTCGGATTTCAGCGCCTCTATCGTATCGTTGAAGCCGTCCGTCTTGCCCGTGACTATCGAGAAGCGGTTGAGCTCTCTTTTCATCTTCTCCGCCGTCTGGGACGCGGAGATCATATCGTTTGAGGCAACGCTCCCGCCGACGGAAAACAGCAGCGTCCTTATGCGGGCCTCTATGTTCGACGCGTCCGCTGTTGACGAATACGCCGCGGACGACATAATGTCGGAGAGTTCCTTTATTTTTTCGTCTATCTCGTCTATTCTGTCTCTTATCCCCTCGGCGCCGCCTATGCATATGTCGGCGAGCTTGTCCCCGATCCCGACCTTTTCGCCGTCCTTCACAAGGTAGTTGACGGTTCCGGTCTGCCCGGAGTTCACGACGTTCTCGCGCCTTAGGATATAGGCGTCGAGCGTCAGCGACTCCGCAAACGTATCAAGGTTCGCGGGCACGGTCTCGACCCCGGAGGTGAAGCTCCTTACCATGTGATAGCCGACGTATATCATAACGCCGACAGCCAAAACGGACACGACGACGTATGTCAGGACCCGTTTCAGATATTCCTTATCCAAGCTCCCGCCTCCTTTTCTTTTATTCTTTCAGACCGAGCAGCGCCTCCGCCCGCGACGCGAGCTCCGATATGTCCTCCCTGCCGGTGAAGACGCCGTCCACCTCGAGCCAGCGTATATAATCCTTTTTGTAAAACCACGTCGCCTGCCGCTTTGCGTACCGGCACGTCGCGAAAAACAGCTTTTCTTCAGCCTCTGCGAGCGTTTCCTCGCCGCGCAGATACGGAAGAAGCTCCTTATATCCTATCGCTCCCGCCGCCGGCATCCCCGACGACAGCGCTCCCGCCTCCGAAAGCCTCCGCGCCTCGTCGGCAAGTCCTGCCTCCATCATTTTCCGGCAGCGCTTCCTTATCGCCTCGCGGTGGTTTTCCCTGTCAAAAAACCGCAGCCCTAAAACGGCGATATCGCGCGCCCCGTCGGACCTCGACTCGGCGTCCCACTCGCTTTTTTTCCGACCGGTCAGAAGGAATATTTCAAGCGCCCTTGCGACGCGGCGCACGTTGTTCGGGTGCGTCGCCGCAGCGGCGTCCGGGTCGACCTCGCGGAGCCTGTCGTAGAGCGCCTGCGCCCCATGCTCCTCCGCGAACTTCATGAGCTCATCCCTCACTTTCCCGCCGTCGCCCTCGAATTCGCTGTACTTATTGTCATATACGACGGCGTCGAGGTATAGCCCCGTGCCGCCGCAGAAAATCGGCGTGTGCCCGCGCGCTGCGATATCGTCTTCCGCAGCCCTTGCGTCCGCCTTGTACTGAGAAACGGAATACGGAGTTTTCGGGTCGAGAAAATCCGTCATATGATGCGGCACGCGCGCACGCTCCGCCTTCGTCGGCTTCGCGGTGCCTATGTCCATGCCGCGGTAAATCTGCATCGAGTCGCAGCATATTATCTCGCCGTCGTACTTCTCGGCGAGCAGCAGGGAAAGTTTTGTCTTGCCTGTCGCCGTCGCCCCGCATATTGCAAAAGACCGCGCCAAAGAAAGCCCCTCCCCGCCGTTTGTTTTCTTTATATTATACACCTGCATATCGCCCGTGTCAATAAATTAAAGCGCATTTGAAGCCTCCGCAAGTGAAAAAAAGAACGCGCAAAAGCGCGTCCCTTTCGTGATTTTTTCCCGTTTCCGGCTCAGGCGTTTAGAGATTTTTTTCGCATCGTGAAGTCCGACCGCAAGCTCAAGCGTCGACATACGCACGTTGCATATTATTCTTACATACTTCTCGCCGGAATGATAGATCGGCTCGCCGTTTATCTCCGTCGTCTCAAATCCGCCCTCCGACATCAGGCGGCTGAGCTTTTCCCGCAGCGCCTCTGTCTCTTTCTAAGATAAATAATCCGTCTGCCGCATATAAAGTAACTTTCGCGCATTGTTATCTTGCGGTCGGAACAAATTCCAGTTTCAAGCGCATACCCATTCCTTCGGCAAGCCTTTGCAGAGTTTTCAGAGAAGGATTGGCGTTTCCGGTCTCCAGTCTGCTGATGTCTCCCTGCGCGATTCCGGTCTTCTCTGCCAGTTCCTTTTGCGTCATTCCGGCGCTTTTTCTCGCGTTGAGCATTGCCTGAATTATGGCAAACTCCGGGTCAAGGGCATCCCACTCCTTTTTGAAATCTTCATTCCGAAGCTGTTCGTTCAAGTAATCCTTGTAATTTGTCATCTTATTTTGCCTCCCTGCTTAGATATTCACCGCGGTATTTTTGTGCCGTTTCAATCTCGCTTTTCGGCGTTTTCGCCGTCTTCTTGATAAATCCGTTGGTCAGAACGATCTTTCGGCCGATTACGAAGAAATACAGCACCCGCGATATATCCGAACCGCTCTTGATGCGAAGCTCAAATATACCGCCCACAAGATGTTCCGAATACGGCATTCGAAGTGCCGTTCCGTTTTGCGCCAACAGGTCGATCGTCCTCAAAATACGCGCCCGCATTTTTTGCTTATGTGTGATAAAGAAGCAATAGAAGTGCAAAAAATTTTGCCGTTCCTATCCGACACTTGGCCATTGTG
>CANRKP010000012.1 GCA_947631245.1 uncultured Clostridia bacterium
TTCCGCTCTCGCCGACAGCTTTGTTAGTATACCACTTTCCACCCCTCCATGTCAACACTTTTTTCGAAATAATTTTGATTTGTGAAAAATGTCCTTTGCGGCACCCCTATTTTATCTCAGCCGTCAACGATTTGCACAACTATTTTATATAAAAAACGGTCCGGGAATAAATACCTCGCCTGCATCCGATCATATCCGACACACACCCTTTTTGTTTTTCTTTTTTCGTGCTGTGCCGATATCGGGCGAAAAATAACCGCACACTTCATAATCTGTCGTGCACGGTAAATTGATTTATTTGAAGTGTGTCAGACCCAGCCTCCGAAGCGGTGTTTCGGCTTCTCCGGATCCCTCGCGTCGACGTCCTTCCCGAGAAATACGGCGACAGCGTTCTTTTTAAACTCATCGGCAACATCGTCCGGCAAAAGCGCATACCCCTCGCCGAGATTGGCAGGTCTTGCATGCGGCGAATGCGCGTCGCTGCAAAGAAAATGGACAATTCCCCATTCGATATATTTTTTTATCGTCGCAGCAGTTTTTCCGCGGCGAATCAGGGATGTCGAATTCACATGGGCGAGCGCGCCCTCCGAGACCCAGTCGTAAAGCATCGTCGGATCGTCGGCAACGTATTTATATCTCTCGACATGCGCGATTATAGGCGTCAGACCGAGGCAGCGGATATCGTAAAGCACATCGGCGACATTCGGCGGCATATGGAGCGTCGGAAGCTCTATCAAAATATAGTCCGTCCCCTCAAAAGCCAATGAGCGAAGATCAAGAGACGGCAGAGCGGTCGAAAAATGGACCTCCGCTCCGAGCTTTCCCGCTATCCTGAGACCTTTCTCCTTTACGGCGGCGACTGTTTTTTTGTAGGCAGCATCTCGCCGTGCGGTGAATTTTTCGAGCGTGTCCCGCTCGTAGTAAAAATGCGGGGTGAACATTACCGCGGCGGCACCGCTTGATATCTCTTGCTCGAGGAGCGCGACTGTCACGTCCGTATCCTTTGCGCCGTCGTCTATGCCGGGCAGGATATGGCAGTGCAGATCGACAAGCGGTGCGCTCATTTGTCGCTGCTCGATTTGCGCCTGCCGGTGTCGTAATACTCGTAGGAGTACGAGTAGTAATATCCGTCCTTGCGGCTGCTCTTCTTTGTGTTGTAACCGTTTATAACGACACCGAGCAGGCGTGCGTTCACGGCTTCGAGGTTCTTTTTCGAGAGCTGCGCGCCCTGTATAGTCGTAACGCCGGGGCGCACGACGATGAGCACGCCGTCCACAAAGCGACTGAGGACCGCGGCGTCTGTAACGACGGTAACAGGAGGAGTGTCGACTATTATGCAGTCAGCATATTTTCCGAGCATGTCCATCAGCGACTTCATCTTAGGTGAAGCCAGCATTTCGGCGGGGTTCGGAGGAATGGGACCCGCGGGAAGCAGCACAAGGTTAGGCTGCGGGAGCGGAATCAGAGCGTCCTTCCATTCGGCGGAGCCTGTGAGAAGGCTCGTGACGCCGGCATGGTTCTTCGACCTGTGCGTATGGAGATAGCGGGACAGAGTTCCCTTTCTGAGGTCGGCGTCGACAAGGATGACCTTTTTCCCTGCCGCGGCCATGGTGATGCCGAGGTTTATCGCGACGTTGCTCTTCCCTTCGTTAGGTACGGAAGAAGTTATCATTATAGACTTGCACTCCGACGTCGCCGACATAAACTCAAGGTTCGTCCTCAACGACTTGTACGACTCCGTAAACTGGAAAGGCGCGTTGTCGCCTACCTGCAGAAGCTCGCGGTGGGAGCTGTGATGCTTATTTGCCATTTGTCGTCTCCTTCTCGAAATAAGGAATTACGCCTATAACGGTCATCCCGAGGTACTTTTCGACATCGCTTTCGGAATTTATTTTGTTGTCAAAGAGATGTGTCACAACGATTATGCCGATGGAAAGAACAACACCCAAAATCCCCATTATCGCCGTATCGCGCATGACATGAGGCGAAACGGCATTCTCGTTCGGACGGGATTCGGACACGACTTTTACCGAGCCCGCTTCAACCGCGTCTTTGATTTTATCGGGGGCAATTTTGATTATGCTCGCGCATATCTCCCTTGAAACATTGACGTCTTCCGTCGTCACTGTAACGCGCATTATCTGCGTATCGTTAACGGAGGATACGGAGACGAGCTGCTGGAGCTCCTCAAACGTATAGTCAAGGTCGAGATCCTCTCTCACCTCGTCAAGGACCTTGTCGCTCTTGATAATAACGCTGTAAGTATCGACGAGCCTTGCCGCCGAATTCAGCATATCGTTATTAGCGTCGTAAGTTCCGCTGGGGTTTGAGGCGTTGCTGCTCGCGCGCGCGTTTACGATAAGCATTCCCGACGCCTCATACATGGGCGTCGCGAAAAATCTCGTCGCGACAAAGCCTGCGACGGCGGCGATGACGGCAGAGAGTAAGATTATCACCCAATTCTGCTTCAGAAGCTCGAATATCTCAAGAAGATCTATCGAGTCTTCCTCTTCCTGGACCATTCTGTTATTGTCCATACGACAAACATCCTTTGGTTTTTTTACTTTTTTAAAGCGCGGCGCCGTATCGCAATTTTGCAAAAAAGCAAGAAAAGCGTCATAAGGCACTCACACACGGAGCAGTATAACACATTTTTATGTCTTTTGCAACACTTTTTTTTGAGCATTATCCCAAAATGCTCCGCAGAAGGACCGCCGCATTATATTTAAATTAACTTAATCTTCCTTAAAATATAAAGAAAAATGACCCGCAACGCACGGCGGAAAAATGCCGAAAAATTTTTATTTGCCGGAATATCTGAGCCTGAACGTCAGCTTTTCTTTTCCTGATACAAATTCAAAAACGTTTGTGCCGTCGGCGAGCTTCACCGTAAGGTAAAAATCTCCGTCCCGCCTGCGGCAGAGCTTCTTTCCTTCAAAGATGACAGGCGTCCCGGGCGCGCTTTTCCCGTGGAGCACGACCGTGTCGGACGATGCCCTGGACCCGTTTTCGGGATCTTCGATCTTCACGAAAGCGTCGTTTTCATATTTGTCGGGATAGAGCATCCGCTCGGAGAAGCAGAGCTTCGCTTCGCTTCCGACGCCGTCCGTGTCCGATGACAGCTCGGAAAAGCCGTAAAGTATGCTCCCCCTGTAAGTCAGAAGCTCGCGCGAATACGAAAGCTGCTCCGTCAGCTCGCCGACAGTCCCCGCAAAGCTCCATTCGTCCGTCCCGTACTTATACGCGGCGTGGCTTATCAGCAGGTCGACACCCGTTCCGTCAAGGGCTGCGTTCCACCATTCGGCGATCACTCCGTATGGCGCGCTCTTGTGGCTGAAGCTCCAGTATATCTGAGGCGCGATGTAGTCGACGTAACCGCCCTCCGCCCATGCCAAAGTGTCGCAGAAAAGCGAGGTATATGACTCAAGCCCGTGCGTGTCGCTGCCGCCGTTTTTACCGTCGTTGTTCTGCCATATGCCGAACGGCGCGATCCCGAAGAGGCAGTCCCCGTCTTCCGACTTTATCGCCTCGTAGCACTCCTTTACCATCTTGTTTATATTATCCCGCCTGAAGTCTCCTATATCCGCACCGCCGCCGTATTTTTCGTATGTGCTCCCGTCCGGCACCTCGAGACCTGTTTTAGGGTACGGATAAAAATAATCGTCAAACAGAACGCCGTCTATATCATAGCCGTGAACGATCTCACGCACGCCGTCCGCGACGAGCCGCCTCGTCTCAGGTATTCCCGGATCCAAATATAGCTCGCCCGCGTATGCGAGCGTGAGCTCCGGCGACTTTCTCGCAGGGCTCCCTTCGGGCAGAAGAGAGACGTCCGTTTTCGGGGCGTCAACAGTCCCTCCGCGCGTCACCCGCAGCGGATTGACCCACGCGTGAACGGCTATTCCCCTCGCATGCGCCGCGCCGACAAGATATGAAAGCGGGTCAAATCCGTCGGGCAGCTCGCCGTCCTTTTTGCCGGTAAGAAATTCCGACACGGGGAAAATATCCGAGTCGTACATGGCGTCAGACGCGCCGCGGACCTGAAAATATATCGCGTTGCAGCCGAACGACGACGTCATCTCCACGATCCCGTCGAGCTCGGACGCGAGCGTCTTTGCGTCGAGCCCTTTTTTGCTGGGAAAGTCGATATTGTATACGGTCGCTATGTAGACGCCGCGCACCTCTTCCGACATCGGGACCTCGGGGACAGCCCCTGCCTCCCCGGCAACACCGGTTGCATCAGACGCGCCGGTCTCGGTTCCGGCGCCTCTGACGCCGCATGAAGAAAGGAGCCCGGCAAGGACGGCTGCTGACGCCGCAAGGATAATAAAAAGCGGGATGAATTTTCGTTTAATACTTTTTATTCGTTTCATCGGCGCTGTCTGCCTCCTTTATGTACTTTTGTTCCATAACCTATGTTTATTACATTTACGTCCGTCTTATCCGTATAATATAATACTACAAACAAAAGCGCCGTGCAACGAAAAAAGTCGAAAAAGGCAGAAAAAAGCCGAAGCCCGAGGCTCCGGCTTTCTTTTCGATTTGCTCGCGTCAGATAAGTTCCTTGACCTTGGAGCTCTTTCCGACTCTGTCGCGGAGGTAATAGAGCTTCGCGCGGCGGACTTTACCGCGTCTGATAACCTCTACCTTCTCGACGTTGGGAGAATGGATCGGGAATGTCTTTTCGACGCCGCATCCGTATGCGACGCGGCGGACCTTGAAGGTCTCCGAAATACCGCCTCCGCGGCGGCCGATAACGGTACCCTCGAAAATCTGAGTACGGACCCTCTGACCTTCCTTTATCCTGTTGTAGACCCTTACCGTGTCCCCTATTCTGAACTGGGGGATCTGCTCCTTGAGCTGCTCATTTACAAGCATGTCGATCTTGCTGTTCATGTTTGTGACCTGTCCTTTTTCTGATATCGAGACGTTCATGCAGAGCGGCAGCGGACCGTCTCGGCGTGCGATTGCCGCATACGAATGGGATTATATCACAAAAAAGCGTCTTTGGCAATAGGGAGCGAAAAATTTTTTCAAAAAAAGCGTGATTTCCGTCCCGAAACAAAAAACGGCGCAACAAGCAGGGCGCTTTCTGAGGAAGTTTGCGGAAAAACGATTGTTTTTTTTCGCATCTTATGGTAAAATAATATGTATGCATCAGAATGCTTTTTAAGGAGTGACGTCTATTATGAATAATAATGACCGCATGAATAATAACGACATCAGCAGAACATACGGCTCCGCCGGGGAGCCCGCGGCAGAGGCGGCGCGCGAAAATGCGCCCGAACCCGTAAAAACCCGCCCGGCGAGAGGCCCCCGTAAAGAGGAGGAGAGCATAAACATAGTCTCCCTTCTCTTCGACATAGTCGAAACGCTCGCGGTCGCGACGTGCGCGATCGTGCTCGTCTTCGTCTCGCTCTTCCGCATAGCGATGGTATCGGGAGACTCGATGAACAACACGCTCTTCAACCGCGACATTCTCGTAGTGTCGGCGCTCGGTTTTGAGCCGAAGCGCGGCGACATCGTCGTTTTCCAGAAGCTCGACAGCTCCCTCGGCGAGGAGGCCGTCGTAAAGCGCGTCATTGCGACCGGCGGACAGACGATAGACATCGATTTTGACACATGGACCGTCACGGTCGACGGCGTCGAGCTCGACGAATCCGAATACAGGTATCTTGCCGCCGACAACACGATAACGTCTGACTACAAATTTCCGATAACGCTTAAAGAGGGCGAGCTCTTCGTCATGGGCGACAACAGGAACCATTCGTCCGACAGCAGGAGCAGCAGAATCGGCATTGTCGACGAACGGACAGTCTTCGGGCGCGTCATAATGCGGATATCTCCCATCACTGACTTCCGCATTTTCGGAAGAGAAAGCTGATGCCGGGAGAAAACATACAGTGGTTCCCGGGCCACATGGCGAAAACGCGGAAGCAGATAGCCGCCGACATGAAGGAGGTCGACGCCTGCCTTGAGCTGCTTGACGCCCGCATTCCCGCCTCTTCCCGGAACCCCGAAATAATAAAGCTGCTCTCCGGCAAACCGACGGTGACGCTCTTAAACAAGGCGTCGCTCGCAGACCCCGAGGCAAACGCCGAATGGATCGCATATTTCAAAAAGAGAGGACAGACAACGCCGCTGCTCATCGATTCGGTCACGGGAGAGGGCACCGGCAGGATCACACCGGCGCTGCGTGAGCTCCTTTCTGATAAGCTCGCCCGCTGGCAGGAGCGCGGCATGAAGGGGCGCCGCATAAAGGTCATGATACTAGGCATACCTAACGTCGGCAAATCGACTCTAATCAACAGGCTCGTCGGCGCGCGCAAAGCGAAGGCGGAGGACCGCCCCGGGGTGACGCGCGAAAAGCAGTGGGTGCTCACCTCGACGGGGCTGATGCTTCTCGACACGCCCGGCGTTCTTTGGCCGAAGTTCGAGGACAGAAAAACGGGCGAGGCGCTCGCGTTCACCGGCGCGATAAAGGATCAGATACTCGACACCGAGACGCTCGCGGCGTCGCTCGCGGGAAGGCTGCGCGAACTTTACCCCGCCCTCCTTTCGGCAAGATATAAGCTGACGCTGCCCGATGACGTCATGTCCTCCGACATGTCCGATTTTGACCTTCTCTTCGAGATCGGCAGAAAGCGCGGATTTCTCATCTCAGGCGGAGACGTCGACACGGAGAGAACGGCTCTGATGCTGCTCGACGAGTTCCGATCCGCAAAGATAGGGCGCATTTCGCTCGAACGCCCAAGCGAGGTCTGACTGAAGCATGAAAAAGCAAACCGTTCCTCTTTCATATACGCTCGAAGATCAATATGCCGCGGAAGGATATTCCGCAATATGCGGAACCGATGAGGCGGGGCGCGGATGCCTCGCCGGTCCCGTCGTCGCTGCGGCGTGCATGCTGCCGCGCGGTCTTGTCATAGACGGGCTCAACGACTCAAAGAAGCTGTCCCCAGCCCGCCGCGAGGCGCTTTTTGACGTTATATGCGCCTCCGCCTTATCATACGGGATCGCGGAGGCGTCGGTAGAGGAGATAGACTCGACGGATATTCTCTCCGCGTCCCAGCTCGCGATGCGGCGCGCCGTGTCGCAGCTCTCCCCCGTCCCGGACCTTGTCCTCGTTGACGGAAACGTCGCGCGCGGCTTTCCGATGCGCGCCGTGACCGTCGTTCACGGAGACTCCGTCTCCCCCTCGATCGCCGCGGCGTCGATCCTTGCAAAGGTCTACCGTGACAGGCTCATGGTTGCGCTTGACGCGCAGTATCCCGAATACGGCTTTGCGAAGCACAAGGCGTACTGCACCGCCGAGCACGAGGCGGCGATACGCGCCCACGGTATTTCCCCGTGCCACAGAAAGACCTTCATGTCGTTTCTCGGCAGAGAACGCGGCTCGGGCACAAAGCGCCGCGGGTAAAAGCGGCTTTTTGCCTTATCACAAAGCGAGGTGAGCGCCCATGCCCAAAACCACAAGGGAAAAAGGAAACTACGGCGAAAACATCGCCGTTTCGTTTCTTAAAAGCAAGGGTTACAGGATAATAGAGCGCAACCACTATACGAGCCACACCGAGCTTGACATAATCGCGCTGTCCCCGGAGGGAGACACCGTCGTTTTCGTCGAGGTCAAGGCGCGCTCGGAAGCCGTCGCCGAACATCACGGGCGACCTGCGTTCGCGGTCGGAAAAGTAAAACAGAGAAACCTTATTTTCGCCGCGGAGGGGTATATGAAAACGCACCCGCAGCTGTTTTCCGGACGCCGCACCCGCATAGACGTCATCGAGGTCTATATGAGGTACGACGCGCTGCCGCAGGTACGCCACATCCGCTCGGCTGTCACCGTCCGACCCGGATACAATAAATGACGTTCATACATATGCGCCGCATAAAACAGGCGCGGCGTGTGAACTGCGATCTTCCTCTGCGCTCTTTTGCGCTCTTTTGCGCTCTTTCGCGCTCTTTCGCGCTCTTTCGCACATATACCGCACAAAAAATGTCCGGCGGAGATGTGCTCCCCGCCGGTCTCTTGCATGATCAAAGATTTTTCGGCTTGAACGTCGCGCATGCCGTCTGCCCCGAACTGTTTGCGAAGCTCGGTCCCACCTCGATGCGCCTTGCGGTGCAGAAGCTGTCGCCGTCGTGATACGCGCAGTTTTTGACGTCGCAGACGATGCCGCGGATGTGGTCGGGGAGCTTTCCCTCCCCCATTTCGACGTTGAAGTATTCATTCGGTCCGAAAATTGCCATTTTTCTTTCCTCTCTTTCTTTTTTCGATACAAAATTAGTTTTCGCCGCGATATGTCGCGGTATACATTAAAGGGAAAGGAGCCGCCGTGTCAGTATTTGCTATATCAGACCTTCATCTTCCCGGCGGCGGGAACATACACAAAACAATGGACGTGTTCGGCGAGACGTGGCGCGGTCATGTCTCGCGTATCGAACGCGAGTGGCGCGCCGTCGTCGGTGAAAACGACGCCGTTGTCGTCGGCGGGGACATATCGTGGGCAATGACGCTCGACGACGCCCGCGACGACATCCGCTTTCTCGACGCGCTGCCGGGAGAAAAATACATATTGGAGGGCAATCACGATTTTTGGTGGCCCTCCGCCTCAAAGCTCAAGGCGTTTTTCAAGGCTGAAAACATAACGACCGTTCACCCGCTCTCGGGAGGAGCCGTCCTCGTCGACGGGCTCGCGATATGCGGCACGCGCGGCTGGTTCTCCTCCGAGGAGGCTCAGAAAAAATCCCTGCCGGCGGCGGAATACGACCGCGTCTGCCTTCGCGAGGCGCGCCGCCTCTCGACCGGGATTGAGGCGGCGCTCGGGCTTTGCGGCGGCGACGCCGGGGCGGTGCGCGTGTTCCTCCACTTCCCCGCCGTATTCGGGGACGAATGCTGCCTGCCGATAGTCGATGTGCTCCGCCGGTACGGTGTGCGCCGCGTCTATTTCGGGCACGTCCACGGAAAGGGCGCGTTCCCGCTCACTTTTGAGGCGTGCGGCATCGAGCACTGCGCGACCTCCGCCGACCGTCTCGGTTTTCTGCCGCGGCTCGTATCGTAAATTCTGCCTCTCAATCGTCATAATGCAATATGCTTTTTTTATTTTTTTATGTTATTTACGCACCTTTGCGGTTGACAAAGAGGGAAAAACATACTATAATATGCGCGGTGTGATGCGACTTTATTATGTTGACCATTTTGGAGGATTAATATAGAATGGAACTTATCAAGAACGAAAAGATCGGCACAAATCAGCACGAGCTCCACATCAAGCTCGACCGCGAAGCGTTTGAGGCGGCTTGCAGCCGTGCTTATGTCCGTGAGCGCTCGAAAATCAACGTCCCCGGCTTCCGCCGCGGAAAGGCTCCCCGCGCCATCATCGAAAAGATGTACGGCAAGGGAATCTTCTATGAAGACGCGTTGAACGAGCTCATCCCCGACAATTACGACGCGGCTGTCAAAGAAGCCGGCATCGAGATCGTCGGTCAGCCCGAGTTCGACGTTGTTTCGATAGACGACGATGGAGTCGTGATAAAGGCTGTGACATACGTTACGCCCGACGTAAAGATAGAGGGATACCGCGGCATCGAGGCGACGAAGACGACGTTCACCGTTACCGACGAGGAAGTCGACCACGAGATAGATCACGTCCGCGAGCACAACGCGCGCGAGCTCGACATCACGGACCGCCCCGCCGAGATCGGCGACACGGCAAATATAAACTACGAGGGCTTCTGCGACGGCAATGCGTTTGACGGCGGCAAGGGCGAGGGCGTCGACCTCAAGCTCGGCTCCGGCAGCTTCATTCCCGGATTTGAAGAGCAGGTCGCGGGTCACAGCGTCGGCGACGAGTTCGACGTGAACGTCACCTTCCCGACCGAATACCACGCAAAGGAGCTCGCGGGCAAAGAGGCCGTATTCAAGTGCAAGATCAATTCCATAAAGCATGAGGAGCTCCCCGAGGCAGACGACGAGTTTGCGAAGGACGTTTCGGACTTTGACACGTTCGCCGAGTACCGCGAGGACATGAAGAAGAAGATAGGCGAGCGCAAGGAAAAAGCCGCCGACGCAGAGGTCGAGGAGCAGATAATAGACTACCTTGTCTCTCACGTTGAGGCGGACATCCCCGCCCCGATGATAGACGCCGAGGCGGAGAACATCGTCCGCGACTACGACATGAGGCTCCGCAGTCAGGGACTCGACCTTTCGACATACATGAAATACACGGGTCAGACGCTTGACAAGCTCCGCGAGCAGGTCAGACCGCAGGCAGAGCGTCAGGTCAAGACGCGGCTTGCCCTTTCCGAGATAGCGAAGCTCGAGAACATCGAAGTCACCGACGAGCAGATCGACGCCGAGTTCGCCCGCTTGGCGGACGTATACTCGATGGAAGTTGAAAAGGTCAAGGAAGCTATCGCCCGCGAGGATATCGCCGCCGACCTTCGCCTCAAGGCAGCCGTCGACCTCGTAAAGTCCGCCGCCAAGGTGACGGAAAAGGCTCCGGAAGCGCCCGAATCTTCCGAAAAAGCTCCGGCGAAAAAGCCCGCAGCCAAGAAGACGACCCGCAAGAAGGCTCCTAAGGAGCCCGCTCCCGAAGCGGCAGCTGAAGAAGCCCCCGCGACCGACAGTGCGGCGGAATAATCGGACAAATACCCGAAAACGACCGTCGCTTACAAAAGCGGCGGTTCTTTTCACTTTAATTCGCGCGCGGGACGCGATTATCCGACCCACCCGCGGTATATAATACTGTGTACCATACAAACATATAAATACGGAGGTATAAAAAAATGGCACTCGTTCCGACCGTTATCGAACAGACAAACAGAGGCGAACGCGCGTATGACATTTACTCGCGGCTCTTAAACGACAGGATCGTTTTCCTCTCCGATGAGGTAAACGACGTTACGGCGTCCCTCGTCGTGGCGCAGCTTCTCTTCCTTGAGGCTCAGGATCCCGACAAGGACATCTCGCTCTATATCAATTCCCCCGGCGGCTCCGTTTCCGCGGGCTTCGCCATCTATGACACGATGAATTTCATCAAGTGCGACGTATCAACGATCTGCGTCGGCATGGCGGCAAGCATGGGAGCATTCCTGCTTTCGTCCGGCGCGAAGGGCAAGCGCATAGCGCTGCCCAACAGCGAGATAATGATCCATCAGCCGCTCGGCGGCATGCAGGGTCAGGCGTCCGACATAAAGATACACGCGGACCACATTCTCCGCACGCGCGAACGCTTAAACTCGATTCTTTCAAAGAACACAGGCAGGTCGCTTGAAGAAATCGCCGTCGCCACCGAGCGCGACAACTTCCTCACAGCAGAGGAGGCGAAGGAGTTCGGCCTTATAGACAAGGTCTACGACAAGCGCGCATAAAAAAACTTAGTGCCGCAATTTTGCGGCGGGAGCTGATGATATGCCACAGAACAACAACGAATCAAGGCGCGGCGAGCGCAGATGCGCCTTCTGCGGGCGCACCGAGCATCAGGTGCTGTACCTTATCCCCTCCCCCACAGGGATCTATATATGTGACAGCTGCGTCGAGGTCTGCAATGAGATAATCGACGAGCACATAGAAAAAAATCCGGCGGGCGCGGGGCTGTCATTTGACACTTTGCCGAAGCCGAGGGAGATAAAGGCCTCGCTCGACGAATACGTCATAGGACAGGACGCCGCAAAGCGCGCGCTCTCCGTTGCCGTCTACAACCACTACAAGCGTGTCCTTAACCGCGAGGCGAAGTCAAAGTCCGACGACGACTACGTCGAGATACAGAAGTCCAACGTGCTCCTGCTCGGACCGACCGGCGTCGGCAAGACATACCTCGCGCAGACGCTCGCAAAGACGCTTCAGGTGCCGTTTGCGATCGCGGACGCGACGACGCTCACGGAAGCCGGATACGTCGGCGAGGACGTCGAAAACATCCTCCTGCGCCTCATTCAGGCTGCCGACTACGATATCGAGCGCGCCGAGCACGGCATAATCTATATCGACGAGCTCGACAAGATATCGCGCCGCAGCGAGAACCGCTCGATAACGCGCGACGTCTCGGGAGAGGGCGTGCAGCAGGCGCTTTTGAAGATACTCGAAGGCACAGTCTCGAACGTGCCGCCTCAGGGCGGGCGCAAGCACCCCAATCAGGAGTTCATAGAGATAAACACCGAGAATATCCTCTTTATCTGCGGCGGCGCCTTCGACGGTCTTGCCGAAATAATCGAAAAGCGCAAGGGCGGCGGCTCGATAGGCTTTGACGGCGAGGTCAAAAGCAAGAAGGAACGCCACGACCTCGGCATCTTCCGCGACGTGACGCCGCATGACATCGTCAAATACGGTCTCATTCCCGAGCTTGTTGGTCGCATCCCCGTTATGGTCGCGCTCGACGAGCTCGACGAAGACGCGCTCGTCCGCATCCTCTCGGAGCCGAAAAACTGCCTCTCAAAGCAGTACAGGAAGCTGCTCGAGCTCGACGGCATAGAGCTGCGGTTTGAGGAAAGCGCGCTGCGCGCGGCGGCGTCGCTCGCGCTTGAGCGCAACATAGGCGCGCGCGGTCTGCGCTCGATACTCGAGGGCGCGATGGAGCCGATCATGTACGACGCGCCGTCCCGAGAAGGCTTAAAGACGATTACCGTCACCGAGGACGTCATAAGAAATCACGCCGAACCTATATACGCGTGACGGTGTGATTTTAAAAAACAATACGGGAGGGAAAGCATTCACAGGCGCTTCCCCTCCCGTGTTTTTAGGGTTATAAGAAGAACCAAACCGCGATAACCGCCGCGATCATCCCAAACGCGAAAAGGCCGTACTTTAAAATACGCGCCGCGAGCAGCCACAGCGGCGACGGGGCGATATCCCCGTCAACAATGAAAGCCCGTATGCGTATGCCGAGCGACTCAAACCGCCAGAAGAGCTTCGGGATAAGCAGATACGCCGCCGACAAGAGGAGTGGCGGAAGCGCAATTATTGCGAAAGCCGAGGATCTGTGCAGATCATACGGAACCGAGCCCGGGGTGTTGACGAGTATGCTGTACTTGTCGTCCGCGGCGTGAGTGAAAAGCTCGCCGACCGATGTAAACGACGGCGGCGCGTCGTCAGGCGTTTGATACTGCTCTGCCGTTTTTTGAAGCCGCACCTCGCCCGCGATCATGAGAAACAGCATTGCCGCCGCAGCGAAAAGCGCCAATGCGCCGAGAACTTTGTCTACGACGGAAACATAAAACGGCTCCCCGCGTTCGTAGAGTTCCTCCGTCTTTTTTGACTCCTTCTCAAGATATGAGGCTTCTTCCTCATCAGTCATGGGACTGCCCAATCTCTCTCCGCAGTCGATACAGAAAAATCGGCTGTCGTCCTGCACCGTGCCGCACTTTTCGCATTTTTTCATATTGCCTCCCACCCTTCCGACATAGTTCGACCGTGATTTTTTAAAGACCGTATTTTTTATATAATCATAAGACCGTGTCACGAATTTATCTGTTATTATAATATCATAGTGAGACATGAATGTCAATATGCTTTATAAAAATAATTTGAGTTTTTACAAAAAAAGAAGGCGGTGTATTCCGCCCTCCTCATTTTACTCCGACAACGATTATTCTGTCGCTGCCCTCCTCCGTGTGAAGTACAATATCACTGAAGCCCGCGTCCGTCAGCATATCCTTGAATTCATCCGCAGTCGGAGCGAACAGCCCGTATTCTTCGACCGAACTTCGCGACGCCTCTGACATTTTCTCATGCGTATAGACATCTGAAGCTATCACAAACCGCCCGCCGCGCCTGAGCACGCGGCAGACCTCGCGGAGATTTTCCGCCGGGTGCGGCCAAAAATAGAAGCTCTCGACCGTCAAAATCCTGTCAAACGTCCCGTCCGCGAACGGGAGCGCCTCGATGGACGCCTCGATTATCTCCGTTTTCCCCGCCGCAATGTCGCCCGAGTTGTTTTCCCTCGAAAGCGCAACGGAGACGTCGGAATAGTCAACTCCCGTCAGATGCCCGGACTTTATAAGACCCGACATACGGCGGAGTGCCCCGCCTCCTCCGCAGCCTATGTCGAGCACACTGTCGCCGTCTTTAATGTCGAGCAGCTCGACCGCCCTAGCGGTCAGCTCCGCGTGACTTTCGTTCATGCGCTCGAGCATCATGCGCCCGGCGTCAGATTCCGGCTTTCTCGGGTTGCCGAGCTTCGTTATCTTTTTCTGCTCTTTGATGTTTTTCGTATCCAAAGCCTTACACCGCCGAACTCTCAGCTGTCTCCGCGCTCACTCTCGCGCCGTGCTCCGTTTTTATGACTGTGCCCGACATCGGCGGGAGTAAAATGCGCCCGTCTTCGTCATTCGTCACGTCTCCGCACTCGATCAAAAGCTCGCACGCCTTTCCGTAAAAATCAAGCGTCACGACGCCGTCGCCCCTGTTCACCGCGGTATACAGCGTGACCTCGCCGTCGCCTCTGCCGAACATGAAAAATCCGTCTATATCAAAGCGGCAGAGGTAGAGCTCGCCTTCCCTGTATACATTGTTTTCGCGGCGGACCGCTCCCATCTCACGGAAGAATGAGACCATATCGGCGTCCTCCCTTCCCCACGGGAACGGGAGCCTGTTGAACGGGTCCGAATACCCCTCGACGCCCGCCTCGTCACCGTAATATATCGACGGGATGCCCGGTATCGTCGCGTTTATCATATACCCGAGCTTGACGAGACGTGAACCCCTCGCGTACTGCTCGGGCGTCATGCGCTTTTTCGCAAGCTCTGCGTTTGTGTACCATTCGCGGGGATCGCCGGCGAGCACCGTTATTATGCGTATTGTGTCGTGCGTGCCGAGCAGGTTCATGACGGCATGGACGACCTCGCGCGGATAGTGCTCCCAAATGGTAAAGAGCGCGAGCGTCAGCCCTCTTGCGTCCCCCTGCATCAGAAATTCGATAAGGGCGGAACGGATGGGATAATTCATGACGGAGTCGAGCTGCGCGCCCGTAAAATACCTGCGGCGGCGTCCGTATGCGATCTTGCACGACGCGTCCTCCCAAACCTCGCCTATAACGAGCGGCACCTCCCCGCCCCTATTTTCGGCGGCGATGTGAACGCGCTCGACGAGCGCGTCTACAAATTCGTCGGAGAGCTCGTCGACAACGTCGAGCCTCCAGCCTGAGACACCCTCCTCCGTGTATGTGTCCACTATCCCGCCTTCGCCGGAAATGTATTTTATATATGAAGGGTCGCGGCTGTTGACGCGCGGCAGTATCTTTATCCCCCACCAGGACTCGTATTCGTCGGGATAGTTAGAGAACGAGAACCAGCGGTAATACTTCGATTTCTCGGAGCGGTAAGCGCCGAGCCCCTCGTAGCTGCCCTCGCGGTTGAAATATTTGCTGTCGCTGCCGGTGTGGTTGAACACCCCGTCGAACACGACCTTGATGCCCCGCTTTTCCGCGGCGCGCAAAAGAGAGTCGAGCGCGCGCTTTCCGCCGAACATCGAGTCTATGCGCTCATAATCGCCCGTGTCGTACTTGTGGTTTGAATGAGCGTCGAACACGGGAGACAGATAAATCGTCGTCACGCCTAAAGACGCGATATAATCGAGCTTGTCGCGGATGCCGTAAAGGTCGCCGCCGAAAAAAGTCTCGTTTGCGAGCGGCGCGCCGGGATATTCCGGAAACTCCGTTATGCCCCCGTTCCAGTCCGCCATTTTGGCATACGGCTTCGGCGTCGTTTTGCCCGATGACGCGAACCTGTCGACGAAAATATGATATATTATCCCCCCGTACCAGTTCTTCGGCGCGGGATATTTTCTTTCGTATATAGTGAGCGCAAACGCGCCGTCCGCAAAATCGTCCCACCTGAGCTCCGGCAGCCCGTCGCGTCCCGACTGGCGGACACCGACCTTTCCATCGTCGCGGGAGAGGAAATCAAAGCCGTAATAAAAGAGACCCACCCTCTGCGAAAACGCGCCCGCGACGTCCGCCATATCGAGCGTCACCGAAAACAGGTCAGCTCCTCTTTCGAGGCACACGCGCGTCATCTCATACTGTACTGCCTCGCTGCCGGACTCGTGCCAAATATACATCGTCACGCCGTGCGGCATCAGCGAATGCGGAAGCCTCAGCTCGTATCTGACGACCGAGTCGTGCGAAAAAGCGCCGTGCGCCGTAAATTTCGGTTCTTCGCCCCCGACGCTTACATACCTTTCGAGCGTGGGCCTGATGTAAGGCGGGATGATACTGAATTCACTCATAAACCTGATTTGCGGGAACGGCTTTGCGAGCAAAAGCCGTTCCCGCATTCCCCTGTCGGAAGTATGATCAATAAATGCTCTTCATATGCCAAATGTTTTCGGCATATTCCTTTATGCTGCGGTCGGCGGAGAAAAATCCCGCGCCGGCGATATTGTAAACCGACTTGCGGTACCACTCGTCGCTCTTTTTGTAATCGGCGAGCGCATGACCGTATGCGGTGAGGTAGGAATCGTAATCCGCAAGGCACATATAGGGGTCGGCAACGCCGGGAGCATGGAGCAGATACTGCGCGATGTTGGAGAACGACTTGCCGTTGAAGCCGACGTTGAGCCTGTCGACGGCGGCGCGGAGCTTGTCGTTCGCCTCATAGAACTTCGTAGAATGGTATCCGTCGCGCCAAAGGGCGTCGACCTCGTCAGTGTGCAGACCGAAGATATATATGTTGTCGTCTCCGACTGCCTGCGCCATCTCGACGTTCGCGCCGTCGAGCGTGCCGACGGTCAAAGCGCCGTTTATCATGAACTTCATGCAGCCTGTACCGCTCGCCTCTTTTCCGGCAAGCGATATCTGCTCGCTTATGTCGGACGCGGGCATGAGCACCTCGGCGGCGGAGACCTTGTAGTCCTCGAGGAACGCGACGCGTATTCTCTCGCGCAGACGCGGGTCAGCCTCGATGTCGGCGCCTATGTTCCAAATGAGGTCTATTATGTTCTTCGCCATGTAGTAACCGGGCGCGGCCTTGCCGCCAAAAATGAACGTCTGCGGCGGGAGGTCGGAGTTCGGGTTCTCCTTGAGCTCGTTATAGAACGTCACTATCTTAAGCACGTTTAAAAGCTGGCGCTTGTACTCGTGCATGCGCTTCGCCTGTATGTCGAAGATGCTGTCCGTGTCGAGCGAGATGCCCGTCAGCCCCTTATAATACTTCGCAAAGCGCTCCTTGTTCTCGTGCTTTATCGCCTCGAGCTTCAGATGTATGTCGTGACTGTCGGCGTAATCGGAAAATTCCGAGAGCGCGAGCGAATTATGCCTGTACTCGGTGCCGATCGTCTCGTCGAGAAGTCCCGCAAGCCCCGGGTTCGAGTAGCAGAGCCAGCGCCTGTGCGCGATGCCGTTCGTGACGTTCGTGAATTTGTCGGGCGTATACTTGTAGTAGTCGTGGAAAATAGTGTCCTTGAGTATCTCGGAATGGAGCGCGGAGACGCCGTTCACCTTATGCGACGCGACGACGCTCAGGTTCGCCATCCTCACCTGTCCGTAGCCGATGATGCTCATGCGCGATATTCTGCCCCAGTCTCCCGGATACGCCTCCCAAAGGTCGGCGCAGAAGCGGCGGTTTATCTCGCAGATTATGGTGTATATCCTCGGCAGCTTGATGCGGAAGAGATCCTCTCCCCACGTTTCGAGCGCCTCGGGCATGACAGTGTGGTTCGTGTAGGAGATGCACCTGCGGACAACGTCCCAAGCGTCTTCCCAGTTGTAGTTGTACTCGTCGAGCAGTATCCTCATCAGTTCGGGAACAACGAGCGCCGGGTGAGTGTCGTTTATATGTATCGCGACCTTGTCGGCGAAGTTGTTGAGCGTCCCGTACATCGAGAGGTGGTCAAGGAAAACGGACTGGAGCGACGCCGACACGAGGAAGTACTGCTGCGTCAGGCGCAAAAGCTTGCCTTCCGTATGCTCGTCTGACGGATAGAGCACCTTCGTGATTATCTCCGCCGCCGTGTTCTCCTGCATCGCGCGGATGTAATCGCCCTGCGAGAAGAGGTTCATGTTGAACGTCTGATTCATACCACGGGCGCGCCACAGGCGAAGCGTATTGACGGCGCGGCTGTCTGCGCCCGAGATCATGAGGTCGTAGGGGATAGCCTGCACCTCGGTGTAATTCTCAAGCACCGAGTCGCAGTGACCGTCGTGCCATGTCTCGTTCACATGACCGTCGAACTTGACGGTGATGTGCTTGTCGGTACGCGGAACGAGCCAGCATTCCCCGCCGGGGAGCCAAACGTCCGGCAGCTCGACCTGCTGTCCGTCAACTATTTTCTGCTTGAAAAGACCGTATTCGTAGCAGAGAGAATACCCATTCGCACAGTATCCGAGGGATGAGAGCGAATCCATAAAGCAGGCTGCGAGCCTGCCAAGGCCTCCGTTTCCGAGCGAGGGATCGGGTTCGAGCTCGTAGAGCTCGTCGAGCGACACGCCGATATCGGCAAGAGCTTTCCTGTAATCTTCTGCGATACCGAGGTTGCAGAGATTGTTCTTGAGCTGACGTCCGAGGAGAAACTCCATACAGAGGTATACGATGCGCTTGCCGCGCACCTTCTTTATGTCCTTCTTGTACTCCGCCCTCATCGAGGTGAGTCTGTCCTTGACGGTCATGACGGTCGCCTTGTAGATCTGATCCTTCGTCGCCGTTTCTACCGTTGTGTTGAAATACTGAGACAGCTTGCGCTCAAGCTCCTCCCTTATCACACGTTCGCTTGCTTTCTTGCTCATGGGTATCCTTTTTGTCCTTTTTTAGAATGAATTATAGTCTCTCATAAAGCGCCATATAGCCCTCTGCCGACTTCGCCCACGAGAAATCGCACTTCATCGCGCGGCGCATGAGGGAAACCCAGCGCTTCTTGTCGCGGTAAATGCTCGTGGCGTAACGCAGCGTGTAAAGCATATCGTGCGCGTTATAATTCGTAAATGTGAAGCCGTTGCCCTCGTTTGTATACTCGTTGTACGGCTTTATCGTGTCGTAAAGTCCTCCGGTCTCGCGGACGACGGGAACCGCCCCGTAGCGGGACGCTATCATCTGCGAGAGACCGCACGGCTCGCTCTGCGACGGCATAAGGAATATGTCAGCACCCGCGTAAATCCTGTGCGACAGGTCCTTGTTGAACTGAAGGAGCGTGCGTACCTTGTCGGGATAGCGGCGCGCAAGATACGAGAAGTAGCTCTCGTATTCGGAGTCGCCCGTGCCGAGAAGCACGAACTGCACGTTGTCGGCAAGGTATTCCTCGATAACGCGGCGAACGAGGTCGAGCCCCTTGTGCTTTGCGAGGCGGGATATCATTGCGACGAGCGGTACGTCTGCCGAAACGGGAAGCCCGAGGTCCGCCTGGAGCTGCTCCTTGCAGGCGCGCTTTCCCGAATACGCGCGCGCGCTGTAATTCTTCGCGATTACGGGGTCAGTCTCCGGGTCGTAGAGCTTTGTATCTATGCCGTTTATAATGCCCGAGAGCTTGTCGCGGTAGAGGCGGAGCACATGGTAGAGCCCGTGAGAATAGAACTCGCCCTGAAGCTCCTCCGCGTACTTCGGCGATACCGTCGTCACCGCGTTCGCGCAGACGATGGCGCCCTTTGTAAGGTTGATGTCGCCGTCGTATTCCACGATGCCGCGCACAGTCGACGGAAGACCGAACACGTCCCCGAGTATCTCCGTGCCGAAAACGCCCTGATACTCGATATTATGTATCGTGTAGACAGCCTTCACGCGGCGGTAGCGCTCGTCTCCGGAATAAAGCGTCCGCAGATAGAGCACCGACGCGGCGGCCTGCCAGTCGTTGGCGTGGAGCACGTCAGGGAAATAATCAAGACAGCCCATGAGGTCGAGGACCGCCTTGCCGAAGAAGGCAAACCTCTCCCCGTCGTCATAGCTGCCGTAAAGAGACGGACGCTTGAAGTAATACTCATTGTCGATAAAATAAAACGTCACGCCGTCTTTATCATACTGATATATCCCGCAGTACTGGTCGCGCCATGCGAGCTTGACATACGTCTCATAGACGCGCGTCATGCCGTCTCTGTACTCCTGCGAGACCGAACCGTAAAGCGGCATTACAACGCGGATGTCGCTTTCGGGATACGCCGCCTTCAGCGCCGTCGGGAGTGAACCCAAAACGTCGCCGAGACCGCCGGTGGATGCGAACGGAACTGCTTCAGAACCTGCGAATAAAACTTTCATGTCTGTCCCTCCTTAATTTTTTGAGTATCCGGATATTTATTTACGTCCGTTACTAAAGGAATAGTATAGCACAATTCCGCATCGAATGCAACCGTAAATTCATGTAACAAAATGAAGAAATACGGCGCATTTTCAACGGTTAGTACCGTTATTATGACGGGAAGCGGCACCCATACAGGCGCACGTTTCGGGCGCCTCGGCTGCCGCTTCGCTTCTTTTGTCAGATCATCTTGCCCTTTGCGACATATATCGGCATCGAAGTGGCGCCCGAAAGCGTCACGCCGTCGCGAATGACGACGTCCTTATCCGTCAGAACGCAGTTGAGCGAGACGGAATCTCCCGTGAACGTGTCCTGGAAGAGTATCGAGTTTTTGACGACGGTCTTCTTCCCTATCTTGACGCCGCGGAAGAGTATGCTGTTCTCGACCTGCCCTTCTATCACGCAGCCGTCAGCGATGAGGGAATTTTTCACCTTTGCGCCGTCTGCATACTTCGCGGGCGCGGAATTGCGGACCTTCGTGTAGATCGGGCGGTTCTTCGTCTCAAAGAGCTCGCGCCTGACGCCCGCGTCGCGGATGAGCTCCATCGAATGGGCGAAATATTCCGCCATCGACGAGATGACCGCGAAGTAGCCGTCGTATCTGTATATGCGGAAGTTCGCGTGACCGATGTTGCGTCCTATAACGTCGCGGTTCATGCTGACGTAGTTGTGCGCTATCGCGTCGAGCACTATCGTCTTAAGATAGCTGCTGCTCATGACGAGAATGTTGAGCGATACGTCCGCCTCGCCCGAAAAATCGGTCGGATACGACATTATGTCCGTTATCTCGCCGTTCTCGTTCGAAGTGAACATCGTCGTGTTCCTCGCCTGCTCGGGCGTCAGATTGACGTGCTTGACCGCTATCGTCATGTCCGCGCCGTGCTCGATATGGTCGTTTATGATATCGTTTAAGTCGATATTGCATATGACGTCGCAGTCCGACATGACGACGTAGTCGTCCTGGATATGGGTCACGGCGTCGTTTATGCTCTTGAGCGCCTCAAGGCGCGTCTCGTAGAGCGCGTTCCTGTTGTTCGCAAAAGCGGAGACGAACGGAGGCAGGAGCTTTATGCCTCCGCGCGTGCGCGCGAGATCCCAGTCCTTGCCGCTGCCGAGGTGGTCCATCAGCGAGTGGTAGTTGTAGTGGGTGATGACGTTCACGTTCGTTATGCCCGAGTTGACCATGTTCGAAAGCGTGAAGTCTATCAGCCTGTACCTGCATCCGAACGGGACGGAGGCAAGCGTACGCATACGCGTCAGATCCGCGATATTGGCGTCATGTATGTTCGAGAAAATTATTCCTGCTGCTGACATTTCGCAATTTCCTTTCTTTGCGGCTCAAATCCCGCGTCTCACTTCGTGCCCGACGCGTTGAGCATCGTCCCGTCGGGAACGACTGTGCCCGACGCGAGCGTAAGCCCGGGAGCTACGAGCGTGATGCCCTCGGCGGCGCTCTTCGGTCTGCCGACAGAGCTTTCGGCGCCTATCTCGGTGCCGCTGCCGACGATGCTGTAATTGACCTGCGAGCCGCGCCCGACGCGGACGCCGCTCATTATGACGGAGTCGCAGACGTACGCGCCCTCCTCTATGACGACGCCGTCGGAAAGGACGCTGTTTTCAACGACGCCCCAGATCTTGCAGCCCTCGGTGACGATCGAGTTGCTTATCTCCGCGTTCTCGCCGACGAAGTGCGGCGGTTCCGCGTTGTTCCTCGAATATATACGCCAGTCGCGGTCATGGAGCACGAACTTAGGCTCCGAGCCGAGCAGGTCCATGTTCGCCTCCCACAGAGACGAGAGCGTGCCGACGTCCTTCCAATAGCCGCGGAACGGGAATGTATACATTCTGAGCCCGTCCGCGAGCATCGCGGGGATGATATCCTTGCCGAAGTCGTTCGACGAATTCGGGTTCAGTTCGTCGCGGCGGAGATAATCCGCGAGCGTCTTTCTGTTGAATATGTATATTCCCATCGAGGCCTTCGTGCTCTTCGGATGCTTCGGCTTTTCCTCAAACTCGTAGATGCGCCCTTCCTCGTCGGTATTCATGATGCCGAAGCGGGACGCCTCCTCGAGCGGGACCTCGAGCACCGCGATCGTCGCGTCCGCCCCGTTCTTTTTGTGCTCGGCGAGCATCTCGGAATAGTCCATCTTGTAGATGTGGTCGCCCGAGAGGATGAGAACATAGTCGGGGTCATACCTTTCGATGAACGCGAGGTTCTGATATATCGCGTTCGCCGTGCCGCGGTACCAGTCCGAGGACGTCTTGCCCTGATACGGCGGCAGCACCATGACGCCGCCGGTGTTCCTGTCAAGGTCCCACGGCTGACCGTTGCCAATATATTCGTTGAGGACGAGCGGCTGATACTGCGTCAGGACGCCGACTGTGTCGATGCCGGAGTTGACGCAGTTCGACATGGGAAAGTCTATTATCCTGTACTTTCCGCCGAACTCGACGGCAGGCTTTGCCGTCGTCTCCGTCAGGCTGTAAAGTCTGCTGCCCTGGCCGCCCGCGAGCAGCATCGCAACGCACTCTTTTTTCTTATACATACTTCCTCCTGCCTCTTATTTTGAGCAATGTTTATATACGCCCGCGGCTTGCCGCCGGGCAAAATGTTCTATAGACTTGGGTTTGTCCGTTCAAAAGACAAAGGCAATGCAAAAACCGCTTAGGTCCCGTACTGCGCGCCCCGCCGCAAAACCGTATCCCTATATTGATATTATTATTTCTTCTCGAATATGATGCCGGAGAACGGCGGGATGTCGAGCTTCGCCCTGACCTCGTGCGTCTGACGGCTGCGGCTCGCCGAGAGCGTCTCCGCGCGGAGACCTCCGCCGAATCGCTGCCACTCGGTGTTGAGCAGCACGCGGTATGTGCCCGAATACGGCAGCGGAAGCTCGTAATTCTTCCATTCCGCGCCGGAGAAATTGATGAGCACGAAGACCTCGCCGCCGTGCGTATCGCGCCGCTTGTATGCAAGGACGTTGTGCGCGTCGTCGTCGACCTTTATCCATTCAAAGCCGTCCCAGCCGTCGTCTATTTCCCAAAGCGCCGGGGTGGCAAGATAAAGGTGATTTATTGCCGCCGTGAAGTCGCAGAGCTTTCTGTGCTTCTCATAGTCGAGCATGAACCATTCAAGCTGGTTCTGATAGTCCCATTCGCGGAACTGACCGTATTCCTGCCCCATGAACATGAGCTTTTTGCCCGGCAGCGTCATCATGTATACGAGGAACGCGCGCATCTCGGCGAATTTGTCCTCATACGGACCGAACATCTTGTCGATCAGCGACTTTTTTCCGTGGACGACCTCGTCATGCGACACGGGGAGGATGTAATTCTCCGAATAAGCGTACATCATCGGGAACGTCAGCTTGCCGTGACAGCCTCCGCGGAACGCGGGGTCGCACTGGATATAGTCGAACATATCGTTCGCCCAGCCCATGTTCCACTTGAAATTGAAGCCGAGTCCGCCGACTGCGGGCGATTTCGTGACGCCGTACCAGGCGGTCGACTCCTCCGCTATCATCATCACGTCCGAAAATTCGGCGTGTATCGTGTCGTTCAGCTTGCGGAGGAACGCTATCGCCTCAAGCGACTTGTTCTCGCCGTACACGTTCGGCGTCCACTCGCCGGGCCGCCTGTCGTAGTCGAGGTACAGCATAGACGCGACGGCGTCGACGCGCAGTCCGTCTATGTGGTAGTGGCGCAGCCAGTAAAGGGCGTTTGAAATGAGGAAGCACTGGACCTCGTTTCTGCCAAGGTCGAAGCAGCGCGTGCCCCACGCCTTGTGCTCCATCCTGTCTTTCCCCTGATATTCGTATGTGGGGTGCCCGTCAAATTCGTAAAGCCCGTGCTCGTCCTTCGGGAAGTGCGCCGGTACCCAGTCCATAATGACGCCTATTCCCGAGGCGTGGAGCTTGTCCACAAAATACATGAAGTCCTCGGGACGTCCGAAGCGGGACGACGGCGCGAAATATCCGCAGATCTGATAGCCCCATGAGCCGTCGTAAGGATGCTCCGCCACGGGCAGGAGCTCGACGTGCGTGTACCCCATCTCGCAGATATATGGCACGAGCTGGTCTGCGATCTCGCGGTAGTTGAGATACGCGTTTTCGTTCCCATACGTCGTCTCGCCGTTTTTCGTCCGCCATGAGCCGAGATGCATTTCATATACGTTCATCGGCGACGAGTAAAATCTTCCGTCGTGCCATACGTTGTTCATCCGCTCCGACATCCACGCGCCGTCGTTCCATTTGAACGAAGGAAGCGGATACACCTTTGACGCGGTGTGAACGAGCGTTTCGTCATAGACCGCGTACGGGTCGCTCTTGTACGCTTCCCTGCCGCCGCCGATGACGAGGTATTTATAATTCTTTTCCGCTATCTCGCCGTCGCAAATAACGTGCGCCTCCCAGACGCCGCCGTCGCTTATTTTTTTCATAGGGTCGATGCGTTCCCAGCCGTTCCAGTCGCCGACGACGTATATCTCATCCGCCCTCGGCGCCCATGTGCGGAAAACATATCCGCCGGGCTCGCGGTGAACGCCTAAAAACTCGTACGCGCGGTAATCGGTCCCCTGATGAAAATAATATATGTGAGAGGAGAGCTCGTCTACAGCCTCCGGGGCGCGCTCGGCGTCCTGTTTTTTTGTCTTTTTCTTTTTTTCAGCCATTAGAGTCCTCTCCTTCGGTGATGCGTGTTTAAGGACGCCCGCACTCACAGTGAGCGTATTTTACCTTTACACTTATTATACAATGCCGCGGCGCAAAATTCAATAGTTTTTTCGCATTTTACCCAAACTAAAAGTGCTTTTTACCCATTCTTTTCTTTTTTGACGCCGCGGCGTCATGATTTTCTTATTAACGCTGTCGGGAGAGCGTTTCGCCCTCCCGACATTTCATGCAGATTGCTTTTTGCCGCCGTCATTTTACGACGATATTGACTATCCTTCCGGGGACGTAGATCTCCTTGACAATGGTCTTCCCCTCCGTCTGCGAGAGTACGCGCGCGTCCGCCTTCGCGAGCGCGAGGACGTCCTCCTTAGAGGCGTTCTTGTCGACCGTCAGCGTGCCTCTCAGCTTGCCGTTGACCTGGAGCGCGAGCTCCACCGTCGCGTCGACCGTCTTTGCCTCGTCATGCTCGGGCCATGCTGCGAGCGAGAGCAGGCTCTTTTCTCCGAGCGTCTCCGCTATCTCCTCCGAGATATGGGGCGCGAACGGGCAGAGCAGCTTCACGAACGTCAGAAGCTCGTCGCGCGTCAGCGAGCCGTTGTCATATATCTCGTTGAGCAGAGACATAAGCGCCGCTATCGCGGTGTTGAACTTCAGCTCCTCGATGTCTGCCGAGACCTTCTTTATCGTCTTGTGGAACGAGCTTTCGAGTTCGGGAGTGACGCCTTTGCCGCGCACAAGCTCCGTGAGCCCCGCGACGCGGTCGAGGAAGCGTTTTGCGCCCTTGACGCCCGTATCCGACCACGGTGACGCCACGCCGTAATCGCCCATGAAGCAGACGTATGTACGCAGCGTATCGGCGCCGTAAGCGCTGACTATGTCGAGCGGGTCGACGACGTTGCCGAGTGACTTTGACATCTTCTGCCCGTCCGAACCGAGCACGAGACCGACTGCCGACCGCTTCATATACGGCTCGATGTAAGGCACCTCGCCGAGGTCATAGAGGAAGCGGTACCAAAACCGCGAGTATATCATATGGCGCGTGACATGCTCCATGCCGCCGTTGTACCAGTCGACGGGCATCCAGTATTTGAGCGCGTCCATCCCCGCGAATGCGCTCTCGTTCTTCGGGTCGCAGTAGCGGAGGAAGTACCACGAGCTGCCCGCCCACTGGGGCATCGTGTCAGTCTCGCGCTTTGCGTCGCCGCCGCACTTCGGGCACTTGCAGTTGACGAAGGACTCCACCTTTGCGAGCGGGCTCTCCCCGCCCTCTCCAGGCTCGAAATCCTCGACCTCCGGCAGACGCAGCGGCAGCTCGTCATACGGCACGGGGACCATGCCGCAGTGCGGGCAGTGTACTATCGGTATGGGCTCGCCCCAGTAGCGCTGGCGGTTGAACGCCCAGTCCTTCATTTTGTATGTGACGCCGCCTTCTCCTATGCCGCGTTCGGTCAGAACCTCGATCACGCGGGCGATCGAATCCTTCTTGTTGTCGTAACCGTTCAGGAAGTCGGAGTTTACCATCTCGCCGTCGCCCGTGTAGGCCTCCTTTGAGATGTCGCCTCCCTTTATGACCTCGATTATGTCTATGCCGAACTTCTTCGCAAATTCGTAGTCGCGCTCGTCATGCGCCGGAACTGCCATTATCGCGCCCGTTCCGTATCCCATCATGACGTAATCGGCTATGTAGACGGGTATCTTTTTGCCCGAAAGCGGGTTAATCGCCGTCAGCCCGTCTATTTTTACGCCCGTCTTGTCCTTTTGGAGCTGCGTGCGCTCAAATTCCGTCTTTTTCGCGCACGCCTCGCGGTACGCCTTCACCTCGTCCATATTGGCGATTTTGTCGGCGTATTTGTCTATTATCGGATGCTCCGGCGCTATGACCATGAACGTCACGCCGAAGAGCGTGTCGGGCCGCGTCGTGTATATCCTGAGCTTATCCTCTATGCCGTCAAGCTCGAAATTGACAAACGCGCCGGTCGACTTGCCTATCCAGTTTATCTGCTGCTGCTTGATGTTCGCCGGATAATCGACGAGGTCGAGACCCGAGAGGAGCTTGTCCGCGTATTCCGTGATGCGAAGGTACCAAACCTCCTTCGATTTCTGAACGACGTCGGAATGGCAGATGTCGCATTTGCCGCCCTGCGAGTCCTCATTTGAAAGGACGACCTTGCATGACGGGCAGTAGTTGACGAGCGTCTTGTCGCGGAAAACGAGCCCGTGCTCGAACATTTTGAGGAATATCCACTGCGTCCACTTGTAGTAGTCCTCGTCCGTCGTATCGACGACGCGCGACCAGTCAAACGAATAACCCACGCTCTTGAGCTGGCGCGTGAAGTTTGCTATATTCCGATCGGTGACGATGCGCGGATGCGTCTTCGTCTTTATGGCGTAGTTCTCGGTATTGAGACCGAACGCGTCGAACCCTATCGGGAACAAGACGTTGTAGCCCTGCATACGGCGCTTTCGCGAGAGGACCTCCATGCTTATGAACGCCTTGATGTGACCGACGTGGAGCCCCGCTCCGCTCGGATACGGGAACTCTATGAGCCCGTAGAATTTCGGGAGCGTGTGGTCGTCCTTCGCCTCAAAGGCGTGCTCCGCCTCCCAGCGGTCCTGCCATTTCTTGTCACCGACCGTAAAATCGTACTTCATGTAAAGTGTTTCTTCCTTTCAGGTAAACTCATTTTATTCGTGCGTAACCCACAGCCTCTATAAGCT
The DNA here is from genome assembly GCA_947631245.1 of uncultured Clostridia bacterium. Lineage (GTDB taxonomy): Bacteria > Bacillota > Clostridia > Oscillospirales > CAG-272 > DTU064. The sequence continues at coordinate 27,598 of CANRKP010000012.1, forward strand.
CCTGCCCTTCGTCCGAGAGCAGCCAGTCAAGGAGGCGGCGGACGTTTTCATCTTCATTGTCTTTTCGACACACGGCGTAAAACTCCGTTACGAGCGGATATTTGCCGTTCTTTATATTCTCCGCCGTCGGCGAAACGCCGTCGACGGCGAGCATTTTAACGGTGTGCTCGCGCGGCACCGCCTCGACGTAGAAACGGAACGAATAGCCGATCGACACGCCGAGAAAGCCGAACGCGCGTCCCGTTATCATCGGCTCGCCGTTCATGAAATGCTCCATCACCGTTTGGCTTCCGCTGCCCGCTAGCCGCGTTTTCGGGTCTATCATCCTGTCGGGCCCGCCAAGCTCGCTCCAGTTTTTGTATTTTCCCGTGTATATCCCGCGAAGCTGTTCCGCCGTGAGCCCGTTTACGGGGTTGTTCTCGTTCACAATAAAGACGAACCCCTCGCGCCCTATCGGTATGAGCTCGAGCTCCGCCCCGACAGAGGCGGCGTATTCCCTCTGTTCCTTCGACGGCGCGGCGCAGAACACGATGTCCGCGTCCCCGTCGGCGACCGCGCGGTACGCGCGCAGCGTGTTGCGGAACTGCACGGCGCTACCATCGGCGAACGCGCCGTTCTCGAAGGTCACGCTGCCCTCCGGGTAAACGGACGCGGCAACGGACGCGTATATGGGATAGAGAGCCGATGCGCCGTCGAGCACAGGCAGCCTGTCCCCGTCGGAAAACCTGAGGCTCGACTTGACCGTGACGGCGCGCGTCCCGTCCGCAAACGGGAGATAATCCTCAAGCGAGATCGCGTTTTTCCGCTCCTCCACCGTCATCTCGTCGACGGCGCGCCGCGTGAACAGCGCGTAGATCGAGACGTTCAGCGAAAGAAATATCGCGGCGACAAGAAATAATACTGCAATTGCGGCGCTTTTTTTCATTCCGTTACCAAAGCTCCGTCGCGATATAAGTTATTATCGAGCAGTTCTCGTATTCGTAAGCCGTGTACGCCGCAAGCGCCGCCGTCACCGTGACGCCGAGCGCGACGACCGCCGCCAAAAGAATATAAAATGTGCGCTCCCTCATCTTCCCGCCTCACATAAAGAAAATGGCGGCAATGTATATGACTGTCAGCCACAGAACGCCGAGCACGGTGACGGCAAGGCAGACGGACGAAACGATGAGAAGTGCTAACCATATGCGCTTTTTTCTCGCAAGCGCGCCGTCAGCTTCCCCTGCTGCACACGCCTTTGACGCGCGGCGGAAAAAAATGAGACTGACGGCGAAAAACGCGGCGGATGCGACAGCCGGCATCAAATATAAGAAAAATATCAGAAAATCCGCCATGATATTTTATCTTGCCGTCAGAGAATCCTTTATGTCGACCTCCTCCGCGTCCTCCCAGAGCTTTTCGAGCCTGTACGCGGCGCGGTTCTCCTCATTGAATATGTGCACGATCACAGAGTGATAGTCCATGCATATCCAGTTCGCCTCGGGGAGCCCCTCGATGTGTCCGGGCTGAAGCCCCGACTCGCCGATGAGGTACTCGACCTCGCCCGAGAGCGCGCGGATCTGCGTTGTGCTTGAGCCGGTGCAGATGACGAAATAGTCTGCGATTATGGTCTTTTCCGTAACGTGGAGCAGCCGGATGTCTCCGGCGAGCTTGTCGTCGAGGATCCTTACTATCGAGTGCGCGAGCGCCTCGGGCGTTGATACGTCATAAGTCTTTTTTGCTTCGTTGTTTTCCATTTCCGTGACCTTTTCCTTTCGTTTTTTATTTTCTCGGTATATCTATCGGATCGTCGCTGACGTCCGACGCATCGTAGATCTTGTTTCCCGCCGTGCCGAGCGGGCTTTCGTATATTTTTTTGCTTGCCTCGCTGTCTGCCCTGTACATGCATTCGTCGGGGTCGAAGCTCTCTTTATCGATCTGTACTTCAAACACGTTCAGATATTCGTTTAGCATCGCTATCGTGTCGTCGCGGTACAGCACATAGACCGACGCGCCGCCGACCGAGGCTGACTCACCCGGCAGCGTCATCATGTGCACCTGCGAAAGGTCGACCGAAAGCGCGGACCTCCCGAAATAGAGGAAATCGGAGGCGCCTATGTTGGACGTCAGATTTTCCGTTACGGTGCCCGCTATTTCCGCGAGCATCTTTATGCTCATCCTCTCCTTCATCTGCGACATCAGCGCAGACATGAAGTTCTTGAGCGCGTTCTGCCTGCCGAGATCCTGCTGGACGTATCCTTTTCTGTATCTGACGAACTGCATCGCGTGCTCGCCGTCAAGGTGCTGATACCCCGCCTTTAAGTCTATATAGAGATCCTGATACGGATCCTCGTAAAACATATCCTCCGGTATCATAAGGTCGACGCCGCCGACGGCGTCTATTATCTTCACAAACCCGTCGAGGTCGACGACGGCGGAATAATTTATCCTTACGCGGAAGTTCCGCTCGATAAGCGCCGCGAGGTTTGATACCGCCAAGAGCTCGGGCGTGTCGGAGCCGCTTTTCTTTGCCGAATTATAATAGACCGCGTAATACGCGTTTATCCTTCCGACTGATTTTATGTCGTCTGTCTTTATATATGTGTCCCGCGGGATCTGTACGATGTTTATCTTCCCGTCGACGACATTATAGGAGACGATCATCATTATGTCGGTGCTGTTCGACGCGCGGTCAAGCCCGACAATGAGGAAATTATACCGTCCGCGCTCCTGCTTCATGCCTGAAAAGGCGTCGCCGCCGTATTCGGGCAGCCCGGGCAATGCGTCGCCGTAAGCGCCCTCCATGCCGGGGAAAAGGGGGTTTTTGTTCGCGTCAGGGTCGGGGGAATACGTTTTCAAATAGAGTATCGCCAAAAAGGCACACGCTGCGACAAGAATCAGGAGGACAAAAAGCAGCTTTCCGTTACCCGACTTCTTTTTCGGTCTCTCTCCGCCGTAAGTATCCCATTCTCGACGCATAAAACGCTTACCGCCCGTCAGAGTCTCCCTTCCCCGAACGTCCCGCCGCCTTCAAAATACGAAAGCGCCTCCGCCGTCTCGACCTCGAGCTTTCCGCCGCGCTCTTTGACATACGATACCGTGTCGGAAAGCGCCTTGCAGACGGCACGCCGCAGCGCCTCAAGCCTGCCGTCATTGTCGGCGGCGCGCTCGAGCTCGGCGTGAGTCGAGGCGCGGAGCGAGAGGCACTTGTCATATGTCCGCGTCGGCTCGATATAGTCGGCGAGGAACACGACCGCTTCAAGCACCGTCATTCCGGCGCGACCCGTCGTATGATATTTTATCGCGGACAAGAGCTCTTCGTCGGCAGCATATTCCGGGAAAAACGCCATCGTCACGGCCGCTCCCGCGGCGGCGTGCGCCACCGCCGGAAGAGGCGGGTCGGGAAATTTATTACAGTCTATTATACCAAATTCACGAATATAATTCAACTGCTTTTCGTAACATAAATTTTTCGCTATGTCGTGCAAAATCGATGCGGCGCGAGCTTCTTTTACATGCTCGGGGCATACGAAGGACGCAAGATAATCCGCCTCCCGCTCGACCGCGAGCGCGTGCGCGAACCGCTTTTCGGTATAAAACGGGCGCGCCTTCTCCCGCAGCAAAGAAAGCTCCTCTTCAGTCGGTTCAACCCTCACGGTAAAGCCCTTCCTTTTTGATATATTCAAGCACTTCCGGCAAAAGCAGCCCCGCTGTGTCCCGTCCTTCCGCTATCGCCCGGCGCAGCTCGGTCGACGATACAGGGAGCGGCTCAATATCGAGCCTGTCGACCACGGCGCCGAAGCGCGCCTCATACTCCGCGCGCTTCAAAAGGCACAGCTCCTCGCTGCCGCCGCGGCTGACATATACGATGTGCGCGCGGTCGAATATCTCCTCCGGACGCCGCCATGTGTCAAGCGTCGTAAACATATCGTCGCCCGTGAGCATGTATATTCCGTGCCGCCCCTTTATGCCGCAGAGCCCGTACAGCTCCGCGAGCGTGTCCGCCGTGTAGCTCTTCCCCTGCCGCGATATCTCAAGCTCGGAGACGACGGCGTTCCCGCCGTCCGTCAGGGCGCGGAACGCGATGCGCGCCATATTGAGCCTGTGCGCGGGGATGTCTCCGTTTGAAATCGCCTTGTGCGGGGGGACGTATGCCGGCATGATATAGAGCATGTCGAGCCGAAACCGGGACAAAAACGCCTCCGCCGCCCGGACGTGCCCCATATGCGGCGGCGAGAACGTCCCGCCGTAAAGCCCTATCCTTTTTTCGCTCACATTTTTCACAGCTCTATTTTGTCTTTTTTTGTCTTGCTCGGGCGGTAGAGCACAAAGCGCGAGCCGACGACAGACACGACGGCAGCGTCCGAGCGCTCGGCTATGACCTCCGCTGCCTCGCGGCTCGTATACGGGCATGTGTCGAGCACTCTCAGCTTTATAAGCTCGCGCGCCTCGAGCGCAAAGCATACCTGACGGACAGTCTCGTCCGAGATGCCGTCCTTGCCTATCTGAAATATAGTGTCAAAATCGTTCGCCATAGAGCGCAGGCGCGCCCTCTGTTTTCCCGTAAGCTCGAGCTTCATCTTTTCTCTTCTCCGTCGGTTTTCTCGAGCGCCTCAACGATAGGCGCCATTTTTTCCGCAAACTCGCGAAGTGCCGCCCCTCTGTGGCTCACTCTGTCCTTTGCCTCGGGTGAAAGCTCGCCGAATGTGCACCCCTCCTCGTCCCTGTAAAAGAGCGGGTCGTAGCCGAAGCCGCCCTCGCCTCTGTACTCGCGAAGAATGCGCCCGCGGCATTCGCCGTATGCCTCGACCGGCGGGATGCCGTATTTTTCAGGGAAAACGGCTGCGATCGCGCACGCGTAGTGCGCGCCGCGCTCCCCGTCGGGAACGCTTTCCAGTTCGGAGAGCAGCTTTTCGTTGTTCTCCCCGTCGCCGCCGCCCGAATATCTCGCGGAATAAATGCCCGGCGCGCCTCCGAGCGCGTCGACGCAGAGACCGGAATCGTCCGCGATCCCTATATAGCCGAGAGATGCCGGGACGGACGCCTTTATCCTTGCGTTCTCCGCAAAGCTCTCCCCGTCCTCGACGATGTCGCCCTCAAATCCGATGTCGGAGAGCGAAAGCAGCTCGGCGTCCGGCGAGAGCACGGCGAGGATGCGCTTCATCTCCGCCTTCTTCTTTTCGTTGTTGCTCGCAAGCACGAATTTGATGCCCAAATCTCTTACCTCTCAAAAAGCGCGCGCGCGAAATCGCGGCTGTTGAAGGGCTCCATGTCGTCGATTCCCTCTCCGACGCCGATGTATTTTACGGGAATGCCGAGCTCTCCCTTTATGGAGATGACGATGCCTCCCTTCGCCGTGCCGTCGAGCTTTGTCAGGATAAGTCCTGTGATGTTCGCCGCGTTCTTGAATTCCTTAGCCTGAACGACTGCGTTCTGACCCGTCGTCGCGTCGAGCACGAGCAGCGTCTCGCGGGCGGCGTCCGGCAGCTCGCGCGTTATGACGCGGTCTATTTTCGAAAGCTCGTCCATGAGATTTTTCTTGTTGTGGAGCCTCCCCGCCGTGTCCACGATGAGGACGTCGGCTCCGCGCTTCTTCGCCGCGGCGGCGGCGTCGAAAACTACGGCGGCGGGGTCGCTGCCCTCGTTCTGCCTTATGAGAGATGCCCCCGACCTTTCGCACCACACGGCAAGCTGATCCGCCGCCGCCGCGCGGAACGTGTCCGCCGCGGCAACGATAACGCGCTTGCCTCGCCGTGTGAGGTCCGCCGCTATCTTTCCGATGGACGTCGTTTTGCCGACGCCGTTGACGCCGATGACGAGTATGACGGACGGCGTCGTAGACAGGTCGAGCTCGCCGCCCTCGCCGCCGTCGCTTATCATGCCCGTGATTATGTCCTCGAGCGCCGCTTTGGCGTCGTCGGCGTCTGTCAGCCTCTCCGCCTTGATGCGCGCCCTCAGCTCGTCGAGTATCGCCTCAGTCGTCTCAACTCCGACGTCCGCCGTTATCAGCGTCTCCTCGAGCTCGTCGAGCATGTCCTCGTCTATTTTGACGAAGTGCTGCATCACGCGGTCGATATTGCCCATTATCGCGGACTTCGTTTTTCCTATGCCCGCCTTAAGTTTTTCGTAAAAGCCCATTTTTCGTAACCTCTTTTATTCTGCCGCGGCGCTCTTTCCGCTCTCTTCCGACGTGTATTTCAGCTTCGCCTCCATGTCGCCGGGGTCGAGCGTCAGCACGCGCGATATGCCGTGACGCGGCATCGTGATGCCGTAGAGCGAGTCCGCCGTCTCCATTGTCCCGCGCCTGTGAGTTATGATAACGAACTGCATCTTTTCCGAGTATCTCTTGACGTATGCCGCGAACCTGTCGACGTTGACCTCGTCGAGCGCCGACTCGATCTCGTCGAAGATGCAGAACGGCGTCGGATTGACGTGTATCATCGCGAAGAGCAGCGCGATTGCCACAAACGCCTGCTCGCCGCCCGAAAGCAGGGAGAGATTCTTTATGACCTTGCCGGGAGGCGCGGCCTTTATCTCGATGCCGCTCGTGAGGACGTTTTCCGGATCGACGAGGTAGAGCTCCGCCTCGCCTCCGCCGAACAGCTCGCGGAATACCTCGCCGAAGCGCTCGTTTATCCTCACGAACGCCTCCGAAAAGCTCTTTTCCATGTCGCGTTCGAGGTCCGCTATTATGCCCTCGAGTTCGTCTGCGGCGGCTCTCAGATCCTCCATCTGCCGCGAAAGATACTCGTACCGCTCGCTGACCTCCTTATATTCGTCGATGGCGCCGACATTGACGGAGCCGAGCGCGCGCAGCTTGTTTTTGCATTCGTTGAGCTCCGTCCTGACGGAGGCTCTCGTCTCGTCCGTGACCGGCGGATAGTCGAGCTGCTCCGCCGCCGTGAGCGTCAGCTCGTACTCGTCCCAAAGGTGGGTGATGGTCTTTTCAAGCTCTGAGGCGAGCCTGTCGCGGCGCTGCTCGTTTTTGTGGTGCGCGTTCATGACGCGCTCCTTCTCGTCCGTCTTCTCTCTTATCTTGCGGCGCAGCTCCGTCTGCCGCGCCTCGAACTCCATGCCGCCCGCCTCGAGCTTTTGCCTCTCGGTCTCGGCATCTTTCAGCTCCTCCTCGCAGGACTTCTGCTCCGCTCTGTTGCAGTCGGCGCGTGCCGATATCTCCGCCTTGTGTGTGGCGAGTTCGTTTATACGCTCCTCGTATCCGCGCCGGAGCTCCTCGTATTCCTCGCGGCGGCGCGTCTTTTCTGCGCCGAGCTGACGGGAGAGCTCTATCTTTTCCGCCGCCCTCGTCACATCTATCATAGCGTCGGCGACGGCGTTTGACGCGGCGTTCTTTTCGTCCTCGACGCCGTGGCGCAGTATGTCGAATTCCTCGCGCCCGCGCCGCTTGCTCTCGACAGCGGCTTCCGCCTCGCGGCAGCGATCTTCGAGCGCCTTTATGTCCGTCTCGTACTGTCCCTTGAGCTCCTGTCTCGCCTCGAAATCGGCGCGAAGCTGCGATATGAGCGAGACCGTCGCATCATACTGAGACTGCGCCGTGTCGCGCGAAGTCATCGCGGCGCGCATCATAGCGTCCATTATGCCGACGCGCTCGCGCAGACCGTCAAGCCCGCTCTTGTGAGACGCGCGGCTGCGCGACGCCTCCGATATCTCGCCGTCGAGCCGTTCGCACTCGCGGACGCGGAGCGCAAGCTCGGCTCTGAGCGATTTTATCTCCTCGGAGCGCGTCAGCATCCCGCTTTCTTTTCTCGACGAACCACCCGTGAAGGAGCCGCCCGCGTTTATCTGCTGCCCGTCAAGCGTGACGGCGCGTATTTTGTATCCGCTCGCCTTCGCGGCGTCCGCCGCGTGATCGAGATTGTCGAAAACACACGTCCTGCCGAGAAGATATCTGACGACGCCGTCGTACATCTTATCATACCCGACAAGCTCGGACGCGATGCCTATATATCCGGGGCGTCCCGCCGCCTCCCTTATCTCGCGTCCCGGCTCCTGCGGTCTCATCGCGGACACGGGATAGAACGTCGCCCTCCCCGCGCCTCCGCGCTGAAGATATCTTATCGCCTCCTTAGCCGTAGCCTCGCTGTCGACGACGATGTTCTGAAGGTTTGCGCCGAGCGCCGTTTCCGTCGCCGTGACGTACTCCTTCGGCACCGTTATGATCCGCGAGACGGGACCGTATACCTTGCCCGTGAACGCGCCGGACGATACGCCGTCCATCACATATTTTACGCTTTTCCCGTATCCCTCGAAATTCTCCTCGAGCCTGACGAGCGCGTCTATCCTGTGCGTCAGCGCCTCGGACGCCGCGCGCACCGTGTTCCTCTCTTCATTTTTTGCGGCAAGCAGCTCGTCGTCGGCTGACAGCTTCGCCTCCGCCGCCTCGACTTCCGCCTTTGCCTTGGCAATGCCCGCCTCAAAGTCGGAAACGGTTTTCCCGTCCTCGTCCGCCTTCTTTTTGTATTCGGCGGCGGACGCCTCGTATTTCGCTATCTCGTCGCCGACGGAGGCATTTTTCTCGGCGTCGCTCTCAGCCGTGCCGCGCAGCACGTTCAGCCTGACCTTGAGGTCGACCGCCTCCTCCTCGGCGTGACGCTGTTCGACGAGCATCCGCTCGAGCTCATCGCTCATCTCGGAGAGTTTACTCTCGAGCGCCTCGAGGGCGGCGCGCTTCTCCGCGAGCGCAGAGGCTGCCGCCTCGTGCTCCGCCTTTGCGGAATTAAGCGACTCCGCAACTTCGGTCTCTTCTGCCGCCGCAGTCTTTATCATCGCCTCGGTCTCCCCGACGCGGCGCGCGTATTCCTCGGACTGAGCGTCGCTCTTTGAAATGTCCGTCATAAGCGAGCCGTATTCGCCGTCGAGCTTTGAAAGGCGGGACGTGAGCGCGCGTATTTTTTCGTACGCCCTCTCCGACGAGAGCTTGTTTGCCTGCGACGACTCGGAGAGGCGCTCGCTCTGCGCTTCGAGCGAATCGACGGTCTCCGTTATCATTTCGAGCTCGTGCTCCGAGAGCTTGTAATCGTCCTCGGCGCGGCGGTGCTCCTCTCGCGTCTCGCGGCTCTCGTATATCGAGAGCGTTATGTCCGCGCGGCGGCGGCGCTCGTAAAGATCGAGATACTTTTTCGCGCGGTCCGCCTCGCGCCGCAGGGGCTCAACGCGCCCCTCGAGTTCGGCAACAATGTCGCCAACTCTCTGCATATTGTCGGCGGCGGCGGCGAGCTGCCGCTCCGCATCCGCCCGCTTGTGGCGGTATTTGGAGATACCCGCAGCCTCGTCGAAAACGCCGCGGCGCTCCTCGCTCTTGCGCGAGATTATCTCCGCTATCCTGCCCTGTCCTATGACTGAATACCCCTCGCGCCCGATGCCGGTATTCATGAAAAGCTCGTTTATGTCGCGCAGGCGCACGGGGCGCTTGTTTATAAAATATTCGCTGTCGCCCGCCTTATAGTAGCGGCGCGTGACGGTCACCTCGTCGTAGGGCAGATCTATTTTTCCGTTCTCGTCCGTATTTTCAAACGTGACGGAGACCTCGGCATATCCCATCGGGTTTCTGCCGTCCGCTCCCGCGAAGATGACGTCCTCCATCTTCGTGCCGCGTATGTTCTTGCTCGATATCTCGCCGAGCACCCAGCGCATGGCGTCCGTTATATTCGATTTTCCGCTTCCGTTCGGTCCGACGATGACGGTCGACCCGTGGTCGAAGTCTATCTTCGTCCTGTCGGGGAACGACTTGAAGCCCTGCATTTCAAGAGATTTTAAGTACACGTTTTTGTTCTTCCAGTCAGTTTTTGTTATTTCATTCCGCCTCGGCTCTTACCGAAAAGCCCGAGAGCCCGCAGTCCTCGCGGAAGGTGATGCTCTTTGGTGACAAAAGACGGCAAAGCATATCTCGGTTCGCGCCCCTCTGTCCCACGGCCTTTGACACCGCCCCGCGCGGGACGTAAACCGTGACGCGGCGCCCCGCGACGTCCTTTTTGTCGAGCGCCGACAGTATCCTTTTTAAAAAAACGCGCGACGAGGAGAGCTCTCCTATCGCCGGGTGATTAGGTCCCGCCTCATACTCGCCGCCGTGCAGATTTTCGCTGTCGCACAGACCGACCCGCAGAACGCGGACGCCCGCCACGTCGAATATCTCGAGCACGCGCGCACTCCTTTCGACGGCATCTTCAAGCGACAGAGGCGTGTATTCCCCGCGCCTTGTCATATCACAGAGCGCGGTATTTTTGAAAACCACGGTCGGATAGACCCGCGCCTCGCAGCATCCCGCGTCCGCAATAAAGCGCGCGCACTCATCCTCGTCCTCGGGCGTCGACCCCGGCAGCCCTATCATCATCTGCCCGCCGACGGCAATGCCGTGCTCCCTTAAGATGCGGCACGCGCGCGCGGAGCTCTCCCTGCCGTGTCCGCGCTCCGAGAGCGAGAGCACGCGCTCCGACACGGACTGGATGCCGAGCTCCACAGTCCCCATCGTGTAGCGCGAAAGGATGTCCGCGATCTCCTCGTCTATGTAGTCGGGTCGGGTCGAGCAGCGGATGCGGCTCACTTCCCCGCGCATAACGTAACCTTCGGCAAGGTCTAGGAGCCTTATCATGAGCCCCCTGTCTATCCCTGTGAACGAGCCGCCGAAAAACGCGATTTCGACGTCGTCGTCCGGCGACGTCGTCGCAAGCGCCGTTTTTATCGTCCCGTCGGCGTCGTCGGGCACGAACGCGCCCGCGCCCGATATCGCGTGCTGGTCGCAGAAGACGCACTTGTGCGGGCAGCCGAGATGCGGTATAAATACGGGTATGTTGACGTGCCTCACGGCTCCTTTACCCCGAAAAGCGCGACGGCTTCCTTTGCCGCCGCCTGCTCCGCCGAGCGCTTCGAGCGTCCGACGCCGTGACCTATGACGTTGCTGTTGAGCCTCGCCTCGACCGTGAACACCTTGTCGTGGTCGGGTCCGCTCTCGCCTGTGACGACATATTCGAGCCGCTCGCCGTTCACCTGCTGTATTATCTGCTGCAAAAGGGTCTTGAAATCGAAAAAGTCCGTCTTGTCGCCGAGCGTCTCGAGCTCCGCCTTCACATAAGGGAGAATGAAGCGCGAAACGGCTCCCTTCCCGTCGCCGCCGGACGCCTCGTCGTCTATATATATAGCCGCTATGAGCGCCTCGCACGCATCCGACACTATCGACTTGCGCGAGCGCCCGTTCGCCTTTTCCTCTCCGTGCCCGAGATATAAAAACTCGCCGAGCCCGAATTTTGCCGCGTATCCGGCGAGCGCGCCCTCACAGACGAGGGAGGCGCGTATTCTCGTGAGCTCGCCCTCCTGCTTGCTTTTGTAGCTTCCGAAAAGGTATTCGCTGACGACGAGGGAGAGTATCGAATCCCCGAAAAATTCAAGCCTTTCGTTGCATTCTCCGCGCTCCCCTCTGTCGTGTCCCTCGTTCGAGTACGACGAGTGCGTCAGCGCGCGCAAAGCGAGCGCTTTGTCATGAAAGCTGTATCCTATCCTCTCCTCAAGGAGCTCTAACGGCAGCGGATAATCGGTCGTTTTCACCGCGTCGACGCCCCCTTTCCTTGTTTGTTTTTCGTTTTTATTTTATCCGTTTTCCTCGGTCGAAGCGGACGCCGACGGCAACGGCGTCGGCGCATTTTCAAGCTCCGCCTTCATTTTGCCTATGATGTCGAGCTCGACGCATTTCTTTGCCTGGAGTATCGCGTTGCATATCGCCTTGCCGTCCGAGCTGCCGTGCGCCTTTATGACGGGTCTGTCGAGCCCGAGCAGCGGCGCGCCGCCGTGTTCGGACGCGTCAAACGACTTTTTGAGCCCGCGCAGCTTTGATTTTATCATGAGGTAAGACAGCCCCGCGAGCGTGCCGGAGGAAAAAACCTCCTTCAGCTTGCCGAACATGAATTTTCCCATGCCCTCGGTCAGCTTGAGTATAACGTTGCCCGTGAAGCCGTCGCAGACGATGACGTCGCACGGTCCGAACGGGATCTCTTTCGCCTCGACGTTGCCGATGAAATTGAGCGGGCTGTCCGAGAGGAGCTTGTACGCCTCAACGCTCATCTCGTTGCCCTTGCATTCCTCGGTGCCGTTGTTTATAAGTCCGACGCGCGGATCATCCACGCCCATGACGGACTTCATGTAGACGGAGCCGAGTGTCGCCCACTGGTAGAGGTACTCGGGCTTCGCCGTCGGGTTCGCGCCGGAATCCATAAGGAGCAGCGGCGGGTCGAACGGCATAAGCACCGCGATGCCGGAGCGGCGGACGCCCGGCAGCCTCCCGACGAAGAGCGAGCTGCCCATGTGGAGCGCGCCCGTGCTTCCGGCGGAGACGAACGCGTCGCCGACCGCCCCGTACACGTTGCGCTTGCCCTCTGTGAGCATTTTGAGCCCTATCGCCATCGAGCATTCCTTTTTGCTCTTCGAGATTAGAATCGGCGGGTCCTCCATGCTTATGGCGGAGTCGGTATGTACGATACCGATCCCCGCGCCGTCTACGGATAGACCGCGTGCTTCCGCCTCGGACCTGATCTTTGCCTCGTCGCCCACGAGCAGAAGCTCAACTTCCGCGCCTAGCCTTTCCTTTGCCGCAAAGACGCCCTCGACTACGGCGCCCGGCGCGTTGTCTCCGCCCATCGCGTCAACGATTATCCTCATAAGCTCGCCTCCCCGCCCGCCGCCGTCTTTCCGGCGCGGCGAATTTTCTTTATTTTTCGGGCGCGCAAATTTCCGCGCCACCTGCCATTTTTTCGATAATTTCAAGCGAACGCCGCGCGTATTCCTCGTTCCGCCGCTTTTTTCCGCCGCGGACGCGCACGGAAAGCGGCGCTATTATGCCGAAATTCGCGTTCATAGGCTGAAAATTGCCCGACATCGGTCCCGTTGAAACGTAGCTGCCCATAGCGCCTATCATCGTCTCGTCCGGGAAAACGGGTCCGTCCTCTCCCTTCGCGCGTGCGGCGGCAGAGAGCCCGGCGTAAAGTCCCGAAGCCGCGCTCTCGACATAACCCTCGACTCCCGTCATCTGACCGGCAAAATATATCTCCGGTCGGGACAGGAGCGAATATGTGCGCGAAAGCGCGCCGGGTGAATTAATGTATGTGTTTCTGTGCATGACGCCGTAACGCAGAAATTCCGCGTTTTCAAGCCCCGGTATCATGCCGAAAACGCGCCTTTGCTCCGGGAACGCGAGATGCGTCTGAAAGCCGACGAGGTTGTACATCGTCCCCTCCGCGTTTTCGCGGCGCAGCTGGAGCACCGCATACGGCTCGCGCCCCGTTCTCGGGTCGGGCAGCCCCACCGGCTTCATCGGACCGTATCTGAGCGTGTCGCGTCCGCGCGCCGCCATTACCTCGACGGGCATACAGCCCTCGAACACGTCGAGCGCCTCCCCGTCGGCGCCGTGAACGTCCGCGCATCGCGCGCCGAGCAGCGCGTCGTAAAACGCGTCGTATTCCTCGCGGGTGAGCGGGCAGTTCAGATAATCGGAAGCGTCTCCCTTCCCGTATCGCGACGCAAAATACGCGCGGCTCATGTCGACGGTCGCGCCGTCCACTATCGGGGCGGCGGCGTCAAAGAAATGAAGTCCCGATAGACACATCCCGTCCCTTATGAATTCCGAGAGCGCGTCGGTCGTGAGCGGTCCCGTCGCGATGACGGTCACAACGCCGTCGTCGGGAATATTTGTCACCTCACGCTCAATAACGCGGATGTTTTCCGACGAGCGGATCTTATCCGTGACGTAGGCTGAAAACGCGTGCCTGTCGACGGCGAGCGCCGACCCTGCCGGCACGCGCGTTTTGTCCGCCGCCTCCATTATGAGGGAGGACAAGAGCCTCATCTCCGCCTTAAGCAGCCCGACGGCGTTTCCGACATCGTCGGAGCGGAGCGAATTTGAGCAGACGAGCTCCGCCATTCCGTCCGAGGCGTGCGCCGGCGTCTTTTTTCCCGGCTTCATTTCGTAAAGCTCGACGAAAGCTCCGCTCTTTGCCGCCTGCCACGCCGCCTCGGCGCCCGCGAGACCCGCGCCTATGACGCGGACGGTCGGTTTTCCGCTCACTTTCCGGCGTCCTCCGCGTCCTCGGCGTCGCGCTTGTAGCCGCAGCCCTCCGTTTTGCAGAAGAGATACGGCTTGCCCTTCTTGTGGTACAGCATCGCACCGCATTTCGGGCAGAGCTCATTCGTCGGTCTGTCCCATGAGGAAAAGTCGCACTCGGGATACCTGACGCAGCTGTAGAACATCGACTTGTTTCGTCCCCACTTGGTCAGTATGTCGGACCCGCACTTCGGGCACTTGACGTCTATCTTCTGCCCGAAGGGGCGCGTGAATTTGCATTTCGGGTAATTCGTGCAGGCGTAGAAATTGCCGTACCGCCCGTGGCGGAGCACCATGTCGCCGCCGCATAGCTCGCACTTCATGTCTGCCGCAGCGGCTGCCGCCTCCTCGACGGCGGGCGTCGTCTCGCGCTTGTTTAGCGGCTTCGTGTTCTTGCACTCGGGGTAGTTCGGGCAGGCGGCGAATTTGCCGTATCTGCCGTTTTTGACTATCATCTTGGCGCCGCACTTCTCGCAGATGAGGTCGGTCTCCTCCGGGGGGACCTCAGCCCTGACCGCATTTTTGCCCGCTGCCTCGAGCTCCTTTGAGAAGCCGGAATAAAAGTCTCCGAGGACCTCTTCCATCGTGAGCCCGCCCTCCTCGATCTCGTCGAGGCGCGTCTCCATCGTCGCCGTGAACTGGCAGTCAACGATGTCGGGGAAGCTCTCCTTCATGAGCTTCGTCGTCGTTTCGCCGAGCGGCGTCGGGCACAGCGATTTGCCGGACCTGTCGACATATCCGCGCTGCGTTATCGTCGGAACTATCATCGGGAACGTGCTCGGACGTCCTATGCCGAGCTCCTCGAGATATTTTATAAGGGATGCCTCCGTATACCTTGCCGGCGGCTCCGTGTAGTGCTGCTCGGGCACGACGTCGTCGACTCCCATGCGGTCGCCCTCCGACATCGGCGGGAGCGTCCTCTCGTCCCCCTCGTCGTTGGCGTCGTCCGTCGACTCCTCGTATACGGCGAGAAATCCCGGGAACTTCACTGTGCTCCCGCTCGCGCGGTAGACGTATCTGCCGGCGTCGAAGCTGACGTTTACCGCCGCTATTTCCGCCGACGCCATTTGGCTTGCGACATAGCGGTTCCATATGAGCCTATAGAGCCTGTACTGGTCGACTGAGAGCATGCGGCGGATCTTTGACGGCTCAATGTTGACGTTCGCGGGGCGTATTGCCTCGTGCGCGTCCTGAGCGCCCGCCTTCGTGCGGTATTTGCGCGGCGTCTCGGGGACGTATCTGTCTCCGTACTTTCCGCCTATAAACGCGAGCGCCTCGCCCTGCGCCTCCTCGGAAACGCGGACGGAGTCCGTTCTCATGTATGTGATAAGACCTTGCACGCCGCCGAACTCCGGTCCGAGGTCGACGCCCTCGTAGAGCTCCTGAGCCGCGCGCATCGTGCGCGTCGACTGGAAATTCAGCTTTCGAGACGCCTCCTGCTGGAGCGTGGAGGTCGTGAACGGCGGGGACGGGCTCTTCTGCTTCGTCGTGTGCCTGACCTCGGAGACGGTGAAGCCCGCGGCAAGCGATTCTTTTGCGACGCGGCGCGCGTCTTCCTCGCAGGAGAGCGGCAGCTTTCCGTCCTTGTCGCCGAAGAAGCGTGCCTTTACCTCCTCGCCGTCCGGCGTTTTCAGATGAGCGTCGACGGTCCAGTATTCCTGCGGGACAAAGGCGCGTATCTCTTCCTCGCGGTCGACTATTATCCTAGTCGCGACAGACTGGACGCGCCCGGCGGAAAGTCCGCTGCGGACGGTGCTCCAAAGGAACGGGCTGAGCTTGTATCCCACTATCCTGTCAAGGATGCGGCGGCACTGCTGCGCGTTCACAAGACCCATGTCAAGCTCTCTCGGGTGCTTGACGGCGTCCTTTACGACCTTCTTCGTTATTTCGTTGAAGGTGACGCGCTGCTTTCCGTCCATCGGTATTCCGAGCGTCACGGAAAGGTGCCACGCGATCGCCTCGCCCTCGCGGTCGGGGTCCGTTGCGAGAAGCACGCGGTCGGCTTCCTTCACCTGACGGCGCAGGTCGTTTATAAGCTCTCCCTTGCCCCTGATATTGATATATTTCGGCTTGAAATCGTGCTCGATGTCGACGCCGAGCGTGCTCTTCGGCAGGTCGCGGACGTGTCCCTTCGACGCGACGACGCGGTACCCGCTGCCGAGATATCCTTTGACCGTCGCCGCTTTCGTCGGCGACTCCATGATTATCAGTGTTGTCATATCCGTCCTTACTTTTTTAAGTGTGATTTATGTGAAATATCATTTTGTCGGGGTATGTCTTTTTCCGCTGCCCGCCCTGTATCTGCCTCCGGGCAGGGCCTCAGCAAGCCCGTCGAGCTCGAGCATCGTTATCTCCGTCATGACGACGGAGATGTCAAATCCGGCGGCGGAGATCTCCTCCGGCGTCCGGTCTCCCTTCTTGAGCTCGCGGTATATCACCCCGCGGACGCCCTCGGGCTCGGGGACGCTCTCCTCCGGCGCAAACGCGAACGAGCCGCCCGTATCGGGCTCCTCTGCCGCCGCCTTTTTCTTTTCCGCCTTTGGAAACGCCGCGGGCGGCGCGCCGTCACGCTTCGAGAATGCGCCCGACGTCCTTTTCGCTATGCTGCGAAGAGAAGCCGTCAGCCTGCCGGTCCTCGATGACGCGTCGCGCTCCGCGCGCAGCGCCGCCTCGACATTTATCCTATGCGGGTAGATGAATTCATATACTCTCAGTATGTCATAAGCGGAGGTGACCGGCAAGGCGCCGTCCTTTATGAGGTCGTTGCAGCCGCGGCTGCTTTCGCTGTCAGCCTCGCCGGGGACGGCGAAAACGTCCCTGCCCTGCGTCAGCGCGATATTCGCCGTTATCAATGCTCCGCTGTGCTGCGGCGCTTCAACGACGAGCGTTCCCTGCGAAAGCCCGCTTATAATACGGTTTCGCACGGGAAAATGCCTGCCCTCGGGCGGAGAACCCGGCGGATACTCCGTTATTATCATGCCGTTTTTCTCGATGTGGTCCGAAAGGGTCTTATGCTGCCGCGGATAGATTATGTCGAGCCCGCAGCCGAGGACCGCGACAGTCGGCGCTCCCGCGTCGAGAGCTCCGTTTGCCGCCATCGCGTCGCACCCGAGCGCCATGCCCGATACGATGACGGCACCTCCCGCCGCCATAGAGAACGCAAGCCTGTACGCCTGTCTCTCTCCGTATTCCGACATCGTTCTTGTCCCGACGACCGCGATGCACACGCTGTCGTTGAGGTCGAGTATCCCGCCCCTGACGTAGAGCACGACGGGCGGATCGTCGAGCGTCCTGAGCCGCGCGGGATACGCGCGGTCCCCGTATGTGAGGACCTCCCAGCCGCGTGAACGGCAAAGCGCCAGTATCTCCTCCGCGCGCGAGGTGTCCTTATCCGCGAGGGCTGCCGCGCACCGGCGGTCTATCCCCTCGGTCGAAAGCAGCACCTCCAGCGGCGCGTCGTATATCTCGCGGAGCGTCGCGAACGAAGAGAAGAGCCTGCCGTATCCGCGGTATCCGGGGCCGCACGCAAGCGACAGCCATATCCAAAGTATGCGGTCAGACATCCGTGCCTCCATCCCGGGCGTTTTTCCACGTCCTTATTTTTTCGCGCCGCGTCTTGCCTCCCACAAAAGCACCGCCGCGGCGCAGGCAGCGTTAAGCGATTCCTGTCCCTTTTCCATCGGAATGCGGACGAACACGTCCGCCTCGTCAGCCGTTTCTTTTGATATCCCGTGACCTTCGTTGCCGATCACGAGGCAGTCTCCGGGCATAAACCGAAATTCTCCGAGCTCCTGCGCCCCCTCCGCCGGTACGGCGGCGACGATGCGGTGCCCGTTTTCGGAAAATGCGCGGCACGCGCCGGCGGCGCTGTCGGATACGAGCGTGCCGACATGCAGCGCCGCGCCCATCGACGATCTCATTACGCGGCGACCGTAAACGTCGGCGCAGCCGGGGCCGCACACAACTCCCTTAAAGCCGAACGCCCGCGCGGAGCGGAGTATCGCCCCGAAATTGTCTGGGCTCTGTATTCCGTCGAGGATCAGCCTGCCCTCTTCTGCCTCTGCGTCCTCCGGCAGAAGCGCGCGCCTCACGCAGTCGTTATACGCGGCGACCGTGACGACGCCTTCGGGCGAACGCTCGTCCGTCAGTCTTGAAAACGCCGCCTCCGAAAGGATGTATACGGAGGCGTCGTCGCCGAGGCGGTCAAGTTCTTCCGCATGCCTTTCGGCGGCGGTTTTCGTCAGAAAAACGCGTTTTACTTCCGCCCCGGAGGCAGAAGCTTCGAGCGCGAGCTTTATTCCGTCGAGCAGAAACAGCCCCGCGGCGTCGCGCCGTTTTTTGTCTCCGAGAGCCGCCGTTTCCGAAACGGTCGGGTTCTGACGGCTCGTCAGCGTGACGGCGCGCGCGAGGATGCCGCCCGAGGCGTTTTCCGTGATTCCGTTCATTTTTCAAGCGTCTTATATAGCACAAAAAACCGGGGTGACCGGTTTTTTGATGCGATATTCATTTTAAAGCGCTGCCTTTGCGCGCTCAACGACCGCCGCAAACGCGTCCTTGTCCGATACTGCGAGCTCAGAGAGCATCTTGCGATTGAGGTCGACGCCCGCGAGCTTCAGTCCGTGCATGAACGTCGAATAATTCATGCCGTAGGGTCTGACTGCCGCCGATATGCGCGTTATCCAAAGCGAACGGAAGTCGCGTTTCTTCTGCTTTCTTCCGATGAAGGCGTAGTTGCCGCTCTTCATCACGGCCTCTTTTGCCATCTTGAAATGCTTGCTCTTCGCGCCCCAGTAGCCCTTCGCGCTCTTTAATACCTTATTTCTTCTCTTGCGCGTCATCATCGCGCCTTTTACTCTTGCCATCTTAATTTTCCTCCGTTAGTCTACCGTCTGCCGCCCGGCTCACTTTATTATCATGCGTCTCACGTTGCGCGCCTGTGCTTCCTGCATTATCGCGCCGGAACGGAGATGTCTCTTGCGCTTGGTGTCCTTCTTTCCGAGCTTGTGGCGGTGGTCGCTGTGGTTCATTTTAACCTTGCCTGTGCCGGTAAGCGAAAATCTCTTGGCTGATGCCTTATGCGTCTTGATCTTTCCCATTTTTCGGTACTCCTCTGTTTAATAATAAACGTTTTTTTGTTGTGACGGGCTCCCCCGTTATTCCTCCGTGTCCTCGACGGGTGCTTCCTTCTTCTCGGCAGCTGCCTTTTCGGGCTTCTCCGCCTTCTGCTTTACGGGATTTATCATCATGGTCATCTGACGTCCCTCAAGCACGGGGCGCTTGTCGACGGTGCCGAGCTCGCGGCAGTATTCCTCAAATCTCGTGAGGACGTCGCGGCCTATCTGCTGGTGCGCCATCTCGCGTCCGCGGAAGCGCAGAACGACCTTGACCTTGTTTCCGTCGGAAAGAAAGCCGAGCGCGCGCTTTGCCTTCGTCTCGAAATCGTGGGTGTCTATCTTGCATGAGAGCTGCACCTCTTTGATCTCGACTACCTGCTGCTTGCGCTTCGCCTCCTTCTCCTTCTTCTCGCGTTCGTAGCAGAATTTGCCGTAATCCATTATCCTGCATACGGGCGGATCCGAATTGGGAGACATGAGGACGAGGTCGAGCCCGCGGTCGTATGCGAGCTCCTTCGCCTTCGCGACGGGAATGATGCCGAGCTGCTCCGAGCCGTCCACGACGCGGA
>CANRKP010000013.1 GCA_947631245.1 uncultured Clostridia bacterium
CATTGCGTTTTCCTCCGTTTTGGTTATTTTATTTTACACCATTTCTGAGGTTTACACAATATTCGGGATGGACTCTTTGGCTTTCATTATGGATGCCTTTGAGACCGGTTTTTGTGTTGTCCGTCCACCCCCAAGTAATCTCGTCTTGCTGATATAACTTAATATCTTCTTCAAAAAATGCGAATTTTTTATTATCAATAGACTTCAATAAAATAAACACTCTTTTGTCGTTTACTTTTTGAAAAACTGCATCCCCTTCAACTTTTATCCTCCAGTGTTCGAGGAGAGCGGCACCAAGTGTTTGAGGATCTGAGTTAATATCAAGATTCTCAAAACCTAATGCAGTTGCTTTCTTGAAAATATCGGCACGTTGAATTACTAACTCAAATGTGGTTTCTTTTCCATCTGAAAAGGCCCACTTTAGGCTTTTTACGGAATATCCGATTTTTGTTTTTTTGTCTACAACATCATATAGACGTTTAGAACGAGTATTAGTAAAAGGATCGATACCATCAATTTCCTTTGCGTATTCTAAAATTGCTTCAGCCACATAATCTTCAATATCATCGATAAAAGGAATTGCAATAGCAGCTTTAAGCCCTTTTTCTATTCGCATGAGTTGAGGTTTAGTTAAATAATGTTGCATTATTGATGATCCTCCACAAACAGTTTATAAGTTTCGATTTCAAGCGCATCTGCTATTCGTTGAATATTTTCAAGTGAAATGCTGCGACGATAGCATTCAATAGCACTTATATATGTACGGTGCATTCCACACTTTTCTGCAAATGCTTCTTGTGATATTCCCATGCACGTGCGATATTTTCTCAAATTATCGCCAAACACTTTTACAATATCCATTGTTGCCATCCTCCATTTTTATAGTATAATAAAAATGAATACAAAAAGTCTACATACAATAAGTATCTAACTTGAGGTGAAATTATTGTTTGGCGTGGAATATGAGACTTGGACAAGTGTATGCAACATGTACTTTGCGATTGCTATTTGGTAACAAAACTCAAAAAATATTATAAAACTGAAATAATCTGCCTAAATTAACGGCAAATAAATTAAAAGTTTATACAAAAACCGGAAACGTTTACATTGAAATTAGGAGTAGAAATAATCCTCTTGCATCTTCGGACCGTTTGCAGAAGCGGGGCGGGTGGATCTGCGGAGCTTAAAAACGGTTTTCCGGGCAAATTTTGTGCAGAATTACCTTTGCGGAAAATTGTTTTATCTGATATACTAACGTTAGTGTGTAGCTGAAAAGGCGTAAGTCCAACTTTTGGGCTTACGCCTTTTTGCGTTATTTTGGAGGTCATAAAATGGAACAAAACCAATCATATCTTGCTGAGGAAAAGATCGGCGGCCTTATGAGAAAATATGCCGTGCCGTGCATTATATCGCTGCTCGTGGGCGCGCTTTACAACATCGTCGATCAGATATTCATCGCGAACGCAAGCTATCTCGGCTCATACGGCAACGCGGCAAACACCGTCGTGTTCCCGCTCACGGTGATCGCGCTCGCGGTCGCCGTTATGATAGGAGACGGCTGCTGCGCGTTCGTCAGTCTCAATCTCGGGTGCGGAAACAAAAAAGACGCCGGAAACAGCATCGGAATATCCGTCCTGATGACGGTCGCCGGCGGCGTTCTTCTCTGCGCCGCGTACCTTATTTTCGCCTCGCCGATAATAAAAGTGTTCGGCGGGACAGTCAACGCGGAGACGTTTGCGCTTTCAAAGGAATATTTCTTTTATATTTCGCTCGGGATCCCGTTTTATATGTTCGGTCAGGCGATGAATCCCATAATCCGCGCCGACGGGAGCCCGAAATTCGCGATGGCGTCAACGCTGTCGGGTGCTGTGCTGAATATCATCCTCGACCCCGTCTTCATCTTCTGCTTTCACTGGGGCATGATGGGCGCGGCGGTGGCGACGGTCGCCGGTCAGGTCGTAACGGCGGCGCTGTCGCTCTTCTATATTCTTCATACGAAGTCGGTAAAGCTGTCGGGAGCCGATTTCCGCCCGAATAAGGCGATCATCATGCGGACGCTGTCGCTCGGCGCGTGCAGCTTCCTTTCTCAGATATCGCTCGTCGCGGCGATGGCGGCGATAAACAACATGATCCGCAAATACGGCGCCGAGGACCCTGTTTTCGGGCAGGAGATCTACGCGCAGATCCCGATGGCGGTCGTTGGAATCGTGATGAAGGTGTTCCAAATCGTTATTTCCGTCGTTATCGGAATGGCGGCGGGGTGCATACCGATCGTGGGCTATAATATGGGCGCTCGCCGCCGCGACCGCGTCAAAAATCTGTTTTCACGGCTGCTTTTGTGCGAGGCTGCCGTCGGATTAATCGCACTTCTTTCGGTGGAGCTTCTGCCGCGGCAGCTCATAGGAATTTTCGGCTCGGCGAACGAAAGCGCATATTACACGGAGTTCGCCGTAAAGTCGTTTCGCATCTACCTCTCCATGGTAGTGTTCGCCTGCGTCAACAAAGCGACGTTTATTTTTCTTCAGGCGATGGGGAAGGCAGCGGCGTCGACCGCGCTGTCCATGATAAGGGAGATAGTGTTCGGCGTGGGCTTCGCGCTCCTTCTGCCGATGTTTTTCGGTCTTGACGGGGTATTGTATTCCATGCCGGTGTCGGATATTCTGACGGCGGTCGTATCGGCGGTCATTATAGTTGCTACATATAGACAGCTGTCGCAGAAATAAAAGAATAAAGCTGCCCGACGGGGATCGCGCGCCGACCCTCCGCGGGCGCTTTCTTTTTTCCGCCGCGCACGCTTTTTTTCTTGCTTTTTTCCCTTATTTCCTGTATACTGAATGTAGAGCATCATATGTTATAAAAAACGGGTTTACAAAATGGGAAGAGTGGACAAATTCTTTAAAATAACCGAGCGGGGCTCGAACGTCCGAACCGAAATTATCGCGGGACTTACGACGTTTTTCGCAATGGCGTATATCGTCGTTACGAACCCGAATCAGATAGTGGGCTTCAACCACCTTGCCGAGGGAGCGGACCCCGCGTTCGGTCAGATTTGGAACGCGGTGTACGTCGCCTCCATCCTCGTTGCCGTCATAGGCACGCTTTTAATGGCGCTTTACGCGCGGATGCCGTTCGCGCAGGCGTGCGGCATGGGGCTCAATTCATTCTTCTTCGTGTCGTTCATTCTTCCGCACATCGTCGCGGGCGACGACGGGGAAGGTCTCATCCGCGGATACCAGTCGGGACTTGTAATAATCCTTGTTTCGGGACTTATCTTCATGGTCTTATCGCTTTCGGGTCTTCGCTCGCGGATAGCGAAGGCGTTGCCGGACTGCCTCAAAAAAGCGATACCCGCAGGCATCGGGCTTTTCATAGCGTTTCTCGGATTTCAGAACGCGGGGATACTCGAGGACAACGAATTTACGCTGCTCCAGTTCGCCGATATCCACGGCGCCGTCGCCGACGGGGAGTTCATCCGCGTCGTGCCCGCGCTTCTCGCGCTCGCCGGTCTCATTCTTATCGCGGTCCTCGAAAAATTCCGCGTCAAGGGCTCCGTCCTCATAAGCATCGTGTCCGTGACCGTGCTCTATTACGTCACGACGTGGACCGTCCCGTCGTTTGACGTGTCTCAGATCGGGCAGACGTTCTCTGATTTCGGAAAAATAGGCATTACGGGAGTGTTCCACGGACAAGCGTGGGCCGACGCGTTCACGGGCGAGGCGATAGGGGGCATATTCTCCGCCGTGATGCTCGTCGTGACGTTCTGCCTTGTCGACATGTTCGACACGATAGGAACACTTTACGGCACGGCGTCGTCGGCGGGGATGCTCGACGAGAGCGGCGACCCGATAAACGTCAACGAGTGCATGACGTGCGATTCGATAGCGACGGTCGCCGGCGCCGTTTGCGGGACATCGACCTGCTCGACGTTCGTCGAGTCCGCGTCGGGCGTCGCCGCGGGCGGAAGAACGGGGCTGACCTCGCTCGTCACCGCCGCGTGCTTCGCGCTCTGCCTGTTTCTGAGCCCGCTCGCCTCGCTCGTGCCGGCGTGCGCCACGGCTCCGTCTTTGATATACGTCGGCGTCCTCATGGTAAAGGGATTTGCCAAGGTCGACATGGACGATATGCGCTCGGCAGTGCCGGCGTTCCTCGCGTTTGTTATGATGCCGATGACGTACTCGATATCGAACGGCATAGGCATAGGGGCGATCGCATACGTCATCATCACCCTCTTCACGGGTAAATACAAGAAAAGCGACATACCTGTCACAGTTATCGCCGCGCTGTTCGCGCTTCGCTTCGCGGCAGTGACGATGTGACGGTGTGATAAAAGAAAAAATAAAAACGGAGGAAGAAATGGTAAACGAAAGACGCCCGGACAACATGGTCCGCATCACGACGCTGGAACTCGCGGAGGCGTTCATTGAAAAGCAGGTGGAGGCCGCGAGAGAGCAGATAGGGGACAAGCGCGTGCTGCTTGCGCTTTCGGGCGGCGTCGACTCGTCTGTCGTGGCGGCGCTTTTGATACGCGCCGTCGGTCAGCAGCTTGTGTGCGTTCATGTAAATCACGGGCTTCTGCGTAAGGGCGAGCCGGAGCAGGTCATCGAGGTGTTCAGGAACAGGATGAACGCCAATCTCGTTTATGTCGACGCGACCGAACGCTTCCTCGACAAACTCGCGGGCATCACCGACCCGGAAGAAAAGCGGAAGGTCATAGGCGGCGAATTCATAGAGGTGTTTGCGGAGGAAGCCCGCAAGCTCGACGGGATAGAATTTCTCGCGCAGGGCACGATATGGCCCGATATCCTCGAGAGCGAAGGCGGCATAAAGGCGCACCACAACGCGGGCGGTCTGCCGGATTATATGGATTTTGAACTTGTCGAACCCGTGAGGATACTCTTCAAGGATGAGGTCCGCGTCGTCGGAAAGGCGCTCGGTCTGCCGAACGGCATGGTATACCGTCAGCCGTTCCCGGGACCGGGGCTCGGCGTCCGCTGTCCCGGAGCGATAACGAGGGAGAGGCTCGAGGCCGTCCGCGAGTCTGACGCGATACTCCGCGAGGAGTTTGCGAAAAACGGGCTCGAGGGTCGCGTGTGGCAGTATTTCACCGTTGTGCCTGACTTCAAGTCGACGGGCATAAAGGACGGGAAGCGCTCGTTTGAGTGGCCCGTCATCATCCGCGCCGTCAACACGAAGGACGCGATGACAGCGACGGTCGAGGACGTTCCGTTCTCGCTGATGCAGCACCTCGCGGACAGGATAACGCACGAGGTCAAAGGCGTGAACCGTGTTCTCTATGACTTCACGCCTAAGCCGACGGCGACGATAGAATACGAATGAAAAATTTTGGGCGTCATTGGGTTTTTCCATGATGCATCAAACAATTACATCCGCGGCGCTTTGCAGGAAATGCGCCGCGGATGCTTCTTTCGGACAATTTTTTTCGGACGGAAAAAGTTTTTCGTCATGTGAGAAAAACCTCTTGAAATCATGCTCGAAGTCGTGTATAATATACCTTTGTTAATAGAGCGCCGCCTTAGCAAAATGAAATGTCAGCATAAGGAAAATTCATTTTGCGGCGCGCGGACAAGCGGGAAAGGCGAGGTTTTTTTCATGACAAAATATATTTTTGTGACCGGAGGCGTTGTTTCCGGTCTCGGCAAGGGCATCACGGCGGCGTCGCTCGGCAGGCTTTTGAAGTGCAGGGGTCTCAAGGTCGCCTCGCAGAAGCTCGACCCGTACATAAACGTCGACCCGGGGACGATGAGCCCGTATCAGCACGGCGAGGTCTATGTGACGGACGACGGTGCGGAGACAGATCTTGACCTCGGACACTACGAGCGCTTTATTGACGAGGACCTGAACCGTTATTCGAACCTCACTACGGGAAAGGTTTACTGGAATGTGCTGAACAAGGAGCGCCGCGGCGAATATCTCGGTTCGACGGTCCAGGTCATACCGCACGTCACGAACGAAATAAAGGAATTCGTCTACCGCGTCGGCAAGCATTCGGACGCGGACGTCGTCATAACCGAGATCGGCGGCACGATCGGCGACATCGAGAGTCAGCCGTTTATTGAGGCGGTGCGCCAAATATCGCTCGAGGTAGGGAGAGAGAACAGCCTCTTCATCCACGTCACGCTCGTGCCGTTTCTCCGCGGCTCGGACGAACACAAATCAAAACCCACGCAGCACTCCGTCAAGGAGCTGCTCGGCATGGGCATAAATCCGAACATAATCGTCCTCCGCTGCGACGAGCCGCTCGAGGAATCGATATTCAAGAAGATATCGCTGTTCTGCAACGTCAAGCCCGACTGTGTCATAGAAAATATCACGCTTCCGTATCTTTACGAAGCGCCGCTCATGCTCGAGCGCGCCCATCTTTCCGACGTCGTCTGCCGCGAGCTCGGCATTGACGCGCCCGCGCCCGACCTCTCCGAATGGAGGGAGATGGTCGAGAGGATAAAGACACCGACGCGCACCGTGAAGATCGGTCTTGTCGGCAAGTACATACAGCTCCATGACGCGTACCTGTCGGTCGCCGAGGCTCTTCATCATGCAGGATACAGCCACAGGGCGGAGGTAGGCATCGAGTGGATAGACTCGGAAACGCTCGACGAAAACAACTACCGCGAGCGCCTATCGCAGCTCGACGGAATAATCGTCCCCGGCGGCTTCGGTCAGCGCGGGATAGAGGGAATGATACTCGCCGCACGTTATGCGCGGGAGACAAAGACGCCGTATTTCGGCATATGTCTCGGCATGCAGATCGCGTGCATAGAGTTCGCGCGCGACGTGCTCGGCATAAAGGACGCACATTCCGGCGAGTTTGACGAGCTGTGCCGCCACAAGATAATAGACTTTATGCCCGGTCAGAGCGACGAGATCGACAAGGGCGGAACGCTTCGCCTCGGCGCATATCCCTGCCGCGTAAAGCCGGGGACGACGATGGCGCGCTGCTACGGCAAAGAGGAGATAAGCGAGCGCCACCGCCACAGATACGAGTTCAACAACGACTACCGCGAGGCCGTCGAGGCGGCGGGGCTGACGATATCGGGTCTCTCCCCGGACGGAAGGCTCGTCGAGACCGTGGAGATAACGGAGCAGCCGTTTTTCGTCGGGGTGCAGTATCACCCCGAATTCAAGAGCCGCCCGAACCGTCCGCATCCGCTCTTCTTCGGATTTATCGCGGCGGCGCTCGGCGAAAAATAAATTTTTTAAGCGGGGGAGAGGACATTTCTTCCCCGCGTTTGAAAAATGCACGCCGCGCTTGACGCGGCGCACAGAGTGGATGTATAATATAAAATGACAGAGCGCAAAAAGCGACGATTACGGACACGAGGTGGGCGGTACAATAAAATGAAACGGAAATTCAGCTTTTCGCTGAGGCTGACACCTAAAGCGAAAAAGAATACGGACGATCCGGCAAAGATCGAAAACACGGAGGAAATGAGCGATATGGAAAAACCGAAGGTATATTTTACCCGCGAGATAACGCCCGAACGCGTCGTTGAGCTTTACCGCGCAGTCGGTAGACCTCTTTCCGGCAAGGTCGCGATAAAGGTACACTCAGGCGAGGCGGGAAATCAGAATTTTCTGCGCCCCGATTTTTGGGCTCCCGTAGTCGGCGAGGTCGGCAGCACGGCGGAGATGTGCGCCGTCGTCGAGTGCAACACCGCATACGGCGGTGAGCGCGACACTACCGAAAAGCATCTGCGCCTTCTTAAGGAGCACGGCTGGTCCGAAGCGTTCGACGTCGACCTGCTCGACGCCGAGGGACCCGATATGGTCCTTCCGATCCCGAACGGACGCGTCATAAAGAATAATTTCGTGGGGCGCGACCTCAAAAATTACGACTCGCTGCTCGTGCTCTCGCATTTCAAGGGGCATCCTATGGGAGGCTTCGGCGGCGCACTCAAGCAGCTTTCGATAGGCATCGCGTCCTCTTACGGTAAGAAAAACATTCACGGCGCGGGCAAGCCCGAGGGCAACTACTGGGGCGCGAAGCACGATTTGTTCCTTGAGTCGATGGCAGACGCGGCGTCGTCGGTCGTAGATTATTTCGGCGACCGCGCGGTATACATAAACGTGATGAAGAATATGTCCGTAGACTGCGACTGCTGCGCCGAAGCGGAGGACCCGTGCATGGCGGATATCGGAATACTCGCCTCGACAGATCCCGTCGCTATAGATCAGGCGTGCCTTGACCTTGTTTATGCCGCAAAGGACGACAAGGGACAGAAACATCTTCTGAAGCGCATTGAGAGCCGCAACGGCGTTCACACGGTAGAGGCGGCAGCCGACCTCGGAATAGGTTCCCGCGCATACGAGCTTATAGAGATGTAATACGGTGCGGCAATGAAAAGAAATGTTGTTGCCATCGCCGCGCTGACTGCCACGGCGCTTGTCTTTGCCGCGTCGGCAGTCGTCATAACTGTCAGACACAAAATTTCCGTCCGCGAGCAGTATTCGTCCTTACGGTCGGAATGCGGCTCCGTTTCAGCTCATATAGACCGGTATCTTTCACAGAACGACGGAGAACAGCTCAAGCAGGCGATGGAAGAGCTTCAGAATGCCGTATCGACAGTGTTTACAATTGATGACGATGAGATCAATGAACTGAGATTAAGTCTGCTCGACGCATATGGGGTGTTTGTCAATTCCCCTGACGGTGCGGCAGAGCACATATCGGAGTTCGGACGCGCGCTTGCCGAATTTTCTAACGGAGGAGACGCCGGGAAAGCGATCGAAGACGTAAACGATTTCGTAAACGCTGCAAAAGGGCAAAAGTAACGGAATAAAATAAGAGCGGTCGGCGCATTTGTCATGCGCCGACCGCTTGTTATGCGTCGCAATTGCCGGAACTTGCAGCCGGTCGGCATATTCCTCCCGGTTTGACCATATACATTGAATAGCAATTATCGGGAGGATTTTTTATGACGGAGACAAACATATACCGGGACATAGCAGAGCGCACGGGCGGCGATATCTACATAGGCGTCGTCGGCCCCGTGCGGACGGGAAAGAGCACATTCATCAAACGGTTCATGAACGCGCTCGTGATGCCCAATATCGAGGGCGAATACGACCGCGTCCGCGCGCGCGACGAGATGCCGCAGTCGGCGGCGGGGCGAACCGTCATGACGACGGAGCCCAAGTTCATTCCCGACGAGGCGGTAGAGGTGTCGCTGCGCGGCGTCTCGCATCTGCGCGTCCGAATGGTGGACTGCGTCGGTTATCTCGTCCCGGGCGCGCTCGGCGACACCGAGGACGGGAGCGTCCGCATGGTATCGACGCCGTGGCAGTCTGAGCCGATGCCGTTTTCGGAGGCGGCGGAGACGGGGACGCGCCGCGTCATAAACGAGCACTCGACGATAGGGATGCTCGTCACGACGGACGGCAGCTTCGGAGACATACCGCGCGAGGATTATATTGAGGCGGAGGAACGCGTCGCGGAAGAAATGAAGAGGATAGGCAAGCCGTTCGCCGTTATCCTCAATTCCGCCGACCCGGAGGGCGAGGCGGCGATCGCGCTCGCAAAAGAGCTTGAGGATAAATACCGCGCGCCGGTCGCGCTCGTTTCCTGTCTCTCTATGAATGCGGACGACATCACGCACATACTTGAGCTCGTGCTTTATGAGTTCCCGATACGGGAGATAAGCGTTTCGGCTCCTGGATGGCTGCGCGCGCTCGACATTACGCACCCGCTCCGCTCAGGTCTTGTCGAAGGAATACGCTCGTGCGCGGGAAGAGTGTCGAGAATGGGAGACGTCATGGGCTGCGGCGTGTTCGGCGAGCTGTCGGGCTGTGACTTCGTTTCGGAGGTGAGATATCTCGATTCCGACCTCGGAACGGGGCGCGCGGAGCTCTCGGTTTCTATCCCTGACGAGATATATTACCGCACGATAGGGGAGCTGACCGGCTTCAACATCCGCGACGAGGAGGAGCTCATCTCGCTTTTGAAGGAGCTGTCGGACGTCAAGCGCGAGTACGACAAGGTCTCGGAGGCGCTGCGAGACGTTTCGGAGCGCGGCTACGGAATCGTCATGCCCGAGGTGGAGGACCTGACGCTCGCGGAACCCGAGATAGTCCGCCAGCAGGGCGGCTACGGCGTCCGCCTGCGCGCGTCGGCGCCGTCCGTACACATGATAAAGGCGACTATCGAGACGGAGATAAATCCTATCGTCGGCACGGAGGCGCAGTCGGAAGAGATGGTGCGCTATCTCATGCGCGAGTTCGAGGACGACAAGAGCTCCATTTGGCAGTCGAATATGTTCGGTAAGACGCTCTACGAGCTCGTCAACGACGGGCTCCACTCAAAGCTCGAGCACATGCCCGAGGACGCGAGGGCGAAGCTTTCAGACACGCTCGGCCGCATCATAAACGAAGGCAGCGGCGGGCTGATCTGTATTATATTGTGAAAAAGGCGGGGGAAAGACTTTTCGAGAAAAGTCTTTCCCCCGCGCCCCTTTTTCAAAAGCTTTTATTAAAAGGGTAAATAAGGCTTGCGCTTCGGAATGCAGAAGATCGTTTTTTTATAAAACAACTTTTTTTGCAAAATCTCTTTAAAATATTGCGTGGATGTGGTAGAATAAGCTCGCATCACGAAACCATGGAGATAAAAAATGAAACTGAAGCGGAGCGCCGCCGCACGCTTTTGCGCTGCGGTAATTCTGATTTCTGCTCTAATTTCGCTTTTGTCATGCGACAATTATGATGAGACTGTTATAACGGACGTCGGTGAATACGACGAGTTGTGGGAACTGCCGGAGCTGAGGATAGTCGAGCGGCCTGCCGTTTTTCCGGAGACGCTCGAGGGAATGAATGTCGAAAAATTCAGCGGCACGCACACGACGTATTTACCGCTTGGGACCGGGTGGCAGGTGGAGCTTCGCGCCGCGTTCGACGAGGACGGAATTAAGGACGAGGAGGCGCGACTTGAAAAGATATGCGCCGGTTCGCCTGTCTGCGGGGAGTCGGATTATTTTGAAATGCCCGCTTTCGCGTCTGTGTGGAACGAAAACTGCTGCTTTGCTTACGCTGTCGTCAACGAGGATGAGGGAGAGGTGACATACGTCTACCTCCAGCTCATAGAAGACGGCGACTTGACGATAAGCGATTACGCGGTGCCGAAAAATTACGAGATGGAGATGGAAACGACGAAAGAAAAGTGACGCCAAAGCGCCGCCTGAGATCGAAAAACAGCCCGAGCGGCTATAAAAGCGGCACGGGGAGAAAGCATTTAGGAAAAGCTTTCTCCCCGTGTTTTTTTTCTTTACCCGTTATAAATCTCTCTGAACTGCTTTATCGTGTCGGCGAAGTCGGAGATGGCGTCCTCGATGACGGCGGGGTCGGACATATCTATGCCGGCGACCTTTAAGCTGTCGAGAGGAGATTTTGAGCCGCCGCAGCGCAGGAAATCTATATACTGCGGGATATAGGCGGCGCCCTCGTTCTCGATGCGTTTGACTATCGAGGACGCGGCGGAGATGCACGTCGCGTACTTGTAGACGTAGAAGAACATATAGAAGTGAGGGATACGCATCCACTCATAAGCGATCTCCTCGTCGCAGACGACGGCGGGCCCAAAATACTTCTTTACGATCTCGTAATACTTTTCGCAGAGCAGGTCCTTCGTCAGCGTTTCGCCGGCTTCGGAGAGGGCGTGAATATCGCGCTCGAACTCGGCGAACATCGTCTGACGGAAGAGGGTGCCCTTGTATGTCTCGAGTATCTGATCAAGGACGGATAGCTTTTCCTCGCGGCTCTCGGACTCGCGGAGCATCTTGTGCGAGAATAGCAGCTCGTTTACGGTCGAGGCGACCTCGGCGACGAATATCGTGTATTCGGAATCCTGCGGGGTGTTCGCTTTCCGCGAGAAATACGAGTGCATAGAGTGACCGGACTCGTGCGCGAGCGTCGAGACGTCGTCGAGCGTGTCAGTATAGTTGAGGAGCATGTACGGCTCGGTGTCGTAGCAGCCGGAGCTGTAAGCGCCGCCGCGCTTGCCGCGGTTCGGGTAGACGTCTATCCACTTTTTATTGCGGATGCCTGCCTCGAGCGTGTCGTGATACTCGTCACCGAATATCTTCACTGTGTCGAGCACCATGTCAACAGCTTCCTCGTACGAATATTTCTTGGCGCATGAGGCGATAAGGGGCGTGTAGATGTCGTAGAGATGATATTTCGAGAGCCCGAGCACCTCTTTTTTGAGCTTGTAGTAATCGTAAAGGACGGGCAAATTGCGGTTCACGGTCTCGACGAGGGTGTTGTAAATGTCGGGCGTGACCTCGTCCGCAAAAACGGAGCACTGAAGGCTCGAGTCGTACCCGCGCTGGCGGGAGACGGTCGTGCGCTCCTTGACATATGCGTTCATGAGCGCTGCAAACGTGTTGCCGAACTGCTTATACGTCGCGTACAGCTTTTTGAAGGCGGCGCGGCGGACGCGGCGGTCTGTGCCCATAAGGAACGGAACGTAGTTCGTATCGGTGAGATGTACCTTTTTGCCGTCCTCTCCGGTTATAAAGCCGAAGTCGATGTCGGCGTTCGCGAATACCGAGCGGATGGAAGAATGGCTCCCCATGCCGCGGCGAAGACCCGAGAGCAGCTTTTCGTTCTCGTCCGAGAGCGTGTATTTTTTATATCTGCGGCTCCCGAAGATGGTGCGTTCGTAAGCTCTGAGCGCGGGAAGTTCCGAGTACCAGCGTTCGAGCACCTCGTCGTCTATCCTGATGAGGGAGGGGGAGACGAAGTAGGAGGCGACGCCGGCGGCGTTCGCGATCTCCATCACTTTGCCTGTGAGGGCAAGATATTTGTTGTCCGACGTGTCAAGGTCGGATGCGAGATGCGCGTATGTGAACAGCTTTGAGATGACGCGGTCAAGCTCCGTCGAATCCTCAAGCGCGGAGTAGAGACCCTCGGCGGACTTTGTCATTGTCGCCTCGTGCGCGGGGAAGCGGGCGATCAGCTCCTTTGCACGGGCGCAGTCCGCGTCGAACGCGGCTTCATCGGCGTAGATCGCCGTGAGGTCCCACTTATATTTTTCCGGTATTTCGGCTCTGTTTTCTGTCATATATCAAAAGTCCCTTTCGTTTGATTTTTCTTTTTTGTATTTTACCACGCGCGGGGGAGCCGTGTCAACAAAAGCGCGTCTCAAATTTGACGCAAAGCATAAATTATGGTACAATAAAGGCGTCATTGCGACAAACTCGGAGGGGAAAATGGAGCTCACGGAAAAGACGAAAAAGAAAGAATACATATATCGCGGAAAAATACTTAACCTGAGGCGGGACATCGCACAGCTTCCGAACGGGACGGAAGCGGCGCGCGAGGTCGTCGAGCATCACGGCGGGGTCACGATAGCGGCGGTGACCGATGAGGATGAGCTTTTGTTCGTGCGGCAGTTCCGCTATCCGCAGGGCGAGCTATTGCTCGAACTCCCGGCGGGAAAGCTGGAGGCGGGAGAGGATCCGCTGTCCGCCGCCGTGCGCGAGCTCAGGGAGGAGACGGGAGCCCGAGCCGGAAAAATTTATTCACTCGGGTGGTTTTATGTCTCGCCGGGGTATACGACCGAAAAGCTGTATCTTTACGCGGCGGACAACCTTTCGTTCGGCGAGCAGGCGCTCGATGAGGACGAGTTTTTGTCCGTCGAGAAAATGAAGTTCGACGATGCGCTGACAGTCGCTCTTAACGATGGCTTCCACGACGCCAAGACGGACGCGGCGATATTGAAGCTCGCGCATCTGAGAACGCGCGGTATGCCCGATCCCGTAATCGACAATACATAACGGAAAAGTAGATATTTCGACAATTGCATAACAGATTTATGCGGATGCATAAATCTAAGCACGGATAAAAGAAAAATGCCCGAAAAGCATGGCTTTTCGGGCATTTTTTTTGCTTTTTTACTTTTCGTCGAGAGCGTTTACCTTGTTGACGCGGCGGACGTGGCGCTCGCCTTCGGAGAAGGGGGTCGAGATAAAGAGATCCACCATCTCGCAGGCGGTGTGCTCGCCGACGATGAATGCGCCGAGACAGAGGACGTTTGCGTTGTTGTGGCTGCGCGTCAGTGCGACGCTGACTGTCTCGGAGCAGCAGGCGGCACGGATACCACGGTGCTTGTTCGCCGCCATCGACATGCCGAGACCTGTCGAGCAGACGAGCACGCCGAGGTCGCATTCGCCTGAGGCGACGGCGCGGCAAAGCGGGTCTGCGTAGTCGGGATAATCACAGGAGTCGGGGGAGTTCGTTCCGAAGTCGACGGTCTCGATCCCTTTTTCACGGAGATGAGAGACGAGAGCGTCCTTGAGCTTGTACCCGCCGTGGTCGGCGGCAAATGCAACTTTCATGGTTTCTTCCTTTCTTTTTATCTGTTCTTTTTATCTGTGCGGGCGAAAAAGCCCGCTTTTTTGATTGTTGTCGGCGCGAGTAAAAAATTCCGCGTTTTTTATGTGTTTTTATGCTTTTCGTTGTATTCACGCTCCGCCTGAGACGGGCGCAGGTATGTCGGCGATATCGTTTCGGCGTCGACGGGGACGAGAGTGCCTTTCAGTATGCCGCGGCGCGCGGCAGCGGCGACGGATACGGCGGAGTGGGAGCGCAGGGAAATGGGGGTATCGGCGACGCCGCAAAGCCTTTCGGCTATGACGTCGTGAACGACGTCGTAGCCGTCGCCGACAAAATATATCTTTTTTCCTGCCGCGCGCTGAGATAGAAGCTCGCAGAGCTCGTCCGCAGACATTGCAAAGTCGTCGGTAAGCCTTGTGACCGCGCCTCCAGACACGTCGAATAAAGCGGTGTAGACCTGGCCGCGGCGCGCGTCCATAACGGGAACGGCATATGCATCGACCCCGATGGCGGAAATATTTCCGGCGAGCGCTTCAAGAGTATCGACGGCGGCGCAGCAGTTTCCTCTACCGAACGCGAGCCCCTTTACGGTGGCGGCGCCTATCCTGACGCCTGTGAACGAGCCGGGACCGACGGCGCACGCGAAGATGTCGACGTCGTTCACCGTCAGCCTTGAGGCGCGGAGCAGAAACTCAACGGACGGGAGCAGCGTCTCACTGTGAGTATATCCCGAGTTAAGCGTGACCTCTCCTATCACATCGTCGTCGTCGAGCAGCGCCGCGGCGCATGTTTTCGCCGTTGAGTCAAGAGCAAGCGTTATCATTTTCTAGTTACCTCTTTATACGAAACGGTGACGTTCCGCTCGTCTTTTCCCGTCTTAGTTATTTCGACCTCAAAGCGCGGCGATGGCAGCTCGTCCCCCGCATTTTCCGCCCATTCGGCGACGGAGATACCGCGGTCGAGATATTCGTGATATCCGACGGACCAAAGGTCGTCGGGACCCGTTATGCGGTACAGGTCAAAGTGATAAAGCGGGAGCGGACCTGCGGAATATTCGTTTACGACGGTGTATGTCGGCGAGCGGACGGCACTTCCGGGCGAGAGCACGCGCGCCATCCCGCGCACGAACGCGGTCTTTCCCGCGCCGAGCTCGCCTCGGATCGCGACAAACGCGCCGCGCCGCCCGAAGAGCACGCGTGCGAGACGTTCGCCGAGCGCCTCCGTTTCCATCTCACCGTACGACGTGAAGCTGCCGCATATTTCGCCAAAGTCGTTGTCCATAAGAAAGCTCCCCCGCACAAATTCTCGCCTTAAATATACCATATCCGAGCGAAAAAATCAACCTTTTGCGCGCCAGAGCGGCGGCGGAAATCGTAAATTGCGCCATTTATGCCTCCGCTTTTTCCCTCTTTCTGCGTGATGCCGTTTTGATGCACGCGGTATTGTTTTTTGTGCCTCGGCGAGGACTTTTTTGATGCCGGTATGTGAAAAAATATGGAACAGTCATATGGAGGGCTTTATGAGAATAGCGGAGAACGAAAGGGAAAAAGACGCCGCGTGGGAGTTTGAGGCGGCGCATGCAAAGGCGCATTTCATGCAGTCCCGCGAGTGGGCGGCGGTCAAATCAAACTGGCAGAACGAGATCATAACTGCCGACGACGGGAGAGGCTCGATAACGGGAATGATGAGCGTTTTCGTAAGGCGGATACCCGTCTTCGGAAATCTCATCTACTGCCCGAGGGGACCCGTTGTCGACGGATGGAACATCGACGCTATGGCGCAGCTCACCGAGGGCGCGCGCGAGCTGATAAAGAAATATTCCGCCGTAGGCGTTCGCGCGGAACCCGATTTTGAGGAGGGGGACGGAAATTTCATACGCCGCATGGGAGAGCTCGGATGGCGTATTTTCCCGTGCAAAGACGCGCACGACATGATACAGCCGCGGAGCCTGTTCAGGCTTGACCTGACGGGAAAGACGGAGGAGGAGGTAATTTCGGGGTTTCACAAAAAGCTGAGATACAACGCGGGGCTCGCCGCAAGGCGCGGCGTCAGGATCGTTTCCGGCGTAAGGGAGGATCTCGACGCGTTTTGCCGCATAATGGATGTGACGGCAAAGAGGGACGGCTTTGTCCCGAGAACGAAGGAATATTATTACCGCATATTTGACAGCTTTCCCGCGCGTTCGTGTGAGCTTCTGCTCGCCGAGTACGAAGGCGATGTGATCGCGGGCGGCATTTTTATAAATCACGGGTGCAGGACGTGCTACCTTTACGGCGCGAGCTCCGACGAACACCGCTCGCTGATGCCGTGCCACCTTATGCACTTGGAGGCGATAAGGCGCGCGCTTTCGCGCGGGGACGACGTCTATGACCTGCGGGGCTTTCTCGAATGTACCGACGAGGACGCTCCCGGCGCGGGGCTCTACCGCTTCAAAAAGCAGTTCGGCGGGCGGCTCGTGAGGCTCGTCGGCGAGATGTATCTGACGGAGAGGCGAGAAAAGTACAGTCTCTACCGCCGCACGGAGCGCATATACCGCCGCGCAGTGCCACTTTTGGCGAAGGCGAGGAACGCTTTCGGACAATAATTTTTCATATCGGGCGCGTCTTTGGCATATGCTTTTTACGAACGGAGAATTTCGGAGGGCATTTGTATGAACGGAGCGCCGGCACCCGGAGCAAGGGCAAAAACGGTAATAAAATACATAGCTTTAACGGTCGTCGCGGCGCTTGTGTGCGCCGCGCTCGGCAGGCTGTCGCTGATGTTAGAACGACGGCGCGGCGTCGCCTCGTCGGCGGGTTCCGTTCCCGTGCTCGTGGTTATAGACGCGGGGCACGGCGGCGAGGACGGCGGAACGTCTGGCGCCGACGGCACGCGGGAAAAGGACGTCAATCTCGCCGTAGCGAAAAGCGTTTGCGATATGCTCAGCGCGTCTGGCGTCGGGTGCGTCATGACGCGGACGGAGGATAAGCTCTTATACGACGAATACGGCGACCTTTCCGACTACACGGGAAAGAAAAAGGTCTATGACCTGAAAAACAGGCTGCGGCGCGCGGAGGAGAACGGGGACGCCGTATTGGTGAGCATACATATGAACGCGTTCTCGTCGAAGAAATATTCCGGATTGCAGGTCTATTATTCGCCGAACGCCTCGGGCTCGTCCGTGCTCGCAAATCTCGTTCAGACGACTGTGAGGACGTACCTTCAGCCCGAAAACGACCGCGAAACAAAGCGGGCGGGCAAGAGCATTTATCTGCTCGACAGGATAAAGACGCCGGGCATTCTCATCGAGTGCGGGTTCCTTTCAAACGAAGAGGAATGCGGAAAGCTCAACGACCAAAGCTACCGTCAGAAGCTCGCGCTCGCCATCTCCTCGGCGATATGGGAGTATCTCGCCGCAAACGGAAAATGAAAAAATCCGCGCGCCGCTCGGCGCGCGGATTTTTGACGCGCAGCCCCTGATAGGGGGTCTTTTTTTATTAAAAAATTTTTCGGTTTCTCTCTTGACAAGCTCAATACTTCGTGATACGATGTATAACGTAAGAGGAGGTATTGTATGGATATTCAGTTGAAGCGCGGGCTTTTGGACGTTTGCGTACTGGCGGCGATCAAGGACAAAGACTCCTACGGCTACCAAATAATCAAGGATATGAAGCCGTATCTTTCGCTGTCCGAATCGACTTTATATACCATTTTAAAACGCCTTGAGACGGCGGGAATGCTTACCGTACGCAGCGCCGAGCACGATGGGCGGCTTAGAAAATACTACCACATTACCGACTCGGGACTTCGACGCATTGAAGAATTCAAGGAAGATTGGAAGGAAATTCTTTCCATACACCGTTTTGTTGTCAAGGAGGAAGAGAATGAATAAACAGGATTTTTTGGCGCAGCTTTGCAGTGGTTTGCACGGACTTCCTCGAGAAGACGTTGAGGAACGGCTGAACTTTTACAGTGAGATGATCGACGACCGAATGGAGGATGGGCTTTCGGAGGTCGAGGCGGTCGCCGAGATAGGAAATGTCTGTGAAATAATCTCGCAGATTTTGGCGGAAACCCCGCTTTCAAAGATCGTAAAAGAAAAAATCAAGCCGAAAAGTCCGGTAAAGCCGTGGGTCGTCGTCCTTTTGATACTCGGTTTCCCGCTTTGGTTCCCGATTATGATCGCCGTTGTTGCGATTATTTTATCGGTGTATATCGTCGTTTGGTCGGTGATAATTTCGCTTTGGGCTGTATTTGCTTCGTTTATTGTCGGGACGCTCGGCGGAGCTTTTTCGTCGGTTTATTTTGCGATGTGCGGCAGAGCCCTCACCTCTTTGTCAATGCTCGCGGTAGGGCTTTTGTGCGCGGGATCGGCAATATTTATATTTTTCGCATGTCTCGCTGTTACAAAGGGCGTAATTTGGCTGACAAAAAAGACCGCTGTCGGATTTAAGCACATGCTTATCGGAAAGGAGACGGTGTGATGAGTAAAACG
This sequence comes from uncultured Clostridia bacterium, assembly GCA_947631245.1. Classification (GTDB taxonomy): domain Bacteria; phylum Bacillota; class Clostridia; order Oscillospirales; family CAG-272; genus DTU064. Next base: position 18,818 of record CANRKP010000013.1, read on the forward strand.
GTTAAAAAATGGCTTATTGCCGCCGCGGTGATGATTTTTGCAGGCGCGGTACTGTTCGCAGTGGTTCTTGCATTCTGCGGCGGGGATATAACCAAGCTCGGTACGGTCGATTATGTCACAACTACATACGAGCCGAGCGGCGATTTCAAAAATATCACTGTAAAAGTGTACACGACAGACATTGAGTTTTTGCCCTCGGAGGACGGAAAATGCAGGATCGCCTGTTATGAAGACGATAAGGTCATCCACACCGCAGAGGTCAAAGACGGAACTCTCGTTATCAACACAGAGGATTCGCGCAGGTGGCTCGGCTTTATTTCTATATCTTTCACAAGACCGACGATGACGGTATATCTGCCGCGAAACGAGTATGAAATTTTGGACATCGGGACCGATACCGGCGCCGTTCGCCTTCCGAAGGACTTTGCATTTGAGAGTATAAAGATCGCCGGCCACACGGGCTCGGTAAGCTGCTCGGCGAGCGTCGCGGGAGTTGTTGATATTGAGCTTGACACCGGCGCGATAGTCATGAGCGAGATCTCCGCCGGGAGGATGAAACTCAAAACCGACACCGGCAGCATAAAGCTGAGCGGCGGCACTGTCGCCGAAAATGTCGATGTTGATACGGGCACCGGGTTTGTCAGCCTCGAAAATATCGCCTGCGGCGACCTTCGCGCAAAGGCGGACACCGGGCGGGTGAGCCTTGACGGCGTCACCTGCGGCGACCTTCACGCCGAAACGGACACCGGGGACATCGCACTTGAAAACGTCGTCGGCACCGGGAAGTTCGAGCTTGTGAGCGATATCGGGGACATAGGCCTCAACGACTGCGACGCCTCCGAGCTTTATATCGAAACCGACACCGGAGACGTTGCCGGTGAGCTTTTGACAGATAAGATTTTCTTTGCCGAGTCGGACACCGGTCGCGTAAGCGTGCCGAAATCCGTGACCGGCGGCAGGTGCGAGATAAAGACGGACACGGGGAGCATCGATATGAGGGTGAAAAAATAAATACAAAAGCCGTGACAGTCGTTCACGGCTTTTGCGCTGTATTTTGTGAGTGTGGGAATGGGCTGCGGGACCCTCACCGAGGGGGTGCTTTTCGCGCTGCGCCGAAACTTGAGGTTGAAAAAGACGGCAGGATATATTATAATCAATATGAAATTATGATCACAGACACCATTTACAAAAGCTGACGCGGAGGCGCCCTCATGAAACAGAAAACGGTATATGTCTGCACAAAATGCGACTATCAGTATCCGAAGCTGCTCGGCAGATGCCCGCAGTGTGGGGCGTTCGGCTCCTTTGTCGAGGAAAAATACGAGGAGCCCGCGCCGACGGATAAGGCGGCGGGAGGAAAGGCTGTGCGCCGCGGCGTCCGCTCCGAGGCGGCAAAGCCGATAGGGGATATCTCCGTCGAGCCCGTGCCGCGCTCGCAGACGGGATACGGCGAGCTCGACCGCGTGCTCGGCGGCGGGCTCGTCTCGGGCTCCGTCGTGCTTTTGTCCGGCGAGCCGGGCATAGGAAAGTCGACGCTGCTTTTGCAAATATCGGGCGTCCTTTCCGGGACGAGGCGCGTGCTCTACGTTTCGGGCGAGGAGTCGTCGGGTCAGCTGCGCCTTCGCGCGGACAGGCTCGGCGTCTCGTCGGACGAGCTCTATATCTACACGGAGACGGACACGGGACGCATCATATCCGAATGCGAGCGCGTGAAGCCGGAGGTGCTTATCGTAGACTCGATACAGACGCTCTATTCAGAGTCGGCGCAGTCTCAGCCGGGCTCCGTCTCGCAGGTGAGGGAGTGCGCGGGCGAGCTTTCGTCCCTCGCGAAAAATTACGGCGTTTCCGTCATAATCGTAGGTCACGTCAACAAAGAGGGCGGCATCGCGGGACCGAAGGTACTCGAGCACATGGTCGACGCCGTTCTGTACTTCGAGGGCGAACGCCATCAGAATTTCCGCATAATACGCGCGGTCAAAAACAGATACGGGGCGACGAATGAGATTGGCGTCTTTGAAATGACGGATTCGGGGCTCCGCGAGGTCGAAAACCCGTCCGCGATGCTGCTCTCCGGCAGACCGCGCGGCGTTTCCGGCAGCGCGACCGTCTGCTGCATGGAGGGCACCCGCCCCATGATCGCGGAAATACAGGCACTGACGGTGAAAACGACGTTTCCGTCGCCGAAGCGGACGGCGGACGGCTTTGACTACGGCCGCCTCTGCCTCCTGCTTGCGGTGCTCGAGCGCCGGCTCGGCATGCGCTTTTCGGATATAGACGTGTATCTGAACGTCGTCGGCGGTCTGAGGCTCGACGAACCCGCGTGCGACCTCGCGGCGGCGGCGGCGCTCGTCTCGGCGCTGCGCGATATGCCGGTGCCGACCGATCTTGTCGTCGTCGGCGAGCTCGGTCTTGCGGGCGAGGTAAGGGGAGTGTCCGCGACGGCGGACAGAGTCCGCGAGGCGGCGCGCCTCGGATTTGAGCGCATCGTCGTGCCCAAGCGCGGCAGCGATACGAGCCTTCTGCCCGACGGGATAAGAGTTATTCCGATAAGGAGCGTATACGAGCTTCTGCCTCTGCTCGAGGGCGGGCAAAAGCGCGAGGGGTGACCGGGATGGAGATATTGTCGGGATACAAAAAAGCCGCCATAGGCGCTTTTCGCGAATACCGCTGCGTCATCATCCCCTCGCTCGTCTCGGCACTTCTGTCCTACGGATTTGCCATGACGAACATGATAGTCAATTGGGACGGGGCGCGGATGCTCGAAGGGCTTTACGGCGCGGGCATAGGCTCCGGCAGATGGTTCTTGTGGCTGATGGGAGAGTTGTCCTCACGCCTGTGGGGCAGCTGCACGCTCCCGCTTCTGAACGGGGCGTTGGCGTCGCTGCTGCTTACGCTTTCGGCGTGCGTTCTTGTGCGGACGCTCGGAATAAAAAACAGGCTGCTTTCGGCCGCGGTCGGCGCCGTGTTCGTCACGTTCCCGGCGGCGGGCGGGATGATGCTTTATATGTATACGGCGCACTATTACGCGCTTTCGGTGCTGTTGGCGCTTTCGGGCGCGCTCTGCGCCGAGAGGCTCGGATGGCGCGGGGTCCTGCCGGGGGCGCTCCTCATCGCGTGCTCGCTCGGGATATATCAGGCATATCTTCCGCTCGCGGCGGCGGTTTTGGCGCTTTCGCTCCTTCGCCGCTCTTTTGAAGCGGGGGAGAAAACGCGCGCGGTCGGCTCGCGTGCCGGATCGTATGCCGTCACTCTTTTGCTCGCCATTCTGATATACGCGGCAATTCTTTGGGCGCTTTTACTCGTCTCGGGCAGATCCCTCACGGATTATCAGGGGATAGGCTCGGCGGGCGCGTCTCTGACGGAGCTGCCACGGCTCTTTATAAGGGCATACGGGAGCATTCTTCTGCTTCCGTTCGGTGCGAGGTACGGGATAAACGACACCGTCTTCATCCGCGCGGCGATCTTCGGCGCGTTCGTGCTGTCGCTGCTGCTTTTCGCCGTGCTGGTTTTATTCTGCCGTGCGAGCGCCGGGCGGCGCGCGCTTCAGGCGGTCATTTTCGCGCTCCTGCCGCCTGTTTTCGGCTCAGTTGAGCTTTTGTCATCCGGCACATACGTCCACACGCTGATGACATATGCCTCGGTGGGGGTGTTTGCCGCGCCAGTCATGCTTTCGGACATCATACTTGACGAAAAGACCGTGCTGTCGCTTTCTTTGCCGAAATCACGCGGGAGCCGCCGCGCCGCCGAATGCGCGGGCATCGCGGCAGCCGTCCTCGTCTTTCTGTCGGCGGCGAATTATATATGTCAGTCGAACGGAAACTACCTCGAAGCGTATTACGCGGACGAGCAGGCAAAGGAATATTTTACGACGCTCATAACGCGCATCAAATCCGCGGACGGCTTTGACGACGACAAAAAACTCGCTGTCATAGGCGAGACGATAGAGGACGGTACATATGAAAACGCGATTTACGCCGGGCTCCCGTTCCGATACTCCGGCACGCCGGACTCGCTTCTGAACAGCTATTCGAGGGACTATTTCATGCTCCACTATCACGGCTTTTCTATGGAAAGCGCGACGGAAGAGGAGCTTCTTATGCTTTCGGCGCTCGACGAGGTGAGGAAGATGCCCTGCTATCCCGACGACGGGTCGATCTCGGTCATAGACGGATTTGTTGTTCTCAAGCTCGAGGAGCCGTAAACTGGCGGACGGCGTTTACAGTAGTTAAAGGAGGTGGGGAAATGAAAAAGACCGTATCGCTGATTTTGGCGGCGCTTTTCGCGCTGACGCCCCTTTTTTCGGCGTCGTGCGGAAAAAAGTTCGGAAATGAAACGCAGGAAACAGACGTCGCGACAGGACAAGGCGACGGGATAGAGCTCCCCATTTCCGAAGAAGAAGGCGAGAGCGCACACCCGTTTTTGAAGCTCATAAACGACAGGGCGGATCTTGCGACGATAGAAAGGATCATAATCGGCTTCGAGAAAGGTGACTGCGAGTGTTTGGTCGAGGTGACGGGCAGCGGCACGCTGTCGTCCGATATCGAGGATACCTTGGGGCTCAAGTCGATGATAATATACGACGGCATGTTCGTTTTTCTCCCGCAGGCGGAGGAGGTGGGGGAGCACGCGCCGACGCTCTCGTATATCACGGCGGTGTTCCGCGAGAAGAAGAACAAGGAAAACCGCGGCATCGCTTTCATAACGATTGAAAACGACGGCTGGGGCGTGTCCGCGGCGGAGATACTCTACCAATGCGCGTTCGCGCCCGAGGCGGAAGTCTCGGACTATTACGTCGAGCGCCGCTTTGTGGAGCTCGCGGCGCAGGCGCGGCGGGGGCATGAGGCGGCGAATGCGGAGTCGGACGAGGAGACCGACGCGCGCGCCGAGGTTTTGCCCGCATACGCCTTCCTCTTTATCGAGGAGTTCAACTCACAGGGCGTGTATGTTCCCGACAGCGATAAAGGGTTTGAAAGAATTCTCTTCCGCTTTGACGGTGGCGCGGGAGTTTTTTGCAGATTTTCGGACGGGGAGTTTCGGGACACGCTGGCGCCGTCTTATGAGGCGGAGGGCGAGCTTATCCCGGGCGGGCGCGTTATTAGGCGGGCGGTTTCGGACAATAACGAGTTTTTCTATGCGGTGTTTTACGACAAAGAAGGCATCGTCGGCTTCGCGGTGAAGCTGCCGAACGGGAAGCTCGCGCAGAGGCTGTTCCCGCTCGTCGACGGCGGGCGGCAGGCGGTGACGGAGGAATACGTCGCGCGCCGCGCGCGGGAGATCTTCGACGGGGGAGACACGGTCGACATAAAAGCGGAATTCCGCGAGCTTTCGCCTGACGGGAGAGGCGCGCCCGACATTTTTTCGGTTGTCGAGACCGAGGGCAGCTCGGACGGCGTTTCCTTCCGCCTTGTCGGCGACAGAATTTTTGACAACTACGACTACCCCGAGATTATGGAGGCGGTGTCGCCGATGATACCTCAACGACATCTCGATACGGGGAATGCGGCGTCGTTTGCGATCCCTGCCCAAAGCCTGATAACACAACTCTCGCCCGCGTGCCGCGCCTTTTGTGACGCGGGAGACATCTCTTATGGGACGTGGACGCTTTTGTGGAAGCCCTCGCCCGCGGCGGAGCAGAACGGGCGCGCGCGGGTCGCCGTTGTCTTCCGTCTCTGCGGGATACCCGTCTCGGTCTCTGTGGCGGAGCTTTCGAAAAAGGACGGGGCATGGCACGCGGGAAGGACGTATACCGTCGTTTTCCCGAGAGCCTGTGACGGGAGCCTCGCCCACGTTTCGGAAAAGACGGTGGAGGATATCCTTTTGTCGACGCGCGGATGAGAAAAAATCGGCGTGTCGGGGTTTTCAGACGGAGCATTTTGTGGTACAATATCAGACGGAAAATTAAGTGACGGAAAAAAGATATGTTTATAGATAAGGTAACGATACACGTTAAGGCGGGAGACGGCGGCGGCGGATGCGTCTCGTTCCATCGGGAAAAATACGTCGCCAAAGGCGGTCCCGACGGCGGCGACGGAGGCAGAGGCGGCAACGTCGTCTTCACCATCGACAAGGGGACGAACACGCTTCTTTCGTTCCGATACAGGAAAAAATTCATCGCCGAAAACGGCGAGGCGGGAAAGCCCGGAAAAATGCACGGCGCCTCCGCCGACGATCTTCTGATACCGGTGCCCGAGGGCACGCTCCTCCGCGACGCCGAAACGGGCAGGATAATAAACGATATGTCGGACGGGGAGGATTTCGTCCTCTGCCGCGGCGGCAGGGGAGGCTGGGGCAACCGCCATTTCGCGACGCCGACAAGGCAGATACCGCGTTTCGCCAAGAACGGCACGAAGGGTGAGGAGAGGGACGTCACGCTTGAGCTCAAGATGATAGCGGACGTCGGGCTTGTCGGGCTGCCGAGCGTCGGCAAATCCTCGATCCTTGCGGCGGTATCTGCGGCGAGACCGAAGATCGCGGACTATCACTTCACGACGCTGTCGCCTAATCTCGGCGTCGTCGCTTACGGCGACGGTGGCTTTGTTGCCGCGGACATCCCCGGACTTATCGAGGGCGCCGCCGATGGGGCGGGTCTCGGACACGAGTTTCTGCGCCATGTCGACCGCTGCCGCATGCTCGTCCACGTCGTAGACGTCGCCTCCGTCGAGGGGCGCGACCCCGTGGAGGACATAAATACCATAAACTCCGAACTCGAGCGGTATTCGCCCGAGCTTGCGTCGCGCCCGATGATGATAGCGGCGAACAAATACGACGCGATAAATGAGGACACGTTCGACAGGGAGAGATTTGAAAGCTTCGTCCGTGAAAACGGATGGGAGCTCATATATATATCCGCCGCGACGGGATACAACATGAGAGAATTCGTCGATACCATAGGCAAGCGGCTCGAGAGCCTGCCGCCGATCACGGTATACGAGCCTGAGATGGAGCCGGAACCCGTTATATCAAAGGGCGTCGAAACGACTGTGCGCCGTGAAGGGGACGTCTTTGTCGTCGAGGGAGAATGGCTCTTCGACCTGCTCGGACACGTCAATCTCTCGGACAGGGAGTCGCTTTCGTATTTTGGCAGGATACTTACGAAATACGGCGTCATAGATATGCTCAAGGAGAAAGGATGCGTTGACGGCGACACCGTGTCCATATACGATTTTGAATTTGACTTTGTTAAGTGATGGAAAAATGGAGAGAGACGAACGCTTCGGCGAAATGATAGACCTGCTCGAGCTTCAGAAGGAGTTCATACTCCGCCATCTCGGGGCGGGCGACGTTGCAGTGGATTTCACGGCGGGAAACGGACACGATACTTCATTTCTTTCGCGCACGGTGGGAAAGGATGGGCGCGTCTACGCCTTTGACATACAGCCTCAGGCGCTGGCGTCCGCGAGGGCGACACTTATTGCGGACGGCTGTCCCGACAACGTGACGCTTATTCTAGACTCGCATTCAAACGTCTCCCTATATGTTCATGAAAAAATAAACGCGGGGATGTTCAATCTCGGTTTTCTCCCCGGAGGGGACAGGACCAAAACGACGATGAGGGTAACGACGCTGCCGGCGGTGCGCGCGGCGATAGAGCTTTTGGCTCCGGGCGGGATACTTTCGGTCGCGGTCTACCCCGGACACGAGGAAGGGGACGCCGAGGGGCGCGAGCTGCGGCAGTATTACGAAACGCTTGACAGAAAGCTCCTTTGCGCGACGGAGATACATATCGTAAATTCGCCGACGTCGCCGTATTTTACGATAATAGAGAAGCGAAAGTAAAAAGTGAAGGGGTGATGACGCATGAACAATAATGGACGCGGCATGAGCCCGCGCGACAGATATTACGCCGAGATGAGGGCAGCGGAGGAAAGGCGCGCCGAGGCGGCGAGGCAGGCGGAGGCGGAAAGACGCCGCCGCGCGGCCGCTGAGGCGAGAAGACGGCAGGAGGAGCAGTACAGAAGGATACGTCAGCGCGAGGCGATAAGAAAAAAGAAGCGCCGCCGCGCATATGCCGGCAGGTTTGTGCTTTTCATCGCCTGCTTCGCCGTGATCGCCGTTTTCGCAGCGCTCTGCGTGCTCGTCTCGTTCTTCGTGAGAAAGCCGACACTGCCCGACACATCGACATACACTCTCGTCTACGGCGAGGAGCGCGTGAAGGTCGCGGCGGACAAGCTGACGCGAGACGGCGTGAGATACGCGGACTTTTCAAAGCTGTCGGAGTATCTTTCGATGACGGTGACGGGAGGTGCGGGACAGTACCGCTTCGTCGCGGGAGAGCTCGGAGAGGAGGCGTCTCTTTCGGACGGCTCGGATGAGGCGGTCGTCAACGGTCAGCAGTACAGGATGGAGGGCAAGGTCATCGTCGAGGATGGACATATCTGGGTGCCGTTCTCGTTTATAACCGACTGCGTCAAAGGCGTGACATACGAGGAAAACGAGAAAAAGCGAGAGATAACGTTCTCGGTCTCGGGCGCGCTCGGTTTCACGATAAAAGACGCGGGTCCGCTTGAACCGATACCGGATACGGGCGATACGTCGGGACCCGATGAGACGGAGCCTCCGTTTGAGGAGGAGACGCCGACCCCCGAGTTTACGGCAGATCTTTCGGAATTTGAAAAGTACATGAACCCGACCGGGGCGGAGAGGGACGCTTATCTGACTTTGGTAAACACGACGCATCCGCTTGGCGAGAAGGACGACCCCGACGACCTTGTGGACTGCGTTTACAGGGCTGCGGAAGGAAGGCAGCTGCACGTCATTGCGGAGAAGGCCGTTGAGGCGCTCATAAAGGAGATATACGCTTGCGGTTACGACAAGCCGGGTCCCTCGGGCCACGCACTGCTCGTCCAAAGCGCGTACAGGTCATATTCCTATCAGACTTGGCTCTTCAACAAATATATCGATGACGAAATGAAGAAGGACAAGACACTGACAAAGGACCAGGCGCGCGACATCGTCGCGACGTATTCCGCGCCTCCCGGAACGAGCGAGCATCAAACGGGACTTGCCGTCGATATCACGAACGCTGGCGTCGACGAGAGCTTTGCGGAGCAGCCCGAATACGACTGGCTCGTAGAGAACGCGTGGAAGTTCGGATTTATCCTGAGGTTCCCGAAGGATAAGGTTGAGATCACGGGATATAAGTTCGAGGCGTGGCACTTCCGTTTCGTCGGGAGATATCACGCGTACAGGATATATAAGCTCGGAATGTGCCTTGAGGAGTACACGGAATATCTTAAGACGCATCCGCTCGACACTCCGTAAGGCGTATACAGGCTCGGGCAGGCAAAATGTCTGCCCGAGCCGATCTCATTCAGGTCCGTTTCGCAAAAAAAGTATTGACACGCTGCCCGCGCGTGTGGTACAATAGCGGAGTAAGAAATCACGCGGGTGTATTTCAATGGCAGAAAACCGGCTTCCCAAGCCGAGAACGCGGGTTCGATTCCCGTCACCCGCTTTTTATATACAGGTGAGACTGATACATTCCGGGGTGTGGCCCAGCTGGTAGGGCACTTGGTTTGGGACCAAGACGCCGCGAGTTCGAGTCTCGCCACTCCGAATACGGGGGCGTAGCTCAGTTGGGAGAGCGGTGCGTTCGCAACGCACAGGTCAAGGGTTCGAGTCCCTCCGTCTCCATAGGAAAAGGGCATCCAAAAGGATGCCCTTTTCCTATGGAGACGGAGCGTGTGACGAGGGCGGTTCGGAAAGCCGCGGAAACGCGGCTCGTCCGCGAAGCGGACAAAATCCGAACCGCATGGGTTCGAGTATGGCAGCACGAGAACCCGAAAGGGTTCGAGTCCGGCAGAGGCGAGACGCCGTCGGGAATAACTCCTCCCGCCCCATCATATTACAAAAAAGTTATACACCCATCATAAATCTACCTTCGTCAAAACATTTTTCAGAGTTTCTTTTCGATTTCTTCTTGCATTCCGGTGTGATATGCGGTATTATGTAACATGTAGAAGTGTGTAAAGGATATTTGGAAGAGAGAAATATCTAAATGAGTGTTTCTGATGTGATATCGCTTCTCGGCGGCGTCGCGATGTTCCTTTTCGGAATGGCGCTGATGGGGGAAGCGTTAAAGAGAGTGGCGGGGAACAAGCTCGAGCTCATACTCTGGCGGCTCTCCAACACGCCGATAAAGGGGGTCCTGCTCGGCACGGGCGTCACCGCGGTCGTGCAGTCGTCCTCGGCGACAACGGTAATGGTCGTCGGCTTCGTGAACTCCGGCATGATGACGGTGCGTCAGGCAGTCGGCGTCATCATGGGCGCGAACATAGGTACGAGCGTTACGGGCTGGGTCCTCTGCCTGTCGATGCTCGACGGAATGAGAAACGGCTGGATAACGCTTTTCTCAACGGCGACGCTGACGGCGATAGTCGCCCTTTGCGGCATCGTGATGCGTATGATGTGCAAGTCGCAGACAAAGCGGCACTTCGCAGAGATCCTTCTCGGATTTGCCGTTCTGATGTACGGCATGCAGGCGATGGCGTCTGCCGTCGAGCCTCTCAGCGAGAGCACGAAGTTCATCAGCATCCTCTCCGCGTTTGAAAATCCCGCCGTCGGCATTATAGTCGGTATCGCCGTGACCGCCGTGCTTCAGAGCGCGTCCGCCGCCGTCGGTATACTCCAGTCGCTGACGATAACGGGCGTTATCACATATGCGACGGCGTTCCCGCTCATAATGGGCATAGGCATTGGCGCGTCCGTCCCCGTGCTTATCTCCGCGATAGGTGCGAACAAAGACGGAAAGCGGACGTCCCTTATATATCTGATAATCAACATTCTCGGAACTATAGTGTGCTCGCTTTTGTTCTACGGCGTTCACCTGTTCGCGAAATTCCCGTTCATGGGACGGGCGGCGAGCTCCGTCGGGATCGCGGTCGTCAACAGCCTTTACCGTGTGGCGATGGTCGCCGTGCTGTTCCCGTTCATACCTCAGCTTGAAAAATTCGCCCGCTTCCTCGTCAGAGACGGAAAGAAAGACGAGGGCGAGGAGAAAGACAAGAATATGATTGCCAGCCTTGAGGAACGCTTTATAGCGCACCCCGCGCTCGCGGTGGAGCAGTCAAGGCTCGCGATGGTGGACATGGCGGACCACGTCAAGGACAACCTCCGCCGCTCCGTCTCCCTGCTCGGCAACTACGGCAAGGATAAAAGGGAGAAGGTCAACGAGACCGAGAACGTCATAGACACATATGAGGACAGGCTCGGAACTTATCTCGTCCAAATCACTGGGCGTGAGCTCGGAGAGGCGCAGAACAAGAGCGTCTCGCTCTTCCTTCACACGATAAGTGATTTCGAGCGCATCGGAGACCACGCCGTCAATTTGGCAAAGGCGGCGGACGAGATAGAGCGCAAGAACATTAAGTTCACGACGGGCGCCGAGCATGAGCTCAACCTGATAACAGAGGCGGTCCTTGAGATAGTGGACATCTCCTTTTCCTCTTTTGAAAACAACGACATCCCGCTCGCGTACCGCGTCGAGCCTCTCGAACAGCTCATAGACATGCTCTGCGATAAGGCGAAGCACAATCACGTTGAGCGCGTCCGCGCCGGAGAATGTACGCTTGACCACGGCTTCGTGTTCAACGATATGATAACGGATTTCGAGCGAATCGCGGACCACTGCTCCAACATCGGCGTCGCGATGATAGAGCTTGAGTCGAATATGTTCGACACTCACGAATATCTGACGAACCTGAAACACAGAAAGACGGCGGCGTTCAACCGTTACTTTGACGAGTACGAAGAAAAATACGGGTTTTAAAGAACCACAAAATCACAGCCACTGCGTAGCTGTGATTTGAAAGGAATCCCGCCCTCGGGGCGGGATTCTTTCATCCTGCTGGCAAAGGGGCCGTTTTTCTTTCGTCCTGCGGGCAAAGGGAATCGTTTTTCTTTCGTTTTTCGGGCAAAGGGGGCGGGATTCTTTCGCTTTGAGCGCCCGTTATCGGGACGGTTGGGAGTTTAGATGCGATATATTATTTCGGATATTCACGGCTGCTATGACGAATACATGGCGCTGCTTGAAAAAATCGGCTTTTCCGATACGGACGAGCTTTACATACTCGGCGACGCCATGGACAGAGGTCCTGAGCCTATCAAGGTGATAAAGGACATAATGGGGAGGTCGAATGTCCGCTATATCATCGGCAATCATGATTTTATCATGCTTATGATAATGAAAAAGCTGATGGTGGAGATAACGGAGGAAAATTATGCGGCGCATTTGTCGGAAGACGACCTGCGCGATTATTTCTTCTGGCTTAGGGACGGCGGCGAAGTGACGGCGAGGCAGTTTGCAAAGCTGCCCACGGACGAAAAGTTCGCGATACTCGAGTTTCTGAAAGATTCCTCCGTATATGAGGTGCTGGAGGATAAAGGCAGGCGCTTTGTTCTTGTTCACGCGGGCATCGACCGCTTTCGGGATGATAAGCCGCTTGAAGAATACGAATGTTATGATTTTTTCTTCAAAAGAGCAGACTATAAAAGGCGCTGCTTTCAAGACGGGAGTACATATCTTGTGACGGGACACACGCCCACTTTCCACATCAATCCCGACAAAAGCTCGGACGTATATCGGGCGAACGGACATATCGCCATAGACTGCGGCTGCGTGTTCGGAGGAAAACTTGCCGCATACTGCGTGGAGACGGGGGAGGTTTTCTACGTCTCGGGTCTGAAATAACCAAATCCGCAGTGAACGCCGCGCCGCCTGCGGCATGTATAAAAAAGAAGGATCCCGCCCCTGTGGAGCGGGATCCTTTAGAACTTCGCGCTCCCATCGGGAGCGAAGTTTGGGAAAGAAAACGGTCCTGCGGGTCGTTTTACTTTCGAAAATCCCGACCCAGCGGTCGGGATTTTTTCACATTGTAAACATGGCGAGCTTCCAGGTGCCGCCGCTTTTTACCCATACCATGTAGTAGGTGCCGCTCGCGGGCTTCTCGTATTTGTAGACGACGCCGAGCGAGTCGAAATCGACCTTGACGCTCATGCAGTTGTCGGAAAACTTTATGATGTCGTAAACGCGCGTGTCGTCCTTTTTGATTTTGTAATTGCTGTTGTACCTGAAAGCGTTGTAGGTGCTTGAAAGCATCTTGCGCGCGCTTGAGCCGGAGAGCGTGTAAGTGAGGCACTCGTCAAGATTTGCGCGCACGACCTCGGAGCCGCCCTGAAGCGAATACTTGATAAAGAGCTTCGCGAACGTGTCCGATATCTGCGTTATCTCCGCCTCCTCCGACTCGTTCGGAACGGGGAAGAACGTGATCTCGCGCCCCTCCGTCGTGACGGCGGATTTTTCGGACGAGACGCGGAACGCGGGGTTGTGATAAAGCGGTATCGTGTAGATATCGTAAGTTTCCGTCGCCGCGTATGACTCGTAGGGAGACTGATATGTGCCGCCTTCCGCCGCACGGTAGGAGGCGCCGACCTCGATGTCGTTGCAGTAAAGCGTCATCCCGCGCGGGACCTTTATCGTATACTGAAGCATCGAAGAATCGGGGTACGAATACTCAAGTTTCGTCCCGTCCGTCGAAAGCGGAGCAAGCTCTTCTCCGGCATAGACGACATGGACGTCCGGCTTTTTCAAAAGCCCTTTCAGGTCGTAGACGGAAACCGTCGGCGCATTTGCTGCCTCAAACTCGGTGACGAGCTCGGTCAGCCCGACGGTCTCGGTCAGAAAGTCGGCAGAGAGCGCCTTTCCGTTTACCGTCACCTCCGCGTCAGACGGGACTCTGAGAGTATAGTCGGCAAGGGAGGGGAGGTCGAAGTCGGAGTAGTAGACGCCGCTCTTCTCGAGCCTCGAAAACCGCAGCTCGTCATCGCCGAATGTGGCAGTGACAGTGACAGGTCCGAAAATATTTTTGACGCGGTATCCGACGAGCGTGCCGTCCGTAGGCTCAAAGCCCGAGAGGACGGCGCTTTTGTACGTTTCGCCGGTCGCATATTTTTCATCGACCAATTTCCCGTTTATATAGAGGGAAGCGCCGGCGGGCACGATGACGGAGGCATCGGAAAAATTGTTGTCGACCCATTCGGGGTAGAGCACCGTTTTTTCCACCTTGTAGCGGACAAAGCCGTATTTGGCGCCCTTCGTCGGACCAAGTAAAACCTTCATAAGCTTGCCGCCGCAGAAAACGTCGTATGCGGGCACATCGTCGCCGACGCATTTGGTGAAGACGATGCCGCCGTCGCCGTTTTCTCCGCCGTCAATTGCGGCGTCGAGCGCAGAGATCACGGCGTTCTCTGTCTCAAATCCCGAATACCGTGACTCGATATCGTCCCCGAGCAGCTCCGCAATTTTTTCACTGTCGAGCGAGCCGACATACTCTTCCACTACGCGCTCGGGGCGCGACTCCTCGTATTCGCGGATATAGTCATAGAAGAAGATCATTCCTATGACGAGAAAGAGCACAAGACCGCCGCAGAACACGGCGTAATAGATATAGAAATTGTCACGCTTCTTTTTTCGCTTTATGCGGACCTGAGCCGCCGCAGGCTCGGGCGTGGGGGGCTCAGGAGTTTCCGCGGGCTTAGGAACTTCCGCAGGTTTTGGAGCCGCTGCGGGCTTTGGAGTTTCTGCGGATTTCGGAGTTTCCGTGGGTTTGGGAGATGCCGCAGGCTTTGTAGCTTCCGTTGGGTTAGGAGCCGCCGCGGGTTTCGGAGCTTCCGTGGGTTTGGAAGATGCCGCAGGCTTGGGAGCCTCCGCAGGTTTTGGAGCCGCCGCGGGCTTGGGAGCCGCCTCAGGTTTTGGAGTTTCCGCAGGCTTCGGAGATGCCTTCGGTATGCGGGACGCTTTGGGCCTAGGATGCGTCGGAGGCGTGAACTGTGAAGAGTTATCCATCAAAGATACAAAGCCTCCTTATTCAGGCATTACGAGAAAAACATTCGGGAGCTTGCGTTCGCCGAATATATACGCGCTCTGATTGAGCGGTTCGCCGTTATATACCATGAGGGAAGACGAGCCTCCGTCGAGGTTCGCGGCGTTTACGGCGCCGTAGCTTGCGAGAAGATTGCATATGTCGTCGTTTGTTGCGCCCATCGCGTTTGCCTGCCTGCCGTTCACGACGAGCAGAAGTATGGCTCCGTCCTGCCGCTGACCTATCGCGGTGCGCGGATTGAGCCCTCCGCCGAGCGTGCGCTTTGTCGTTTCGGGCACGCCGTTCTGTATGAGGACGGGTCCGCGGCTGAAGCTGAGTCCCTCAACTATGCCGCGTTCGAGCGCCTGCGAGCCTGTCATGTTACCGACATGGAGGATGTGGTTTTTGTCAAAGCCGACAACGCACTTGTATTTTGTCGATGCGGAGCCCCAAACTATTTTGCCTCCGCTGATAACTATTCCGTCCGGCACGGCGCCCGTGCCGCTGCCCATATCGTCGACAAAACCGCCGGCGTTTATCCCGCCGAGCGCGCCGTAATCCTTTATAAACGTGCGGAGAGATTTGCCCTTGTAGCCTGCGCCGTAATTCGGAAGTGTTCCGATGACAACGCGGGACGGGTCCTTCACGACTATCATTTTTCCGTAATAGGTGGATCCCTTAACGTCGACGATCTCGACGCCGCTGTCGACAGGAGCGGAGGAGCCGCCTTCCGTTTCGGGCGGATCGTCGGGCTGCGTGTCGGGCGTGCCGGTCTCATCGTTCGTATCGGGCGTGACCGTGCCTCCGAACGGGAGAGTTTCCTGCGCGTCGTCCTTGTCGCTCTGACCGGGGATCTCGATAAGGGACGTGTCCGTCTTATCCTCTCCGTTGTCCTCGCCGACAACGGAAACGATGTCGTTTATTTCCTCTTCGGAAAAATACATGCGGGCGAGGAATTTGACGGCGGAGGTCTCCATGACGCTTCTGACGAAAAGGTCGCGCGCCGTCGGAGACGGTCCCTTCGCGAGGACGAGCATGACGGAATAAAGTCCCGCGACGACGAACACGACGAGGGTCAGAAGGACGATCCCGGCGTGTCCCGCGAAGCGGAGTATTTTTCTCTTGCGCTCCCTTCTCTGAGCGCCAATGTTCTTTTTCATAACAGATATATTATCTCCATTTCGGCAATATCCGAATACGTCCTTTTGCGGCGACGGCAGTGCCGGAAAGATACGGCTGTATTATTTCCTTTTAATTATAAATCCTGCCGATTTTGTTGTCAATATAAACGAAGCAGGTTTTAAATTTATTTAACATTTTCCGACGAGAAAAGACTTGCCCGAACGGGGCGTTTGTGGTAAAATCATAGCGGAATGAAAAACGGGTCCGGACTGTGCACAATGGAAAAAAAGAGAAAGACCGCCCGGCGCGGGAGAATAGAGAAAAAGCCTCGCCTCAAGGGCTTCGGGGCGCATTTTACGTCATCGCTCGGGCGCTTTTTTCCGTCGTCTGTCGTATCAGCCGCCGTCTTTTTCGTGTTCGCCGCCGTGACCGCGCTGACGCATTCCGCGCCCACATATGTCCTGACGGCTGCGGCAGCTCTCGCTATGGGGTGCTGTGTTGCTGTTGCCTCCGCCGGATGCACGCTTCGTGACGCCGCAGACATGAGAGCATTCGCGGCAGCCCCGAAAAAGGACAAAGTTGAGCCGCCATCGGCATGGACGGTCTCGCTGTCGGAGACGGCGGCGGTTTCCGCGTTGTCTGCCGGCGGCGCGGTCGTCGTTTTCCTTTCCGCGCTCATGATAACCGACGGCGCGCTCGCCGCCGCGTGCGCCGTAGTCTTTTTTTCGGCGTCCGTTTATTTTTCGATGCTCGTTTCCGCCGTCTCGGCTTATCACGACCCGAGGGGAAGGAAGAGGGAAGGACGCCGCGGGTTTATAAAGGGCTTTGTGGGGCTTTACACCGCGGGGCTTGCGGCGCTCATGCTGTTCCTTTTTCCGGCATCGTATATTCCTCTCGGAGACGATTTCAAAACGGATTCGATACCGCACACCGCTCTTTTGTCGCTCTCGCTTCTATATCTTACGGCGGCGGTCCTGCGCGTATGCATCCTCTTTTTCATCCTGAGGCGAAGACTTGACAAGGCTTCGAAAATAAAGAAATGAACGGTTCCCGCAAAACGACGGGATAAACATAAAAGACAATGACAGTAAGGAGAATGTCTATGAAACACACGGATTTTGCTCCGTTCCCCCCGATGGGATGGAACAGCTGGGACTGCTACGGCGCCGCCGTCAACGAAGAGCAGCTTCTCGGAAACGCGGAGTACATGAGGGATCACCTGCTCGCTCACGGTTGGGATATCGTCACCTGCGATATCCAGTGGAGCGAGCCTGGGGCGTACGACACGATGTATACGCCCAACGCGCGCCTCTGTATGGACGAGTATTCGCGCCTAATCCCGGCGCCGAATCGCTTTCCGTCCTCGGCGGACGGAAAGGGATTTTTGCCGATCTCAAAAAAGATACACGAGATGGGGCTGCGCTTCGGTATACATATCATGCGCGGCATTCCGAGGCAGGCGATATACGCCCGCACGAAGATAAAGGGCACCGACCTCACGGCGGACGCCGTCGGCGATCCGTTCTCCGTCTGCGGATGGAACAGCGACATGTACGGCGTCGACCCGCATTCCCCCGGCGCGCAGGCGTATTATGACTCGCTGTTCGAGCTCTATGCCGAGTGGGAGATAGACTTCGTCAAGGTCGACGACATCGCCTCGACCGCCGCTGTTTCAAACGAGCACCACAGGCGCGGCGACGCCGTGCCCGGGGTCGCCGAGATCGAGATGATACACCGTGCCATAATGAAGTGCGGGCGGCCCATCATACTTTCGCTCTCCCCGGGACCTGCTCCGATAGAATGTGCATGGATGTTCCGCAAAAACGCTAATATGTGGCGCATGACAAACGATGTTTGGGACAACTGGCGTGCCGTTGAGCACATGTTTGAGCGCTGCGAGACTTGGCAGGGCAGAGGCGGCGACGGGACTTGGCCCGACTGCGATATGCTCCCGTTCGGGCACCTCAACTGCAACAGCAGGTTCGGGGACAATTACTGCCGCATGACGAAGGACGAGCAGCTCACGATGATGAACCTTTGGAGCATATTCCGCTCCCCGCTGATCGTCGGCGCAGAGCTCAGAGACAACGACGAGTTCACCCTCTCGCTCCTGACGAACGACGAGGTGCTACGTCTCAATAAGCATTCATACGGCGCAAATCAGATTTACAGGAACAATAAGGCCGTTGCGTGGTATGCGTTCGACGACTGCGAGGACGGCGGTGGAAAGTATTATCTCGCCCTCTTCAACCTCAGAAACGAGGAGGCGGAAGTATCGGTCTCTGCGGACGAAATAGAAGAATTCGACATCCGCGGGCTCACCGTCCGCGACCTTTGGGCACATAAGGATATAGGTACGGCAAAGGACGGCGTGAAGGCGGTCCTTCCGGCGCACGGAAGCGCGCTTTACAGGCTCGGCTGAAAAGATCGGAAAAATAAAGGGGGCGCCGTCAGCTGACGGCGCCCTCGGTATCAGGAATTACATTGAAGATATCTTCGACGAGCGCGTGCCACGCGTCCTCGTTTTCGACATAATAGACGGGGCAGAGCTTGCCCGTCACGTCGTAGTGGCGGATGATGTCTTCCGGTCCGAGGTCGTATAGGTCGACGAGAAAGCGGCACAGCTTTATGAGGGACGCATATGTGGCGTCGTTGAACTTGCCTCCCTCGTCGGGGTGGCAGCACTCTATCGATATCGTGTCGTGATTGCGGTTGTTCGAGGCGTAAGCGATCTCGCCGAGGGGGACGCACTCGATGACCTCGCCCTCGAGCCCGACGATGAAGTTGCTGCTGGCGGACGTCGCGCCCGATTTCGCAAGACCGGCGAAGTAGTTTCTGTTAGCCTGCGCCGAGGTGTTCGGGTTTCCGACATAGTGGATGACGATGCCCGTTATCTCATCCGTGGGCTCGCCCGGCCGCGAATATTCGTTTATCGGAAGAAGGTCGACGGTTATGTAGTCGGGCAGAACGACCGTCTCGCCAGAATTGTCTATGTCATGTCCCGTATCGTCACCGTTTCCGGCGCCCCATTTGTTTGGATGCTCTCCCTGTCCGCCTTGGCGCACCTCGGCGATAACAAGGATGACGAACATCAGAAAAGCCGCGACGACGAGCGCGGCAAGAATGAGCTTCTGCCTGTCTTTTATTTTATTCATCGGCTGAATACCTCTTTTTGGCAAGTGTCTCTTTCTAAATGATTATACACCACGGGGTCGAAAAAAGCAATATCATGTCGTCATGAAACGATTATTTAACAATAAATTCACATTTGGCATATTGAAAACGAATGCGGCGATGTGTATAATATACTGTAATACTTTGTTGTGAGGGAGGCGGAGGGCCTTGGAAGAAACAAAAAAACTCCTGCTTTTGGCGAACCCAGTTGCCGGAATAACCGGAACCGAGCGCTTTTTGCTTTCCATCATAGACAAGCTCGTCGTCGGCGGATTTGAAGTCACCGTCGAGACGACGCAGCGCAAAGGACACCTGACGGAGATAATATTCGAGAAGGGCGAAAAATACGACGTCGTCGCGGTATCCGGCGGCGACGGAACGCTGAACGAGGCTGTGACCGCGCTTCTGAAAATGAAGAACGCGGGCAAGAGGATACCGAAGCTCGGCTATATCCCCGCGGGAACGGTAAACGATTTCGCCCGAAGCCACGATATCCCGACGAATATGCCGGAGGCGGCCGAAGTCATCGTCAAGGGCAAGGCGCGCGGATGCGACATAGGGATGCTCGGCGACAGGTCGTTCGTATACGTCGCGGCGTTCGGCACGTTTACGGACACGTCGTACGGCACGCCGCAGAAGCTGAAGAACATCTTCGGCAAGGTCGCTTACTTTTTCCACGGCGCCTCGCGGCTGCACCTCGCGCTGAGACCGTACAAAATGAAGATCGAGTACGACGGGGGCACGATAGAGGGCGAGTTCGTCTACGGCGGCGCGTCAAATTCGCGCTCAGTAGGCGGAATGAGGCTGCCGCTCCGCTCGCACGTCTCGCTCGACGACGGAAAATTCGAGGTCATCCTTTTCAAAAATCCGTCTACGGCAAGGAGGCTCCACAAGCTCGCCAAGGCGCTGATGGACCGAGAGGCGGACGGCTTTGAGGCCTACGAATTTTCGACGTCGTGGATGAAGATAACGTCGGAGGAGCCCGTCCCGTGGACGACGGACGGCGAGTTCGGCGGCGAGTACACGGAGGTCGAGCTGCGCTGCATTGACCGCGCCATAGATATAATAGTCCCCGAAAACTGCAAGTATTTCGGCTTGGCAAAGGAAGTCTGATAAAAAATACGGGCGCTCCCCGCGGATTATTCCGCAGGGAGCGCTTTTTTGCCGTTTGGGGACTTTTATGAGACGGCCGCGGGTTCGCGGTCGGCGGGGGATCCGGACTTTTCGGTCGAAGCAACGGCGGCTTTTTTCTCCTCCTCGCGCTTCAGCGCGGCGTTTGCCGCAGAGAGCATGAGCTTTATGCGGTTGAGCTGGTTGACCTCGGAGGCGCCGGGGTCGTAGTCGACGGCGGCGATGTTAGCTTCCGGGTGCGCGCGGCGCAGAGCCTTTATGACGCCCTTGCCGACGACGTGGTTCGGCAGGCAGGCGAACGGCTGGATGCAGACGATGTTGGGCACGCCGGAGCTCAGAAGCTCCACCATCTCGCCCGCGAGGAACCAGCCCTCTCCGTACTGGTTGCCGATGGAGAGGAACGGCTTCGTTATCTCCGCTATGTGCTCTATAGGCACGGGCGGGCTGAAGCGTCGGCTCTTTTCGAGCGCCTTTATCGCAGGCGAGCGCACGGCCCGGAGCGCGCTTATCGACAGCTTTGAGATATTCGCAGCGCGGAGCGGCGCGCCGAGAAATTCATGCCTGTACTGAGAATTGTATAAGCTGTAGTTCAAAAAGTCCATAAGGTCGGGGACGACGGCCTCGGCGCCCTCGGATTCGAGCAGATCCACAAGATGGTTGTTCGCGAGGGGCATATATTTGACGAGTATCTCGCCGACAACGCCGACGCGGGGTTTTTTCTTCGTCTCGTCTATCGGGAAGCTGTCAAATGCCTCGACGATGCCGCGGCAGACGTCTTTATAGCTCCACTTGCTCTTTTTGTTCGTGAGCTGATCTATCGCGATATCGCGCCATTTGCGGTGCAGCTCGTTTGCGGAGCCCGGCGTCAGCTCATATGGGCGGACACGGTAGAGGCAGCGCATGAAGAGGTCGCCGTATACGACGGCGTGCAGGGCGTCTAGAAGAAGGAGCGGAGACACGCGGAAGCCCTCGTTTTTCTCCATTCCGTTGACGTTCAGCGAGATGACGGGGATGTGAGAGAGACCGGCGCGGTCGAGCGCGCGGCGGATGAAGCTGACGTAATTGCTTGCGCGGCAGCAGCCTCCCGTCTGCGTCATGAGGATGGCGAGCCGGTTAGTGTCGTATCTGCCGGAGAGGACTGCCTCCATTATCTGACCTACGGCGGTGATAGAGGGGAAGCACGCGTCGTTGTTGACGTATTTAAGTCCGGTGTCTATAGCCGTGCGGTTGTCGTTGTCGAGGACGACGGCGTTGTATCCGTATTTGCGGAATACGGGCGCTATCATATCGAAGTGTATCGGGCTCATCTGAGGCGCGATTATGGTATATCCCTCATCCCGCATCTCTTTTGTGAACTCGGTGCGGTGATAGGTGACGGGGCGCGGATGGGGCTCGATATGCTGCTCGGAGCGCATATCCATTGCTGCCAGGAGGCTCCGTATCCTGATGCGGACGGCGCCGAGGTTGTTGACCTCGTCAATTTTTAAGAGCGTATAGAGCTTGCCGCTCCCCTCTAGTATCTCGTCGACCTGATCGGTCGTCACGGCGTCGAGCCCGCAGCCGAACGAATTGAGCTGGATCAGCTCGAGGTCCGACCTTTCGCGGACGAACTCGGCGGCGGAGTAGAGGCGCGAATGATACACCCACTGGTCGACGACGCGGAGCGGGCGCTCCGCCTCGTCGCGAGGTATGCTGTCCTCGGTGAAGACGTAAAGCCCGTATGAGGAAATGAGCTCGGGGATGCCGTGGTTTATCTCGGGGTCGATGTGGTAAGGACGTCCGGCAAGGACGATGCCGCGCCCGTGTACGCTCTCCATCTCGGAGAGCAGGCGGCGTCCCTCGGCGGAGATGTCGTCCTTTGCGGCTCGCTGTTCCGCCCATGCGGCGCGCGACGCTGCCCGGACTTCGGCTGCGGGAATGTTCCACTCGTCGGCGCAGAGGCGCACAAGGCGTTCCTCCGCCGTCTTTTCGTCTGTCATGGCGATGAAGGGGCGGATGTAGCGTATGTGCTCGAGCGCTATCGACTCGACGTTGTTTTTGAGATTTTCAGGGTACGAGACGACGATAGGGCAGTTATAGTGGTTCTGCGCGTCCGCGGTCTCCTGATGCTCGAAGAAGACGCAGGGATGGAATATCGTCCCGACCTTGTTGTCAATGAGCCACTGGACGTGACCGTGCGACAGCTTCGCGGGGTAGCATTCCGACTCCGAAGGAATTGACTCCATGCCGCGCTCGTACATCTTGCGGTCAGAGAACGGAGAGAGGAGCACGGAGAAGCCGAGGGAGCGGAAAAACGTCGCCCAAAACGGGAAGTTTTCGTACATATTGAGTACGCGCGGGATGCCGATGACGCCGCGGGGCGCCGTGTCGGCGGGCAGCGGCTCGTAATCGAACAGGCGGCGGCGCTTGTATTCGAACATATTGGGGCAGCTCTTGCGGCGGCTCTCCCCGCGCAGACCGCGTTCGCAGCGGTTGCCTGTGATGTGGCGGCGTCCGCCCGCGAATTTGTTTATGGTCAGCATACAGTTGTTCTGGCATCCGCCGCAGCGCGTGCTCGTCGAGGTGTATGTGAGCGCCTCGATCTCCTCGAGCGGGAGCATCTCGGTCCCTTGCCCCGTGTAGTGGCGGCGGGCGATGAGCGCCGCGCCGAACGCGCCCATGAGACCGGAAATATCGGGGCACGTCGCTTCGACGCCGGCTATTTTTTCGAATGCGCGGAGCACGGCCTTATTGTAAAACGTGCCGCCCTGGACGACGACGTGACGGCCGAGATCCTCGGCGTTTGCGAGCTTTATGACTTTAAAGAGCGCGTTTTTGATGACGGAGTACGCAAGTCCCGCGGAAATGTCGGAGACTGACGCGCCCTCCTTCTGCGCCTGCTTCACGTTCGAGTTCATAAAGACGGTGCAGCGCGTTCCGAGGTCGACGGGATTTTCGGCAAAAAGCGCTTCGCTAGCAAAATCCTCCGCCGTAAAACCGAGTGAATTTGCAAAATTCTCGATGAAGGAGCCGCAGCCCGACGAGCACGCCTCGTTTAAGAGGATCGTGTCGACGGCGCCGTTTTTGAGCTTGATGCACTTCATGTCCTGCCCGCCGATGTCGAGCACGCAGTCGACTTCGGGGTCGAAAAATTCCGCCGCCGTCGTGTGCGCTATCGTCTCGACCTCTCCTTCGTCAAGCGCGAAGGCGGATTTGAGCAGCTCCTCGCCGTAGCCTGTGGAGCAGGAGCGCACGATCTTCGCTCCCCAAGGGAGGATCTTTCGCAGCTCGGATATTGCGTTCATCGCAGTTTTTATCGGATCGCCGCGGTTGTTCGCATAGTGAGAGAACAAAAGCTGACCGTCCTCGCCGATGAGGGCGAGCTTTGTCGTCGTCGAGCCCGCGTCTATGCCGAGAAAGCAGTTCCCGCGGTAAGAGGCGAGATCTCCCTTAGGCAGAACGGCGCGTTCGTGGCGGCGGCAGAATTCGCCGTATTCGGTTTTGCTGCCAAAGAGCGGGTCGAGACGCGGCATCTCAAACGTGACGGCGACGCCGCGCGAGAGCCTGTCGCGAAGCTCGGAGACGGGCACGGGCTCGGTCTCTTCATCTGCGGCGAGCGCCGCGCCGACGGCGGCGAACAGGTGCGAATTTTCGGGATCGACGATGTTTTCGGGAGTCAGCTTCAGGGTGCGGATGAACGCGGCTTTCAGCTCGGTCAGAAAGTGAAGGGGACCGCCGAGAAACGCGACCTTGCCGCGTATCGGCTTGCCGCAGGCGAGACCCGAGATCGTTTGGCTGACGACGGCCTGGAATATGGAGGCAGAGAGGTCCGCCTTCGTCGCGCCCTCGTTTATGAGCGGCTGTATGTCTGTCTTGGCAAAAACTCCGCAGCGCGCGGCGATAGGATATATTTCCTTATAGTTCTTGGCTTCTTCGTTCAGCGTGACGGCGTCTATCTGAAGTAGCGCCGCCATCTGATCGATGAACGAGCCTGTCCCTCCGGCGCAGACGCCGTTCATGCGCTCTTCGAGCCCGCCCGTGAAGTATATGATCTTCGCGTCCTCGCCTCCGAGCTCTATCGCGACGTCTGTGTCCGGCGCGAATGAGGAGAGGGCGGAGGCGACGGCAACGACCTCCTGTATGAAGCCGATGCCGAGCGCGCGACCGAGATTTATTGAGCCGGAGCCCGTTATTTTTATTTTGAGCGAGCAGTCGCCGATTCTGTCGACCGCTTCGGCAAGAAGCTCAGCGAGCGTGTCCTGAGTGTGAGCGTGATGGCGGCGATACTCTCCGAATATTATTTTTCCTTCCCCGTCAAGGATGACGAGTTTTACTGTAGTCGAGCCGATATCTATCCCGGCGCGGTACGTCTGCATTATGTAAGACCTCTTGTGAAATAAAGTTTCGAAATATGATTATGAAAAGCGCCGCGCCTGCATGCCGTGAGACAAAAACGCGGCGTCTTTGAAATTTGTGAGCTTTTGGGACTTATTGCAGGACAAGCCCTCGAAGATATTAAAGCACAGAATACATTATACCACATCGCCGAGCGCGCGAAGCAGTGCGAGGCGGCGGCCGTCAATGATTGCAGTGATGTCGGAAGGCAAAGCGGCGTCGCCGCGCATGGCTTCCGGCAACATCACACAATCATTATACCACAGAAATCGCTCTTTTTCGCGGCATTTCGCAAATTTTTTTATTCCGGCGGAGTAAAATGACGGGCACGCGGCGTTTTTTCTCCAAACACAGCGGCAAAAAAAAGTTTTTTATGTATGCAAAATCTTTTATAGGAGCGATTAACCGACTAAAACGCATAATTCCCGAAATTTCGGGTTGATTTATTTTGGCGGGTGTGGTAATATATATAGACCTATGACGCTTGTCCGCATAAAGAAAGCGTCCGACAGGATTTCGCGCGCTGCGCGCCGTTTTATACCGGCGCTTTATTTATAAGGAGAAAATTTTGAAAAAGGTCTGTGCTGTATTAAAAAAAATATACCCAGTTTTCATCCTTATGATGGTTGACATCGCGAGCATCGCGATATCGTTTGGATTTGCACTGTGGGTCAGATTTGAGTTCCATATTTCGGAGATACCGATTGAGTATATAGACACATACGCATCCTGCGTGCTCTATTGGGCTGCCGCCTGTATCCTCGTTTTCACCCTTTTCCGGCTTTACAACAGCATTCTCGGTTTCGTCAGCCTCGACACGCTGCTCCGCATCGCGGGAGCATATACGGTGCTTTGCTTTGTGGGCGTTTTGGCGGTAAACATTTTCGATATAGACCTCCCTCGCTCATGCTATTTTATCGGCTTCGTAATGTCGATGATATTCACCTGCCTTGTGCGGTTTTCGTACAGGTTCGTGCTCTCACTCCGGTTTTTTATAGAGAGAATATCGGAGAGACCTGGACAGCGCCGCGTCATGATAATCGGCGCCGGAGAGGCCGGGAGAATGCTGCTCCGCGAATATCATTCGCCTAACGCGCCGACAGGCCGCGTAGTCTGCCTTATCGACGACAACGATACAAAGATAGGACGCGACATCGATGGCGTGACCGTCGTCGGAAACAGGAACGACATACCGGACGCCGTCAAAAAATTTGACATCGACGAGATAATATACGCGATACCAACGAGCACGGGGCAGACGCGCCGCGAGATACTCGAGATATGCAGCCGCACAGGATGCGAGGTCAAGGTGCTGCCCGGAATATATCAGCTCGTGAGCGGTCAGGTCAGCGTCAGCAATCTGCGTCATGTCGAGCTTTCTGATCTTCTCGGTCGCGACGCGATAGACGTCAATATAGACGAGATATGCCACTATATCTCGGGAAAGGCCGTGATGGTCACTGGCGGAGGCGGTTCGATCGGCAGCGAGCTCTGCCGTCAGATAGCGAGGTTCTCGCCGAAGCTCTTGCTCATATTCGATATATATGAGAACAACGCTTACGACATTCAGATGGAGCTCAAAAAAACGCATCCCGAGCTCAATCTCGTCGTCCTCATAGGCTCCGTCAGGAATACCGCAAGGCTCGATTACGTCCTCGGCACATATCATCCCGACATTGTTTTCCACGCCGCAGCCCATAAGCACGTCCCGCTGATGGAGGACTCGCCGACGGAGGCGGTAAAGAACAACGTCTTCGGAACATACAAGATGGCGCGCATGTCGGCAAAATACGGCGTGTCGAAATTCGTCCTCATCTCGACGGACAAGGCAGTAAATCCGACGAATATCATGGGCGCGTCAAAGCGCATCTGCGAGATGGTCGTTCAGATGATGGACCGTGAGCAGACAAAGACGGATTTCGTCGCCGTGCGCTTCGGCAACGTGCTCGGCAGCAACGGCTCGGTCATACCCCTCTTTGAGAAGCAGATAGCGGAGGGCGGACCCGTCACGGTCACGCATCCGGAAATAACGCGCTTCTTTATGACGATACCGGAGGCGGTTTCCCTCGTGCTTCAAGCCGGCTATTATGCGACGGGCGGCGAGATATTTGTCCTCGATATGGGCAGACCCGTAAAGATAGCGGACATGGCGCGCAATCTTATAAGGCTTTCGGGTTATGAGCCCGACGTCGATATAAAGATCGTTTACACCGGACTTCGCCCGGGCGAGAAGCTCTATGAGGAGCTGCTCATGGCGGAGGAGGGTATGCGCGAGACGGACAACAAGCTCATACACATAGGACGCCCGATAGAAATGGACGACGAGAAGTTCAAGGAGCAGCTCGTGAAGCTCGAGGCAGCTTACCGCGTCGAGGATCCGAACATCCGCGACATCGTCGCCGAGATCGTTCCGACTTATACTCCGTGCGTCCAAAATACGGAAGAGAAAAACAGCTCGGACGCACAGCCTGAGCCCGCCGGAGTCAACGCCTGATATACGCACGGTTTTTTCGGAGCATTCGAAAAATTTTATTCAAACACTTGACATATCCCCTTCGGGGTGATATACTGTTAGGGCTGTCGAAGGACAGCATCTGACAGAAAACGGGGTGTGGCTCAGTCCGGTAGAGCGCTTGGTTCGGGACCAAGAGGCCGCTGGTTCGAATCCAGTCACTCCG